>JAFGTG010000226.1 GCA_016934255.1 Sedimentisphaerales bacterium
CTGTCCCTATCATTGGGTTTTCCCGGTGCGCGTCCAACAAAACGGGGCGTTTTGGGGCACGGCCCACGTGATGGAAAACGGCGATGAAGACTGGCTAATTCGGATGGGCTTGAATGCCGAGGGCGCTCTTTACAAAATGTATAACGGATTCAATAGTTCAAGCCACTCCATCACCGGCGCCGAAAAAAAGACTCGCAAGTATGAAGATAATGCGGATTTGACGGCGCTTTACGAGGGCCTGAGTCTCTCCGGTGAAGCTCGCCGCCAGTTTCTTTACGATAATGTGGACGTCGCGCAGGTCGTCAACTTCCTGGCGGCACGTGCCATTACGGGCGATACGGATTGTTGCCACAAAAACTATTACCTTTACCGCGATACGGGCATCACGAATGAATGGCAAATGTGGCCATGGGATGTAGATCTAAGCTTTGGGCGCGTGTGGAATTCCTCTGAAACGTATTGGAATGAAGACCTTCTACCGAATACCCGGCTGTTTGTCGGCTCGGGGAACCGCGTGCCGGATGCCATTTTTAACACCCCGGAAACGCGACAGATGTATTTGCGTCGTGTACGCACTCTGATGGATGAATTTCTCATGGCGCCGGACACGACCGAGGAAGAATTCTATTTCGAGCCGCTCATCGATATCTTTGCAACTCTCATCGCTCCCGATGCCGCGCTGGATGCTGAAAAATGGGGCTCGCACGCCTGGGGAAACGGTTCAACGTCTCCTTGTTGTCCCCAATCATTATGGGAAGCCGCTGAAGAATTAAAATCCTACTATCTGCCCGAACGCCGACTTCAGTTATTCAACCGCCTGGCCTCCGGGGCCCGGGAATTACCCGACACCCAACCGAGCCGGGCGATGATTCGTTTCGGTACGATTGACACCAATCCGATGAGTGGGAACCTGGATGAACAGTTCATCCAACTGCAAAACGCCAATCCGATCGCCGTTGACATTTCCGGATGGACATTAAGTCGTGAGCCGGATGATCTGCTTTTAACATTCCGCGGCGGCACAGTGATCCCTGCCAATGGAACGATCTACGTCGCCGCCAACCGGATCGCCTTTCGCGCCCGCACGATTGCTCCCACGGGCGGTCAGGCGTTGTTTGTCGTGGGTGATTGTGATGGTCGGCTTGCCGTCCGAGATGAAACACTTGACCTGACCGACAGCCAGCAGGTCGTCGTATCGTCTATCGTAACGACCCAAACCGGCAGGCGATGACACATAAGAAGGCAGGTTGAGTATAAAAGAAAGGATTGCCATGAAGTTAAGGATGACTTTGCTGATCGCCACATGCCTAACAATCCAGGTACAAGCGCAAGCAGACATTCAAGATAATCCTATCTTTGCCCTTCAGGGAAAACACGTCCATTCCAGCAGTATCGTGGAATGCCCGAAGGGTGATTTTTTGGCGTGCTGGTTTCACGGCTCCGGCGAGCGAAAGGCAAACGATGTCGTGATCCAGGGCGCCCGGCTGAGCAAAGGTCACACCCAGTGGAGTCCTGTATTTCTCATGGCTGACACGCCCGACTTCCCGGATTGCAATCCTGTTCTCTTCATCAATCAACAGGATCGATTGTGGTTGTTCTGGATTGCCGTTCGCGCCAATGGATGGGAGCATTCCATCTTAAAATATCGCACATCCGCGGATTTTCAGCAGCCGGGGGCGCCCCATTGGGACTGGCAGGACATTATTCTATTGAAACCGGGAGACATCTTCGCGGAGACCATCGAAGCCGGATTCAAGGAACTCATTACCGAAGAGCCGATGTGGGCTGAGTACGCACCGTTATACTCAACCATGATTATCGAAGCCGCCAAGGACAAAGCGAAACGGCAAATCGGCTGGATGACTCGAACGCATCCGACTGTTCTCCCCAGCGGGAGGATTTTGCTTCCGTTATATTCGGATGGATTCAATGTCTGCCTGATGGCGATCAGTGACGACAACGGGGAGCACTGGCGAGCGAGTAAGCCAATCGTGGGCCTGGGACCGATCCAGCCCAGCATCGTGCGTAAGAAGGACGGAACTTTGGTGGCCTATATGCGGGACAGCGGCAATGCGCCATATCGCGTCCTTATCAGCATATCGACTGACGACGGCGAATCATGGTCACCCGCTATCGACACGGACATTCCGAATCCAGGCTCCAGTTTGGAAACCATCGCATTAAGAGAGGGCTGCTGGGTAATGGTTTTTAACGATACCGAGCACGGCCGGCATAGACTGGCCGCGGCGCTTTCCGATGACGAAGGTAAAACCTGGAAATGGAAAAGATATATCGGCAAGTCAAATAACCGTGAAAAGTCATACGCCTATCCCTCATTGATTCAAGCAAAGGATGGAACTTTGCATCTGACGTACTCTTACAGAGAAAAAGGTGGAGCAACCATCCGCCATTGTATATTCAGCACAGACTGGATACAAGCTAATCCCGGGTCATGACTTCGATCATATCCGGCACGAGACCGTTTAAATATTCTTCAAGATTGGTATATCCGTCACCGTCCGCATCTCCATTACGATCATTGGGATCTTCGGGATCAAGACCATGCATTTTCTCCCATGCATCCGGCATTCCGTCGCGATCACGGTCCCAGCCCTCCGGCCGATGTACTTCGGGATAACGGTCCCATCCACCGACTTCGTCCTGTGAATCGAGTAATTTGCCTTTGCCCTTAACTATATTCTCGATGACTCTTTCATCTACACGGTCTCGAGTAAGCGAGCAGCCACTATATCGAAGGCACGTTTTGAAAGCATCAGAGGCGTTTTGTGTACAGGGCTTGAAATCTTCTAATTCGAACGGCTCTTTCGAGAGCCATCGCTCCCGCGTCGTCGACATATAACTTCCGCTGTTCGTGTATATGACGGCAGAATAATTATCGTCGTTGAAGCGTTTAAGCATCCCTTCGAAGTAATTTCCGGCCATAAATCCCTTGGCTTTCGTTGTGTCCCCGTCCTTCATCTGCATCGGTAAATCTTGCGGATCGGAACAGGGACCCGGCTTGTAATAGTTATTCACGACGTTAAGCTTCATACCGCCGAAATTCGTCGGCCCTTGCCAGTTGTAGTTAACACAATTTCGAAAATCGACAACGACATAAGCATACCCTTTGCTGCCTGTACCGCCTCCAATGGTTGGATGTCTGTTGCGCGACGTGGAGTAGATATTGTGATGGAGTGTCGTGTTCCCCTGGCAATCCCGCAACGAGGTACACATGGCATGGCCGCCCTTGGGGTGAAGCGAATTATGAAGCGCTTCGGCATACAACAACCATTGCAGGGTCATGTTGCTGTTGCCGCGGTAGTCCGAGTTGCCGTCGATGCCCCAGCTCAAGGATAAATGATCTAAAACTATCTGATCGCCGTAATCAACGGTCATGACATCCTCCCCGGCCGAGTCCCCTTTGTTCATGTCGCCGAGCCGCACCCTCAGATACCGGATTACGATATCGTGGCAATTGTTTATGACTATCGCATGATCGCGTATTGTGACACCTTTTCCGGGAGCCGTTTGCCCGGCGATAGTTAATCGCGATTTGTTCTCCATTCGTATCGTTGACGCCAACGGGAGGGTTCCCGCAACGTCAAATACAATCGTTCTCGGTTGCTCCGCCGTTTCGATACCATAACGGAACGATCCGGGACCGTCGTCATAAAGAGTCGTCACATGATACACATCGCCGCCCCGTCCTCCCTTGGCATACTTGCCGAAGCCTTCGGCTCCGGGAAAAGCAAGGTGTTCGGCCTGGAGTGATGGCGCCAGGATCATACAGAAAAACGAAGTGAGCAAAAAAAGACGTTCTTCAAGATTCTTCATACTCATGCTACTCCATCATAATGTTTGTCTATTTCCACGTTCGAATTCGCTCGGCGCGCCGTTGAAAACTGGTGGACATCGCATGGCCTCTGGCTTTGAGCAGGATTTTTCGACCTTCCACATGTCTCGTGTAAACCAGTTCCGCAGGACCAACGTACCTGGACCACATTTTCGCAAAATATTCGGCAAGCTCTTTGTTTTTTGCGAGAACCTGGGGAACGACGTGATAATCTTTTCTTATCCATCTCAAAAGAGGCGTCTTTCGCACCATGATGTAACGAGGATTGCCTATCGGCCCGAGGAGTTCCTGCATCGAATCCAGAAACAGAGATTTCTCGTAGGTCGTCCCGCCCTTCAATGAACAGCTCACAAAGCCGTATTGATGCGAAGCTGTGACGACCTTCAGTTTGGAAACGGGGGTTTGAATCAAATCGGCATGCGCCAGACTCTTAACAAGGATTTTACCGATCTGCTTCATGCTCGAACGGACGGGTGCGTGCTTGAGGAACAAGTACAGGGCCTTCAGGCATTTCGGCAATGCGACCAGGGCTGAGATAACACACGCCACTCCCAAAAGCATGAAAAATCCCCTCAAGGTTGTTTGTTCCGACGATCTGCTCGACGCCCTCATCAATTGTGAGAAGGTAAATAGCCCCCAAAACCACGCCTGCCACAAAACAGCAAGAATGGTATTGGTAAACACAAAATCCCGGGGCAACGTAAAATATGAACTTGTAATTTCTTCGGCTAACTGCCCCACCTCACCGGCTCGGAGCGCCTGCTCCCATTCCGCCCGGAGCCGCTCCCTATCCCGGGCCTTTTCCGTCATCGTCGAGCAAATACTATCGATCTTCTTCGCACTGTATGGCGGCTTATCCAGGCCCAAACGCCCCAAGCCGTTCTCTATGACATTTTCTTTAAAAGAGACACCGACGAAAGACTTGAATCGCCTCGCGAGCATCTCCATGTCCTCACTTAATTCCTTTTGGCCCTGTTCAACGCACACCAAATGCCAGATATTTGCCGTCTTATCCGGATTGTCTTCCTGGGTTCGAATGGCCCGGCCGCGCATTTGATTGGAGAGCATATACGAGCCTACGAAACTCGCCAGAATCAATGAATTGATCGAAGGAGCATCCCAGCCTTCTCCGAGAAGGGATTTCGTTCCAACCAGAACATTAATCCCGCCCCGACTGAACAAACGCGTGACTAATTTGACCATGTTCTGCTTGTCCGATCCGGTCATATTTAAAGAGCAGTAATTCTCATCATGCGCCAATGACGCATATTTAACCGCAGTCAACTGAATCCCCATACCGACGGCGAGCTCCTCCAGCAAACGTTTGGCGTCGGAAGGGATGACGACTAATGTGCCGCTAAGGATACCTAACTTGATACCCTCGATCGAGCGTCGGCGTATCGTCTCGAAAATCGGCACAACGCCAATTCGCTTCAGTGATTCAGTGTCCCGTTCATTTTTCGGAAAAGCCGCCTTGCGGATGTAATCCGTTAAAATGACCATTCTTAAATCTGTTCCAAGGGATTCGCTTTCGAGTTGAACGATCTCTTCGACACTCTTGAGTTTGGAAATGCTTGAAACGAGCAGTTTCGTGATCTTGTCGCTACTTCTAAGGTTGACCTTTCGCCTCTCGACGGCTCCTATCCGATGAAGACGTCGGAAAATGCCCTCGAAAAGCTCAGCGCATCCTTCGAAACCCTCCCGATGGGAATAGAGACATCCCGTTAGCAACACCTCCAACCATTCGTAATTTAATTTCGGGCATTTTTTCGAGGGAAAACCGATGATCCGAAGCACTTTCCTGGGAGGTCGCCCTTTGACGTGATTGAGGAAAAAAGCCATACTGGAGTAAAAGCCGGGATCGGAAAGAATCTCTTCAATAAAGGCGTTGGGACGCTTAATGCATGGATGTTTTTCCAACGCGAATGTAAAATTTCGATCCGAACATAGCTCATCGACAAATTGCTCGACATCGTTTCGGAATTCTTCGATTTGCTGTTCTTCGGCTTTTAACGGAGTTGAAAGATAAACATAATCCTGATGCGGACAAAGGTTCCGTTCCAGAACAAGCTCGGGAACACATATCTCCGAATCGACCGGGCCGCACAGATCGATATAGCGCTCCCACTCATACGGCGACACGTCAAGAGGCGGCGTCGCCGTCAAAGCCACAATGGTCGGATCATCTAAATGTTTCTTGATCTCAATCAGACATTGCCACCATTCTTTTCGGAGGTGGTGGGCCTCATCAAGGACAAGCGTACGAATCTTGATTGTTTTGAGTTCTTTCAAAAGCTGACTACGATTCGTTTTCCGCTCTGCGGCCCGATGAGATTCACTGTCTTGCCCGTCGTCACTCTCGTCTTCTTCCTCTTCCAGTTCCTTTTCCACCTTCCCTGTAAAAGCACGATGTAATCCCTGGTAGGTGGAAACGGTGAGGAATTTCGGATTGCGAATATCTTTCGATATCCACTCAAGCTGGGCGTCGTCCCCATTGCAGAAGAGAGATATCAGTCGATCCACCCATTGGTCCCTTATGGCCAGAGTCGGGGCGAAAATCAAAGTCGGCCTGTTTAAGTGCCGAACGACCTCAAGCCCCAGCACGGTTTTGCCGGACCCCGGTGCTGCGATAATGTGCAAATGATTGTCATCCAAATGCTCGTTTAATTCAGACAAAACGCGCGCCTGGTACGTCCGCCAGGTTTTTTGAAACGCAATATGATCCGGAAATACATCCATCTTCTCATTGATCTCGGCGACACAACAAAACAACCAAGATACTACATGAAGCTTGATTGCACATCAAGTTCGGAATACAAACCCATTGACGCTTTATTGACAGACCGTTCGCTTCATCATAAACTCGACAAATGGCAAAACATGATCCCAAACGGTTCTACTTTGTAATTGCGATCGTTTTAATCGCCATGCTCTCGGGATTATTAGGATGGAGACGGGTGCACCCTTTTTATGCGTACCTTGCAGGTATTAATATCATCGTCTTTCTGTTTTACGGGTATGATAAGCGGCAATCGCAGAACCATAAAGCACGCATTCCCGAAATAACCTTACACCTGTTGGCGTTGCTGGGCGGTAGTCCAGGCGCCCTTCTGGGGCAGTTATCCTTCAGGCATAAAACGAAGAAACTGAGCTTCAAGATCGTCTTCCTGGCGATTGTCCTGATTCAGGCCGGGCTCGGATTTTGCTACTGGCGTTATTGGCGATAGCCTGCTGCGCACAAATTACTTTGAACGTGAGTGTAAATATTCCTCAATATTCGTATATCCATCACCGTCACGATCACCAGTCGAATCGATTGGATCGTTCAAATCAAGTCCCTTCTGACTCTCCCAGTCATCCGGCATTCCGTCGCGATCCGAATCATCGGACGGCGTTCCACCGGCCAGTTGAGGATAACCGCCCACATCAGTCGGCGAATCAATAATTCTGCCTGTCTTGTTCTTCACATCGGCTATAACACGTTCATCCACGGAATCGCGGACGGGCAATATCGCACCGGAAGAATCAAGAACCTGCTCGAAAGCCTCCATCGCCCCGGATGTAGTGATTGTGGGCACGGCAAAGGGATCGTGCGACCGGTAAAATTCCGGCGCGCTTTGATCCGAATCCCAACCATACTTTACAACGCTCCAGTCGCCGATCGAGAACTCCGGTCGTCGCGGCCCGATATTGTCTTTGACATAGATTTTCGGAATTCCTTTCTCCTGTCCGATTAGAATCTCATATGGCCCGGTTTGGGTCGAAGGTCCCGGTAAGAAAAAGTTTCCGATGAAATTCAAAAACGAATTCGAATGATAATCAACGACCTCAGCACATAGGACGCCCCAGTCGTACATAACGTTATTAACGATGTCGTGCGTTCCCCCTTCAATAATCAAAGGATTACGAAAATCGTTATGTGCCATGAGGCAATGATGTATTGAGACGTTGTAAGAACTATCGCCAATCAGCACACCTGCACTGTGTGTTTTCTTACGATGACGGCTGTGATTGAGGGCCTCGCTGATGATCGAATAGCAAATGGTCACGTCATGCGCGCCATACCATGTACTGATCGTTTCATCCTCCGACCAGCTCGCAGAAATGTGGTCCAGGACGACATGATGAGCTCCGTCTGAGTCGCCATGTTGACCGAGAATTTCAATGGCGTCGTTCGTGTCAGGTTTAACGTTCCCCTCATTGCCGGGGCGGATGCGAACGTGTTGGACCAAAACATCGTGAGTGAGAATGACAAGACCGGCGTTCTTAATGCAAATGCCCCCGCCCGGCGCCGTATGACCCGCCACAGTCACAAATGGATGTGTAATGAAGAGTTGCCCCTTTAGCTTAATTGTCCCGCCCACACGAAAAACAATGATTCGAGGTTCCGAAACGTTTAATGCGGCACGAAGCGAACCGGGCCCATCATCCGCAAGCGTTGTCACCGTAATAATTCTTCCGCCCCGGCCCGCCGGCGTATCCGTGCCGAATCCCTCGGCACCGGGAAAAACCGGTAGTCTGGTCAATGGTGTGAACAGCCGTGGCGTACTGGGATTCTTTGGTACTTCCGGTTCGAGAACTCCGAGTACCATCGGGATTCCCAAGACGATGATGAATGCAATTAATAGCAATCCTCCGGCAACCGTACACCCCAATCCCAAAGTCCGTTTCTGTTTCCGTCGAAACATCTTGACCCCGAGGATCATCCCCGCAAAGGGGCACACTCCCATCAATCCAAAAGTAATCCACGGTCCCGGAAATTTCATCAAGTAAGCATCGAAGATATTGACAATCCGAAATACAAATAGGGCTGCAAGCAACCATAATATAGAAGCCACAGCTAACAAGATCAAAGCTGTCAGTACCTGATATTTCCCATCTGACTTCAAGGATATACATCCTCCATCAGTAAAGTGCCATAACGGTTGCGAATAATATGCATAACCTGAATTCTACTGAAATCATATCCTTTTGTCATGAAGGACGGGAGAAATATCAATTTTTCACTTCGACGACTGAGATCATTAAGAACCTGATTCACAATCCAAACGTATTGTTTTACAATATCGTATTTAATGATTGACTATTGAAAAATGACTATGAACTATTTGTATTTAAACAACTTGGGCAGTTCGTATAACCTACTAAGCCCTATTATGGCAAACGTAAACTCTGCGCATCTGTTCATTAGTCAATAGTCAATAATCAACTCTAAGGGAGAAACATATTGGAAACAACTCAAACAAACAACTCATTGTTAGAGTCACTCAAGGATAATTTACAGGGGGTTATTTATGGGAAAAGCGAATGTATTGATGTTTTGATCGTTTCGTTACTTGCCGGAGGGTCTGTATTGATCGAAGATGTACCCGGTGTGGGTAAAACGACCCTGGCCAAAGCATTAGCCAAAAGCATTGAAGCTAAGTTTCGACGCGTTCAATTCACGCCCGATCTGCTGCCCGCCGATATTTTAGGATCTTCAATCTATAATCCGGTCAATGGGGATTTCCGATTCGACCCCGGCCCGATCTTCTGCAATATCCTCCTCGCCGATGAAATCAACCGCGCCTCGCCCCGGACCCAATCGGCCCTTTTGGAAGCCATGAACGAGAACCAGGCCACGATTGAAGGCAAGAGTTACCCGCTCCCCAAGCCCTTTATGGTCGTCGCTACGGAGAATCCCATCGAATTCCACGGCACCTACCCCCTGCCGGAAGCCCAGATGGACCGTTTTCTGGTCCGCCTCTCCCTCGGTTATCCGGCGGCCGAAGTGGAAGTGGACATTCTCAAATCCCATAAATTGAACGAGCCGCTCGAGCGCATCGAGCCAGTCCTCCAGCTCGAACAGGTTCAACACATCCAGCAAGATGCCGCCGGCATCCACGTGGACGATAGCATCCTGGAATATATCGTCGAAATCGTTCACGCCACCCGCCGGGACAATCGCCTCAAACTGGGTTTAAGTACGCGTGGCACTTTAATGATGTCCCGGGCGGCCAGGGCCAGAGCATATTTCCAGAAGCGCGATTTTGTTATTCCGGACGATGTTTTGTGGCTCATTCCTTATGTGTTGCCGCATCGTATTCTCTTAACCAGTAAAGCACGTCATAGCGGTATAACCGCCAAGCAAATCTTGGAAGATATCGTGGCACATATCAAAGTTCCGGTATGAGAAAGCGAGAACAAACGATAAATCGTTCAGAAGGTCTATTGAGTTTCGGTCTAACGGACGCCGGTAAGGTTGCGCTCAACGGGATTGTATTTGTCGCGCTCACAGCTATGGCCTTTCCGGCCTTCGGGATTCTCTCTATCCTGGTCTGGGTCGTCCTGTTCGCCTTAGCGGCTGGTTTTATTCTGCGCCCGAGAATCAAGCTCAACGGCACACTGCCCGACCGGATCATGGCCGGCCAGAACACCGTATTACGCTATAAGGTCAAAAACGTCGGGCGCTTCCCCGTTTACAATCTATGGGTAACGTTTAACGCTTTACCTGAAGGAATCGAGCAGACCGGCGATGAGCAAATTATCTCACGTCTGGGTCCTGACGAAAGCATCGAAGTCACCCTGTCGATCAAATCCACGCGGCGTGGCCATTATCACATCAAGCAGCCGGTGTGCCAATCCAGCTTCCCCTTCAATCTGTTTCGTTTCGGAACCTTTCACCCTGTCGAGGAAAATCTTATCGTTCTTCCGGCTTTCTATGCGATTCAAGTCCCCACCCACGGTATCTACCGACAGGTGCAAACCGGCAGTTCAAGACCCGTCGGGCGCATGGGACACTCGAATGAATACGCCGGAAACCGACCTTTCCTGCCGGGGGATTCGCCCCGACAGATCGACGTTCGGGCCTGGGCCCGTCTGGCCGTGCCGGCAACCAGGGAATACCATGATGATTTCGATTACGCCGCCGCATTGGTCGTAGATCATCTTGTCCCGGATACTCTCCATAAGGAGTCCAAAGGACAACAACAACAGCAAACAACTGAGAATAAAGAACTCGAAGCCGCAGTTTCTCTTTGCGCTTCCATCGCTTTCAGTATGAATAGAGATCGCCTGATCGATCTGCTGCTCATCGGGTCCGACCTCCACCGGTTCACGGACTGTCCGAGAACTCTACGACTGGACAGAATACACGAAACGCTTGCCGTCGTGGAGCCGACCCGAAGGGAGCCGACCGAACTCAATGAAAAAAAATGGATCCGTCAGTTTCGTGAGATATCCGAGGTTGTCTTTATCTTGATGAATTGGACTCCGACCTACCGACACATGATCGAACTGGCCTACCAGGCCGGTTGCCACACAACGGTTCTGATGATTGGAGAGCCTCAGAATATACAGAGCAACCAGGACAGTGAAAACTGGGATGAAAAGATTCGTTTCGTTTCTGCAGATGAGATTCTATCCGGGCACATCGAACACATATGAAAACACAAAAGGCCATAGCCATCACGATGATTCTGACAAGCTCGGTGCTTACCGGTCTGGCTTCCAGGGACATTGCCTATCCCGCCATTTTGTGTATGTTAGGGATGCTGGGTCTGCGGCGGCGTTTTATATGGAATATCCGACCCGACAGGCGCGTTATTAAATCCATCCTCCTGCTTTTTCTGGCCGGCATGTTCGCCCTGCAATTTCGTTATGCCAGCGTCTCCGGGCGTTTCGTCACCGACCAAGCCCCCGCCATCGCCTGGCAAACCATCGCCCGGTATTTCCTCGCGTCGATGATCCTTATCCTGTTCCTCGGATTACCCCAACGGCTCCCATCTTCGTTGGGCTTATATCACATCGCCGTAACCATCTCCGCCGGACAAGTCCTTCTGCTGGACGACTTATATCTTGCGTTTCGGTTTTCGGAACTCCTATCCGTCATTCTGCTGGTACTGTACGCTGTCTCAGCGCGTGAAACCAATCAAAAATTAATCCCCGCACGTGCGGCCACGGCACCCCCAAAACTATGGCGGAGCGAATTCGCCTCTCGAGGATTGGTTTTCGGCCTGATTCTTCTCGTCGCCGCCAATACCGGCTGGATCACCGGTACGCTTCTCTACGGCCGCGTGGAAGTGGTGAACTATATCCCCCTCTGGTTATGGGGAACGAAAGCGGATACAGGCGGCTCGACTGAGAACGTTTCGCAAGTGGGATTTTCCACGAGCGGCGCACTGGCCAGCATCCTCGCGATCAAAGGGGATCTCGATGCGTCACCCGTCTTGAACATCCAATCCGATGATTGCCCGGGTTACCTGCGCGCCTGTGCATTCGAGAGCTATCGCAATTCCGAGTGGAGTGATTTGGCGACGAAACAGGAAGTGCTACCCGAGAACAGACCATTCGGTATGTATTTCAGGGGCCAGAAAAATTCTTTTCGTCTGAGCGATTTCGACCCGGACCTTTGCAAGAACATAACCATCCAGCATGTATCTCACTTTGCCGACGCTCTATTCACTCCCTTGGGAACAGTTTATATTCAAGCACCTTTACGTTTTCTGCTCTGGGATAACAACGAAATTCTGGATGCTCGAAGATTACGTGTCGGCTTGAATTACAAGATTACTTTCAGAGATCAGGTTCATCGAAAGCCCCCGTCCAGCGTGCGCCGCATGCTCGATGTCCCGCTGAAACTCGACCGGCGTATTTATCAATTAGCCGAGCGCATCTTTGCCGGATGCACCACCACCGAAGAGAAAATCGACGCGGTCATCAAGCATTTCCAGACTCACTATACTTACTCGCTCGCCCCGGACATTCCACCGGATTGCGAGGACAAGGTAAGCTACTTCCTGCTCGACGCCACCAGCGGCTATTGTGAGTACTTCGCTTCCGGCGCCGCGATTCTATTGCGTCTGGCGGACGTGCCGACGCGATACATCACCGGCTTTTTGGTCACGGAACACGATAACCAACAGGACCTGTGGGTCGCCCGGAACATGGACGCCCATGCCTGGGTCGAAGCCTGGGATCGGGAACGAAATCAGTGGTCCATCGTCGAGGCAACCGTCGGAGAAGATTCCACCGCAGCGACCTTCGAAGAACAAATCGAGCACATCGGCAGCGGCGCCGGCGCGGTGTTGCGCCAGCTTTTAAAAGCCCTATTCGAGTATGGCCTCCTCGGCTTGCCAAGCTGGCTGTTTGAATCCTACGGCATTCTCGCAGGCACATTGCTCTTAACAGGTTTGCTTACAGGAACTTTGGCATGGTTTCTGTCGCGATTTTACCGCCGAAGGAAATTGGTTCTTGCCTCACAATCCAAGCCCATTAATCCGATCCTCATCCCTCTGCATAAAATGCTACACAAAATGGATCGAAAGGTTGAAACCGCCGGACCGCTTCGTGAGCCGAGTGAAACACTCCACGCGTTTTCTCACCGACTTCGGCAGCGTGATCAGGGCGATGGATTATGGACGAAGATATCGGATTGGTATCGCGAATACGTGTTGCTGCGCTATCGCAAGTCGATTAGCCTCGAAAATGTACAACACCTGGAGCAACGCGCTCAAAAACTTCAAGATTCCCTTATGAATATTGACTATTGATTATTGACTAATGACTATTTGCTCGTAACGAATGGGTTGCTGACGCACAAATAGTCAATAGTCATTTGTCATTAATCAATTCCCTTAGCCTCTGTGGCTCAGTTAGCGACCAGTCGGGATTTGCGTTAGGATATACGCCCGACGGTTGCGAACGAATTGTTTGATGCCATCCCTCCGGCCGTCGCCGGCGCCATCGGCGATTAAAGCATCCGCCGCGTCATCCAGGAACTGATCGAAAGCCGTCGGCGGATCGGACGTGCCATACGACGTTTGCCAGGGGCCGTTCACCAGCTCTTCGAATGCATCCAGATACATCTGCTTATATTTGGGATAATCCAGAAATTGCTTGACCTCCGGGAATTCGCTGGACGTGACGGAGAACAGGCTCGTACTGGCCCCATTGCCCGAACCCAGCGTGAAGTCGATATCCCAGGGCAAGAGGTACCACTTACCCTCCGGGAGGGCATAGTAGAAATAATTGTTCTTGCCGCGTGTGTATCCGTAGCTGTCCCAGTCGCCAAGGGCATGACGAATCGCCAGAACCTTGGCGAAATGCTCGGGATGGATGACGGACTCGATTGTGTGTTCGTAGGCCGGACTGCTCGACCGTGTGTTCAATGCAACCGCAAAATCGAAAAGATGCTGCCAATCATCGTTTTC
>JAFGTG010000227.1 GCA_016934255.1 Sedimentisphaerales bacterium
ATCCTTGTTTATAAGGACGGAATCGAAAAGCTCACGATTGAATCTTCACTCGACGGTAAGGGCCATGAGTTTGGCTGGATCATTCCTTTACCTTCGGTACCTACGGAATTCAAAAAAGTCTCGCCGGGGTTGATTCAAACTTTCAGTTTGGCCGTGCAGCCAAAAATCATTCATGATCTTAAAAATGAGATCAATGCGCTATGGCGAGTTGCTCTTCTCATTACTTTGATGACTCTAATTCTGGTGGGAACCCAATCGACGACACGGATTGTATTGTTGATTTTTCTTTTGTTTGTTTCCATCATTTTCTTTACGCCGACTTTAGGTGTACGTTTTCAAGGGATTGCGTTTAGAACTTCTTCCGGAATTAGAATCTATGATGTAAAGGAAATCGGCCGTTACGATCTTGCTGTTCTCGAGGCGGACAATTCTGAAGCTTTAAATACATGGCTGCTGAACAACGGTTTTACCGGATTATCTGAAAAGGACGAAAGTATTGTTTCTGATTATGTCAAGGATCATTGGTGTTTTGTGGCCGCCAAACTCCGCAGAGAAAACGAGGGTTACAGCAAGCCCCATCCCCTGTCGATGTCGTTTGTCACCGACGTTCCCATTTATCCTGTTCGACTTACGGGAACGACGGGCGCGGATGTCTATTTGGAACTGTTTGTGATAGCCGAAAAGCGAGCGGTATGTAAACAATTGACTCTTGATATATCCGATACGTACCATCTCGAACAAATGAAAGTGCGGCGCGTTTATCAAATAGAACCGCTCCCCGGTTTTGTCGGGAAAAGCTATCATCAGGCGATCGGGCATCCGGACGCCCGAAAGCAGATGTGGGATGGTTGTGTGCTAAGCAGGTTTTCCGGCGTACTCACGTCGGAATCGATGAGTGAAGATATTTCCTTACAGCTTCAAACAAAAGAATCCTTTCGAAAGTTTTACTACAGCCATCGTGGGGCCAGAGGCAAAGCTTTGGCTTTTTGCTTTATTTTTTGGTGCATATTACCCGTTGTTTTGGCTTGGCCTTTTTTCAGGGCGATAAAACAGGGGAGAAAGTTTCTTTTCTTAAAATGGATTGCCATTCCCGTGCTATTATTTTCCTTCTTGATTTACGGGATAACATATGCTGTATTGCCAAAAACGAATATTATTTCCACAGGCGGAAGAAGATTGCCTCACTGGATGTCCGATTATAAAGAACGAAGACTTAGAGCGGTGGAAATACAAATCCTTGCGGAAGAGCATGATGGCTTTGCGAGTATGAATAAAGACGAAATTGCAACGTTTTTGAGCGATTACTTCATCTCAAAAGACACGGTCAATATATTCACGGGTGAATCCATCAAGATAGAGGATTCACCAGGAAATTACACGCTTATTGAAGATGATCGAGGGATTGTGTGGAGGACCTATTCGATGGAGGGGTATCCGGATGATTGTGTTTTGGTGCCAATGGATGAGAATTGACGGTTGTGGTTTGAGGGTTTACAATAAAACCGTTATTTTTGAAAGGATATGACATGGATTATGAGCGAAATGATGATCTTTCGCAGCCGTCACCACCGCCTCCATCAGAACCGCCGATTCACGGTCTTGGCGCCAATGTCCCCATTTCGACGCCGCCTCCGAGAAAGAGAAGCGGGTGGAGGATTTTCTGGGGCATTCTCCTGACGATATCGGTGATGGCCAATATCGCCTTGTTTCTGATGCTGATCGGTGTCGTTGCCGTTTTAGCGACCGGCCATGCGGGCATTCTCACTGAAGAAGTCGTGCGGGAAGGTCCGGCGACTCAAAAGATCGCCGTGGTGGCGGTCGAGGGGATTATTCATGGACCTCTCGCTGAGGACGTGTACGCCCAGCTCAAGGCGGCTCGGCAGGATCGGCACGTTAAAGGATTGATTATCCGTGTGAATTCGCCGGGCGGGACCATCTCGGCCAGCGACCGAATCTACAAAGAGATTCGGAAATTCAGGGAAGAAAGAGGCATGCCGGTCATCGCATTCATGCAGGGCGTAGCCGCGTCGGGGGGGTATTACGCTTCGGTGGCGTGTGATAAAATCATCGCCGAACCCACCACGATTACCGGCTCGATTGGTGTGATAAGTTCGTACTTCGTCGTTCAGGAATTGTTGGAAGACAAGCTCGGTGTCATGCCGGTAACGATCAAGTCGGGCCAGAAGAAGGATTGGCCCAGCTCGTTTAGGAAGCCCTCGGAAGAAGAGCTTACATATATGCGAGAGAAGGTCATGACACCCGCCTTTGAGCGGTTCGTTGACATTGTTGTTGAAGGACGAAAGGCGTCACTGGATCCTAATGAAGTCCGGGAATTGGCGGACGGAGGGATTTTTGGCGCTCAGGAAGCCGTTCATGAGAAGCTCATCGATGGCATTGGTTATCTGGACGAGGCCATCCAAGAGATCAAATCGTTAGCGGGGATTCAACGTGCGCGGGTCGTGGAGTATCGCAAGCCTTTTTCTTTGGCGGATATGTTGAGCATGAAGAAACCCAATTTGCTGAAGCTCAACAGGGACACGCTTTATGACTTAGCGACCCCCCAGATTATGTATCTCTGGAGTGCCTATTAGTCATTCCAGTCGAATGATTATTGCTGTCCTCTTTACAGCGAGTATGTTGGCATGTTCTTGAAACGATTCGAGTTGAAAACCCATGAGGCGCAGGCATGGCGAATGAGTTGTTGATCAGGATGGGTGAAGGGCTGGATGCACAGGCGCTGGTCAAGTCGAATATTGCGATGGCGTGGGAGACGGAGCAAAAGAAACTCTCTCCGGACGTGGTGGCCAGGGGAGTGAAAAATCTCCTGAGCCATCCCCGGCATGGATTTTACGTCATTGCTGAGATCGATCATCAGGTCGTCGGATCACTGATGGTCACATACGAGTGGAGCGACTGGCGGGACGCCTTGTTCTGGTGGATTCAGAGCGTCTATATCAAGCCGGAGTATCGAAAGCAGAGCGTTTTTAGACGGCTTTATGAATTTGTGAAGGAAAAGGCGTTACTCGAAACGGACGTGTGTGGCTTACGACTCTACGTCGAGCAGGAGAATATGATAGCTCAAAGAACATACGAAAGCATCGGGATGATCCCAGCCCCATACAGGTTATATGAAGAATCATTAATGGAAAGGTAGAGCCATGTTGGATTCCAGCCGGAGAGATTTGCTCAAAACATCCGCGTGTGTTCTCGGTGGGGCGGCACTCAGTGGATCTTTAATGAGTTGCCGGAGCAATGAAAGGATGTCTCGCAAATGGAGTGGTTTCAAATACGCCATGTGTAATGAGAGCATGGCGGAACTCAGTTGGGCCGAGCAATGCCGGATCATCGGCAATGCCGGCTATCAGGGAGTGGAAATTGCCGCGTTTACGCTGGTTAAAGAGGGCGTGCAGGAAATAAGTCCGGCAAAGCGAAAGGAGATGGTCTCGACCATGAAACGTGCCGGGATCGAATGTGTCGGACTGCATTGGCTGTTGGCGCCGCCGCCCAAGGGATTGCATTTTACGACGCCGGATGCCGCCGTTCGTCGAAAAACAATGGCGTATTTCAATGAACTGATCGATTTCTGCGGCGATCTTGGCGGTGAGGTGATGATTTTCGGTTCTCCGAAACAACGCAACACACAAGGTATCCCCGTTAAGGAGGCTAAGAAATATTTTGCCGACGGCCTTGCCGAAGTTG
>JAFGTG010000228.1 GCA_016934255.1 Sedimentisphaerales bacterium
GTTATCTTGTGCCATTTTTTAAGTTCCCCGCTAATTTGCCCGGCTGAGGCCGTCCGGCTCTGGGTTGTTGCGCTTAAGATTACACAGACAAAATATGCGAATACTCTCATCGACTTGCTCATATAAAGTTCCTTGCCTGAATGCCCTTATCAAAGTCCGATCTGCCTACCCCACGAGGTGTAGAAATCCGGCATTTTCGATGGATCGTCAAACAGTATCATGCTATTTTTTCAGGTGAATTGCAAGCACTTCCATGGACCTGCAATCGTTTTTGACCTGCCGGTTTTCGTATTATCCTCCAATGTACGTAAAACTTTCAGCCCCAGGTATGAATATAAAGGGGCCTTGCTATGAGGTTTTGGTGAAGTTCAAGCCCAAGCATTAAGCGTGAGGCTGAAAGCAAGGCCCCCTGTTTCGGAAGATTTAAAAATCAGGATTTGCCAGCTATTGAAAACAAGATTTACTCTTCTTAACGAGCTTGTAGCGTAAGCGGGCGTTGTTAGTGGAACGTTGGAATTTTGTTAGTTTTGTGTTAGGTGTGACCACAATCAGCAAGCGTATGATAAAACCAGCCGACCCGAACTTATTCTACAATGTTAGGAGGAAATGGAATCCGCACGTGGTTATCGGTCTATTGTGGGAAATATGTTAGTGTTCCATTAGGTGCGTATTAGGATTTTGTTAGTTTATTGTGGGCGCACCGGATCAATTTCTGTAAAGTAACGCTTATGAGGCTTTGTTTATCAGGAATTTATGAAATCGCCGCTTAGAACACTGTTGAGGGTACGTTAGACGGATGTTTAAAAATTTGCGGAGCTTTTGGAAGGGGCGGCACTTCCTGGATGAGGTGTACAGTGAATTCCGGGAGATGCTTGAAGGCGCCGAACGCATGTTCGAGGTGGTTTGCCGTGTGTTGCTGGAGAACGCAGATGAGGCGAATCTCGGGCAGAAAATCCACGCTGCGGACAAGCAAATCAACACGCTTCAGAAGCAAATGCGAAGGAGGATCATTGAGCATCTCGCTCTCCAGCCGACGGTTGATGTTTCCGTCTGCCTGATTCTGATGAGTGTGGTTAAGGATGGAGAACGACTTGGGGATTACTGCAAGAACCTCTATGAGGTCGTGGAACTTCTGAACGAACCCCTCGATCGGAAGGAATATTCCGAATATTTCGGCGAGTTGGATAAGGAAATTCTCTCACTTTTCAGAATCACACGAGATGCGGTCTTCAACGCTGACGAGGACAAGGCACGCAAGGCGTGGGATGTTGAGAACAGAACTGCCAAACACTGTGACCATTTGGTCGAACGGATTGCCAAAGCTTCCCTTTTAACCAACCGCGCGGTATGTTATGTCCTGATCGCCAGACACTTCAAACGTATCGTCGCCCATTTGACGAACATCGCCACCTCGACGATTTTACCGTTGAGTGATATTGATTACTTTATCGAGCGAGGATTAGGGGAGTCGATCACGAATGTCTAAAACGTCCAATCGCTTTCTACGATTTTCAGTATTCCTTCTGCTTATAGGCTTGGGCTTTTGCATTGCTGCTGAACAAAAGGAGGTGGCGACGCCGGACGTAGCCGAAGGAGAGTTTTTTCCCGAGGAGAAAATCGAAATCATTCTTAAGGGAATTGCAAAGGAAGATTTTGCCAAGGCCGAGGCGCTTGAAATATTGCACCATAAGGAGTTGGATCGGTTAACGAAAGACGAGATCGGAAACTCGCTTCGATGGATCGAAGATAAGGAAAAGGTGGCGACGTTAAAGGGATTATGGGAGGAGGATCGCGCAGCTTTCGATGTTGCGATTCAAGACCTTGTGGAGAATGAGATACGCATTGCCTCCAGAGACCAGAAGCGAGGTGCCATACGCGACGGAATTTTTGGCACGATCGGGGGATTAGGCCTTTTCCTGTTCGGGATGGGACTAATGTCGAATGGTTTAAAGAAAGTGGCCGGTCAGAAACTGAAAAGTCTTCTCGAAGTGCTGACGAGACATCGCGTTGTTGCAATCATCACGGGAGCATTGGCCACGGCGCTGATCCAGTCGAGTTCGGCGACGACGGTCATGACCGTCGGGCTTGTCAACGCGGGCTTATTGACGCTGAGACAGTCGCTGTGTGTTGTTCTGGGCGCGAATATCGGCACGACCATCACAGCGGGTTTGGTCTCCGTTTTGGCGCTTTTTAAGATTACAAACTACGCCCTTCCGGCTATCGGACTGGGTTTTCTTCTGACGATCGCCGGGAAATCGCAAAAGGTGCGAAATGCCGGCGAAATATTAGTTGGTTTCGGGTTGCTCTTTTTGGGTATTCATTTCATGAAGGAAGCCTTCGCGCCTCTTCAAGACAGCCTGGAAGCTCAACGGATTTTAATATGGTTAGGACATAATCCGCTTCTGGCGGTCTTGGCGGGGACGTTCATAACGATGCTTTTACAGAGTAGTTCGGCGTCTATTGCGATGGTTCAGGTGCTCGCGTGGCAGGGGGCATTCGGAACGAACTGGGATCAGGTTCTCACGGTTGCCGTACCGTATATATTGGGCGACAACATCGGCACGACGATCACGGCTCAGATCGCGGCGCTGCGCTCCTCGCGAAATGCAAAACGAACGGCGATGGGTCATACGATATTCAATGTGATTGGTGTTTTGTATATGCTTCTTCCGGTTTGGCTGGGTTGGTATGCGACCGCTGTTAAGTGGCTCACTCCGGGTGCATTAACACGGACAACGATTATGACCCACATTTTTGCCGCGCACTGTACATTTAATGTTTTCAATACCATCGTTTTTCTACCGTTGATCAAACTGCTACAATCTGTCGTGATGAAAATCATCCCGGTCACGCAAAGCGAGGTTGCCCGTAAACCGGTGATTCTTGAGAACCATCTCTTGAACACGCCCGTTATTGCCCTCGGCCAAGCCAAGCGTGAGATTATTCGAATGAGCAAGACCGCCCAAAAAACTCTCTTGCTTTCGATCGATGGGATCCTTGACGGCAACAAGCAATCCTTTAAAACGGTCCGCGAGATGGAAGATTATATTGACGATTTTCAGCTCGCGATCACGACGTATCTTTCCTCCCTGTCGCGGAAGACGCTTTCGGATGAAGTCTCCACCGAGCTGCCCGTGCTCTTGCATGCCGTCAATGATCTGGAGCGTATTGGCGATCATGCTGTAAACATTATCGAGATTGCCGAGCGGAAAAGAGATCAAAAATTGGATTTCAGCAGTGAGGCGCGCGCCGAGGCGGAGCAGTTGAAAGAAGAGGTCGTGGCGATGTTCGATAAAGTCATCAAGGCTTTGGCAACGAACAATGCGGATGGAGCGAGACAATCGAAAAAGCATGAAGACATGCTAAACCAAATGCAAGTCACTTTCAGACGTAGCCACGTGCAGCGGATGAGCGAGGGCAAGTGTACGCCGGAGACGGGCCTTATCTTCATCGATTTTGTGGACAATATCGAAAAAATCGGGGATCATCTGACCAATATTGCCCAGGCCATCATCGGGGGATTGCAGTGGGAAGGGGTGAAACCGAAGATTCCCAAGGATACCTAATTAAACGCCTGCGGCCATCCCACTCACCATCGGGAATCGCTCAAAAGGAAAACACTCATTTTAGAAGCGATTCAGTGAGAAAGAAGTATCATGAGCTTTATTTCTTGTCGGAAAGGGTCTTGCCGGGAGAAAGGTTGTTTTGTAGCATGAAGTGGCCGTAACGGATTCGACTCTCGTTCCGTATTTTTGTATTTTGAATAGATGAAAAAACCGGGGTAACCTACGTTGAAGATAGCACTGGGACAGTTTAATGCCGTCGTCGGCGATCTGGCCGGCAATATGAAGAGGATGCGGCAGATGTATGACCGGGCGGTGCAGGCCGATGTCGATCTGCTGGTTTTTCCGGAGTTGGCGATTTGTGGTTATCCGCCGGAAGACTTGCTGCACAAACAGCATTTTTTA
>JAFGTG010000229.1 GCA_016934255.1 Sedimentisphaerales bacterium
CTCTGTGTGGGCTGCGGGATTTGCCAGAATAAATGCCCCATCAAAGACCGCTCCGGCATCTACGTCACCAGTGTGGGAGAGACGCGCAATTCCGAAAATCAAATGCTGTTATAAAATTCGATGAGACGCATTATCGGTTCATTGATTCTGACCTATTTAGCTTGACCCGGCTCCCAATAGTCAATATACGATCAAGATTCCTCCCGAACAATTCGACTGTCGCGTATGACAAAAAGTGAATGGGCCGGCATTGTCATGTGGTTTTAAAAGCATCGCTAAAAGCACGAATAGTGCAACAACACCCCATCATAATGTTCAATTTGATTTGGGAGATAATTTGGCAATAATGGCGTCCCCAGGGCCTTTGCACGCATCTTGGAATGCGTTTTTAGTCGGCCAATTTTCACCCGAGGACGATCCCGCGACAATCAGGCTGCCATCTCTACCCACGCAACCGGCTCTGCCTGCGTCGTTGCCGTTACCGCCCAGAAACGTGCTGTAGATAAGCCTGTCGAGATTTGGACTCAACGCTACAATAACGGCATCGTCTTTTGAACCCTTAATCGATTGATAAGCATCGCTACAGATAGAAAAATCAGCAGAGCGGGTTTGTCCGAACAAAACAAGATTTCCCTGGGGATCGATACGAATGCCGTCCGGATTATCGCCGCCGTTTCCTCCAAGCAGTGTCCCGGCCAGAAGGGCGCCCGTGGGAGAGAGTTTTACGATACCCCAATCAACATTGCCCCCACCGTACGTCCTTTGAATAGCTCCTCGCGTTGTAGGAAAAGCTGTGCTGAAAGCACACGTCGATGAATAGCAATTTCCTTCGTCGTCCACAACCAGATTGTGGGTATTCAGCCAGTTGTTGCCCTCATCGCCGATATACGTTCCGTACACAATATCAGATCCATCCGGCTTAAGTTTCGCCACATACCAGTCCACGCCTCCATTATGCGTGCGATCGTGGGCACCGGGCGTCGTCGGAATATCCTTTGACCGTGTTTGGAGTCCCACATAGACGAATCCCCCGGTATCCACGTCAATGGATGCTTCAATCGAATCATAATCAGAACCTCCGAGATAGGTGGCCCAGATGACCCGGCTGCCGTCGGAAGCGATTTTGGCTACGCCGCAATCGGCTCCCCCCAGAGGATTGGGCTGAAAGGCATGAGCGTTCCAGGAGGGTTCCATCCAGGAATTCCAATGGGTCGAATCGTTCTCTTTCGGACGGACACACCAGGTCACATAGATGTCATCATTCTTATCCAATGCCAAGTCGCGGTGCAAATGATCGATACCGAAGAAACTCGCCCATACGAGCGAGGAACCGTCGGGAGAGAGTTTGCAGATATAGGCATTCTGGGCCGTATTATGCGGATTGCCCGGGTCGCCACCGCCACCGCCTTTGAATTCTTCCTGATAGACGCCTGATGTGATAGGCGAGCCGGGAGCGCCCCGGCCGTGAGCGATGACGTAACCTTTGCTGTCTATTTCAAGACCATAAGCCTCTTCCGAATTTGGGCCGCCGATGATGGTTGACCAGATGAGATGTCCCGTAGGACTAAACTTGGCAACGAAGATTTCAGAATTGTATCCCCAGCGAGTGGTTCCCAGACTTACGTCCACATGCTCGTCATAAGCACCTTGTGTTGTAGGGAAATTCGCAGAGCGTGTCGTTCCGGCCACATAGATATTGCCGAGGCCATCTACTTCCACATCACGAATGCCGTCTCCGGCGCTACCACCGAAGAAAGTGGAAAAAGCCAAATGATAAGACTGACCCGCGACGACGCCGGTAAGCAGGTGCATGACGACCATGCCCAGTACATTCCGGGTAAAAGGCTTGTGCATCTTGCATCCCCCAAAAATACAATAGTAGGTAACTACATTTTTTCTATTCAAATTAATGCACATCAACTTCTTTGTAAACCACTGTTTCTCGAGTAAAGTTTATTTTTGTACGCACTCGTGAATCCCGACCTCAATATGTAAGTGGGCGATTGCCTTGAAACCATTTTCATCCGTCCGTTCCACCCGGGCCGGGTAATGTCCCGATTGAGCACGGAAAGTGCGTACGCCGAACGTCACCGGATCATTGGCCATTTGCGTATCATTAGCAAATAGTCGTTGCTTTAGAGGATAAACAAACATGCCCAGCTCTAAAAGAGGCGAACCTTTCGGCCAAAACCTCAGCCGGGCATCTTTCTGGAGTTTCCATCTTGTATGACGACTTTCCCATAGATAGGCTTTAGTGACCGGGCAGTCCACTTGCACGCACCCCACGGTTACGGGCAGGTGGTAGTTGGCTACATCCAATACGATCTTTTGCCCGTCGATAAGAACAACCGCCTGTGCCGACCGAACGGCCGAACTGAGTGTATCAACCTTCTCATTCAAACGAATCAGTAAAACTTTCACCCGTTGTCCATCGCTCAAGGTGATGGTCTGTCTTTCCCCGATGTTCAGATCAATCACTCTTCGTATGGGGATTATTCTTGCCTCTTTCGCGGAACAGTTCGTCACGAAACCCGTTACGATCATAACACTCACGATAAACGCGCCATTCGAGAACCATTGTTTTAAGGATGTCAACTTCATGTGCTCCGTCTTGAAAGATTCGTTCCTTTTATCATCCCGGGTTTCCCATATATCTTCATCAACGGCAATCCAACACGTTACAACACATCATTCGACCCGGACCATGGAGAAAATCCGAGCTTAGATTTGGCTAATGTAAAAATCCGGGAAAATAGATTCCACGTTATCGAATTGAACGATGTTTCAGCATGCCCGCAATGAGCCATAAAGCCGTCAAGGATATGTCATAGTGGATACCGTTTTAAGGTTTCGATCTATGACTTGAACGGTATCGATGCCGTAAAAATACTGTCCCGTCTTCAGTTGACCTGAAATAGCCACTTCCGCAGAACCATCCGGGGAGATGCGTTTCAACATATCCTTATGAAAGAAAACAAAGACGTTTGCACGTGTTTCTTTTTGTCGCCGCCATTGTATGTTATATTGGTGCTTCACTTCGACCCCGTTGGGATAGAGGCGGAGCGGCTCGGCCGAATTGATCTGGTCTGTTGTCATACCCGGGGGCAGAGTCAGGGTGGCCATGAGCTCGGGATCATTCTTAAAAAAGGTCTTGCTCGGCGGGTGGATCTTGCACTCCACTTCCAAAGGTTCCATGACAATAATCACCACCTGGCTCGGTTCGGATTCTTGCCGTGCATTACTCACGACTAATGAAATCGTGTGCTCTCCCGCAATGAGCCTGAGGGTGGGGTGCATCCCCATCGCAACGGGCGAGCCCCCCAGGTACCACGTATAGGTAAGTCGATGCGCTTTGGAGCCGTTCGAGCCTGAGCCGTCGAGAGTTACGGAAGCCGTTCCGTCATAGCGTGCATAAACGAGCTGGTCCTGTCCGGCGCAGGCGATGAGTGGACGCGCGGTCTTGGTTTTTCTACTTGCCATGTTTCTGCTCCTCCATTAACAGGTGAACATTGAAAGACCGAGGGAATTCAGGATGCGCAAAAAAGGGAGTATGCCGGGCAAGCCGGATGAGGCGCCAAATGTGCCCAAGATTGGAATGCCGGTTCCATTTTCCGGCATGGCTCTCTTCCCTGAAAGCAATCATACAATTCCCTTTGCATAAGCAAAAATGTTAGGTACGTCCTTTACGGGTGGGAAGATGCGCTACGTTGGCGTCTCTTCACACCTCCATCCATACACGATAAATATCATACCGACAGAAAGACTGCAAGAATATTTTAAAATTTACTCAAACGGACCTGTTTCGATAGCGCAATGATAACAAAACTTTCTGTGACAAGAACATATCACGGTCTGTCATTCCCGCGAAGGCGGGAATCCACTCTGAAACGTTACATTTCAGATGATCGGGGTAGCAGGTGAATTCTGACATCCGCTCCTGATACTCTGAGATTCTGATATCCCGATACCCTGATAGCCTGATTAAACACCAAACGGCTTGCAAATATCATCGAACGCCACTTCCAGTTGTTTACCTTCCAGAAATAAGACCACCGTGCGGCGTTTTCGACGGATAC
>JAFGTG010000230.1 GCA_016934255.1 Sedimentisphaerales bacterium
AACCTTAAATCATTTCTTCTGAAACAAATTTCCTTTTGCGGGATGAGCACATTAGAAGGCGGATGTGTGCTCTTTGCGAAAGGAGATAGTTTATGAAACCAAATCGGCAGTTAAGGTATTGGATTGCGATCGTTGTTTGGGCCGGATGCATACGAGTATTTGCCGAACCGTTTGCTAAGGGACCTTACCTGGGACAAACCCCGCCTGGCCCTGTCGCTGAGGTCTTTGCCCCGGGGCTGATCTGTGATACGCGGCCACAACAGTGGGAATCACATGGGACCTTCTCTGCGGATGGTAACACCTTTTGTTTTGCTCGAGGTAAGGGTGTTTTTATCACAGAAAATACGGATAAGGGCTGGACAATACCTAAGCGTATAGAAAGTGTTCCAGTCAAAATATGGTCGCCCTGTCTGTCTCTGGATGCCAAGAGTCTGTACTTCGTTGCCCCCTACAACCGGCTCCACCGCCACAATATGTTTCGGTGCAACCGAACGACCAGTGGATGGGACGTACCGCAGAAACTCGGACCGCCCCTCAGTTCTTCGGGCTGTGAATGGTCATTTTCTTTAGCAGCGGATAATAGTTTCTACCTCGCTTCCAGCCGGACGCCAAAAGGCATATGGTACATTCCTTGTGTGAACAACACCTGGTCCGAGGCCATCTACGTCTCCTCAGCGAATACCCAACAATATAACGAAGCCCATCCGGGCATTGCCCCGGACGAATCCTTTATGGTATTCAACGATGCCTTTCGGCCGGGAGGGCAGGGATATGCAGACCTATACCTAACCCTGCGTTTGCCGGATGGCGCCTGGACCAAACCCCAGAATATGGGTCCTCGAATTAATTCCGGTTATTTCGATTGGGGAGCCAGAATCTCACCGGACAAGAAATACATGTTCTTCACCCGCAGTACCGGATGGAATCTGCGTGCGGTTTGTGACACGGGTGACATCTACTGGGTTGAACTTAAAGACTATTTGCCCGAAGCCTATCGGTAGGAGCGAGACCTTTTTAGGAGAATCATAATGTTAAAAACACAATTCAATATTTTAACTGGTTGTATTGTATTGGTAATTTGTTCTGTTGCAACAGCAGAACCGTTTGCTAAGGGACCGTACCTGGGTCAGACCCCACCCGGATCCACGGCCCAGGTCTTTGCTCCCGGACTGATTTGTAATACCAAAAAACGCCCATGGGAAGCCAACGCGGCCTTCTCTGCGGATGGAAACACATTTTGTTTTATGCGAGTCAGGGGTTTTTACATCACAGAAAACACAAACCAGGGCTGGACAGCACCTAAGCTCATAGAAAGTATTAGAAAGAGTGGGCTTTCGGTTTGGGGGCCCAGTCTGTCTCCGGATGCCAACAGTATTTACTTTACCTACGCTACGTTGGAACCGTTATCCAAACGCAATATATATCGTTGCGATCGGACAACACAAGGTTGGACAGAGCCACAAACACTCGGACCGCCACTCAGTTCTCCGGATCCCGAACTGACCTGCTCGATAGCAGCGAATAACAGTATCTACATCCTTCGTGGAGGTAGTGGAGGCGGAGTTTTTTGCGCTCCTTATGAAAACGATACATGGTCCCGGGTCATCAAGCTCCCAGTGGAAGGGTGCGATCCGGGCGTTGCCCCTGATGAGTCTTTTATGGTAGTTGCCGACAAGGATAAGCCGGGAGGATATGGGCATTTCGACCTGAACCTGATCCTGCGTTTGCCGGATGGCACCTGGTCCCAACCTCGGAATCTGGGCCCAAAGATTAATTCTAAATTTATTGAATTCGGTCCGAGAATCTCGCCGGACAAGAAGTACCTTTTCTTCAACCGCAGCAACGGCTGGGATCCAAGGAAACACGACGTGTATTCGTACATCTACTGGGTTGCACTCGAGGAATATCTGCCCGAATCCTATCGGTAGGGGCGGGTCCCTGTGCCCGCCCGTTGCCTGGTCAATGACGTGGGCGGCCCGCCCCTACGGGATCTTTTTAGGAGAAACAAAATGATGAAAACACATTTGTATATTTTTGTTGGATGTATTGTATTGACAATTTGCTCTGTCGCATTGGCCGAGCCCTTTGCCAAAGGACCCTACCTGGGACAAACCCCACCCGGATCCACGGCACAGATCTTTGCCCCCGGCCTGATCTGCGATACCCGGCCACACCGTTGGGAATCTCATGGGCACTTCTCGGCGGATGGCAACACCTTTTGTTATCGCCGGCTCGGATTTGTCTATATAACGGAACATACGGACCAAGCCTGGACACCGCCCAAGCGTATAAAAAGCATTCCATACAGGAGTTGGTCGCCCTGTCTGTCTCCGGATGCCAATAGTATCTACTTCAGCCGCAGGTACGATCCGCCCAAAGGCTGGAGTCTTCATCGCTGCATGCGCACATCCGAAGGATGGTCTTCGCCGAAGGAACTCGGCCCACCCTTTAATCCTTTGGGGGCTGCATTCTCTGTGACAGCAGATAATAGTATCTGCTTTATTACCGACCGAGGCCGGTTTTGGATTGCCCCTTTCGTAGGCAACACCTGGTCTCAGGCTATAAAGCTCCCTGTCGAGAAAGGCAACTTAAAAGGCTGCCATCCGGGAATCGCCCCGGATGCATCCTTTATGGTCTTTTACTCCATTCGACCCGGGGCGCTGGACGGAACGGAAACGAACCTGTACCTGACCCTGCGCCGGCCGGATGGGACCTGGACCGAACCGCGGAATATGGGGCCTGGAGTTAACACCGGGTATTATGAATTCGGGGCGAGAATCTCTCCGGACAAGAAATATATGTTCTTCACCCGTAGTACCGGGTGGAATCTGAATCGTTTTAATGATACGGCTGACATTTATTGGGTGGAACTCAAGGACTATTTACCTGAATCCTATAGATAATCTTTGTTTTGTTGTCTTTCTTATCTTACTAAGAAGGGGAGGTGTCCTTTACGAATGGCTGTTTTTGAAATGGTATAATATCCAGACAAATCGAAAACTCTCTTTTTTGCCTGCTGAAGATAATATTGACATCCCTACGAACCGTGCAGTCATTTCAGCGATCATATTCTCAGGCTACATGTTTGGCGAATCGGCCGTAAAAGCCAGATTCCTATTGACTTTATATGGTAATTTGTGTTACAATAGGTAAGCTTTTTGGGTTAAATATTTGGGCTGGATGGTAAAAAAGGAAGAGTCATCGAAAATTTGCGCCAAGAGTACGGTTGTTTTGTTGATCTATAGATCCTATAATAAAGGCTTTTATCGCCTCGAAACAATGATGAGACGAAGGAAAGATTGAAAGTGATTTGAAACGAATGACGAATCGTTAAACACGAATCGACCAAAGAAAGCGTCAATGACAGATAATCAATCGGCAAAACGGGATTCAACGCCAACTCGGAGCATTTCTCATCGAGATAGCCGATCCGACAAGAAGAGAAAATCCGTCGAATTAGGCGGCGACCGGACTCTGGGATGCCGGTACGAGTTAAAATATCATATCACCGAGTCCACGGCGGCGGCTATTGCCCGCT
Organism: Sedimentisphaerales bacterium; assembly: GCA_016934255.1. Taxonomy (GTDB): domain Bacteria; phylum Planctomycetota; class Phycisphaerae; order Sedimentisphaerales; family Anaerobacaceae; genus JAFGTG01. The sequence goes on from JAFGTG010000230.1 coordinate 3,539, forward strand.
ATGTCGGACATTATCTTGAGATGGATCGGTACTCCAAGTTGCAGCGAAAGGGAGATTATCCCATCGTCAGCCTGTATCTGGACTCAGCGGATTTGCAACTGTGCCGGGAGAGCCTCCGGGGACTCAAGAACCGTTTCAAGTTGCGTATCCGCAGTTATACCGATGAGCCAGAGTACCCACGTTTTTTCGAGATTAAACGTCGTTTGAACACGGTAATTATGAAAAGCCGGGCACGAGTGATGGATAAAGATGTGCCGGCGTTGCTTGCGGGATTGCCTTTGCCGCCTCAGGAATTTAAGGCCGACGTCGATACGATCAACCAGTTTCAATTGTACATAGACAGCATCCAGGCCAGGCCGGCAGTGCTCGTTCGCTATATGCGCCAGGCCTACGAGGGAGATTCCAGCAACCGGGTGCGTGTGACCTTCGACCGGGAGTTGGCGTATAAAATCACCCGCAGGCCGGAGGTCCGGCTTGGCGGGTCGGGATGGCAGCGAAATCCGTTTACTCGAACGGGCGTTGTTTTAGAGATCAAATTCACCGGCCATTTCCCGGCGTGGTTGAGTGACATGGTGAAGTATTTCAATTTGCGCCAACGGTCCATATCGAAATTTGCCTCTTCCATCGAAGATTCATGTATGTTAGGTTTTTGTGCCCCTCAAGTGGAAAGCGTAGAGTATGGATAGAATTTGGCAAGCCCTGGAAGGGGCCTCCACCACCGGAAGCCCTTTTACGCCGGAAGCGGTGCTTTTATCTTTATTGCTCGCTTTCGTTCTCGGACAGGCTCTGGCCTGGGTGTACTACTTCACTCATAGCGGCTTGTCGTATTCGCGGTCTTTTGTGCAATCGTTGATTCTGATTACCGTCGTCGTCGCCATGGTGATGGCCGTCATCGGAACGAGTATTATCACCGCCGTCGGTTTGATGGGGGCTTTGGCGATTATTCGTTTTCGCAATATCGTCAAAGACACGAGGGACATCGCGTTCATTTTCTGTTCGTTGGTCGTGGGCATGGCGGCCGGCTCTCAGCGATATGCCGTCGCTGTCGTCGGAACGATCGTTCTGAGTTTAATTGCAATTTATTTGTATATCTCCGGTTTCGGAACGCACCAGCCCCATAACGGTTTTCTGCGGTTTACGTATCGAGGTCAAGTCGCTCCCGATAATCCGATCATCGGGGTTCTCAAGCGTTTTTGCGGCAGCTTCGTTCTTATCTCGGCTCAGGACACCGGCTTCGGTACGTCGGAGGTCGAATACGCCTATCAATTGATGATCCGAAACTCGGCCAAAAGCCAACAAATGCTGTCCGAGCTACAGCGCATCGAAGGATTGGAAAATGTGAATCTAACGATGCAGGAACGGCTCCTGGAGGTTTAAGGGGAAGGATGAGCCTGGGTAGCTTGACAACTCGTTTGCGTTTTCACCTTTTGCCAGTGCTGGTATGGCTGGGCGCCGTGGCCTGTGTGGTCATGCTCTTCTCTCGCCGCGCGCAACGGTTTGAAGTCCTGGGCATGGCCAGGGGCCAGGTTCGTCAGATCGCGGCGAACTGCACGGGGAGATTAACGGACCTCCGGGTTGAGCTGTTCGAACACGTTGACGCCGGACAGACAGTAGCCGTCATTAACACGGTACTCGATAACGAAAGCATTGTGGAGGCAGAGTTGAAATCGCAACTCGACGCGGCGATAGCGGAAATAGAACACCTGACGGCCCAGTTGGTTCCGACCCAGGAAGCCCTGATGGCCGAAAAGGCGGATCGAGAGATAAACCTCGCCGTTGAGATGAGGCGGTTTCTTGCCGATGCGGAACAGACAAGGCTTCAAATACTAACCCTGAAAGCACAAATCGCATCTGACCGGATACTCCTTACGGATCTGGCGTCCGAGGTTAACATCACCGAGGCGTTACTTAAAGAAGAAGCGGTCGCCCCTTATGAATTACAAAAAGCGAAAGTGCAATACGACAGTTTGGCCAAGAAGATACAAGAAAACGAAAACATGCTTGCTCAGGCCGAGGAGGATCTCGGGCAGGCCCGGCAGAGGGCGGACGAATTTGTCGAGCATCAATTGGTGCACCCCTCTGTGGACAGTGCTCTTGAGGTCATCAGAAAAGAAGCACGGGTTCAAGAGAAACTGGTTCATGGACTTTTAGAGCAACTTGAGGCCTTGAAGACGCAACGGGAGATCGAACTGAAAGCCCCCTTCGCCGGGGTTGTGATCTCGATTCAGGGGCAGGCGAATCAAGCGATCTTCCACAGACCCGGAGAAGGTGTCATCCGCCGAGCCGGGGAAGTGGTTCGAGCCGGTGACTCCATCCTGGCGGTAGCCGAGACCGCACCCAGCGAAATCGTGGCTTACGTGAGCGAAGCTCAATTGGGCTTTGTGAAAGAAACGACACCCGTCGAAATCGTCAAGAGAAGACCGCCGGAACAGAAAGCGCGATGCCAGGTGGATTATGTCGGTCCGGCGCTGGAATTGATACCCGAGCAGTTGTGGCTCAATCCGACCGTTCCGCAATGGGGCCGGCCCATCGTGATCAGAATTCCGGAGGGCCTGGAGCTTATCGCCGGCGAGGTCGTGGGCATCAGAACCTTATAATCCTACCAAAAATTGAATGGATTCCGATGATCCATAGTCGTAACGATAAAATATTTCTATATTCCACAATATTTAGTCTCATTGGGCTATGCTATCTGGCAGGATGCACACGTCAGAACTACAAAGCCGAAGCCGACGAGCACGTTTATCGGATTATCGATCATAAATGGAAGGATGATTTTGGAGCCAGGGCGAACTATCGCATCAGCGATGTGACTCCATCCCCCAATGACGTTCAGATTGAAAAAACGATACCCTCCGGCGGCGTTCTTAATCTCGCAAAGGCGGTTGCCATCGCAACGGCTCACAACAGAGACTATCAGCTACAGAAAGAGCTGCTTTATACAACGGCATTGGATCTGAGACTGACACGACACCTATTCGAGACACAGTATTTCGGAGGCTTCAGCGGCGGGTACGACTCCGACTGGAACGATGAGGTCGTCGGGCTTGAGGCGAATTTGGGCTTTAACCGGTTATTGGCGACAGGTACTTTTATTAGTACTCAAATATCAACCGCCTGGCTCGATGTGCTTTCCGGCAATATGGAGGGAGGTGTCGCTTCCGTCCTGACGGCGACGGTGGCGCAACCGTTGCTACGCGGCGCCGATCGCAAAGTGGTCACCGAAAATCTGACGCAGGCGGAGCGGGATGTGCTGTATCAGATACGTTTGTTTAATCGGTTCCGTAAAACATTTGTTGTTTCAATTATCACGCAATACTACCAGATCCTGGAACGATACGAGCGAACCCGGATCGCCGAAGACAACTACAATGCGCTAAGCCGGTTGTATGAGCGGGTTGAAACATTAACGAATGCCGGCCGCCTCCCCTTGTTAGAGCTTGATCGAATGCGTCAGGAGAAGTTAATCGCCAGAGACCTCTATGTTCAAGAGGTCAAAGAATACGGAACTCTTTTGGATGCGTTCAAGATCGCGCTGGGCGTGCCCACCACGACGGAATTCCGACTGGACGAAAGTCTCCTTCAAGCCCTCAAAACGGCCGGGATGCTGGAGCCGGATTTTAACGAAAACGAAGCCGTGGAAACGGCGCTCTATCAGCGTCTGGACCTGACGAACAGCGCGGATGCCGTGATTGACGCACAGCGTAAAGTTTATGTGGCGGCCGATGCGCTGGGCGCCGATTTCAACATTGTCGGCACGACGAACGTCGCCTCGCAACAGCAGGGCAACCGGCTGACCATGCAGGCGGCGGATGACTACACGGTGAACTTCGAGCTGAGTTTACCGTTTGACCGGGTCGCCGAGCAAAACGTCTATCGCAAAGCCCTGATCACTCTGAATCAGCGACAGCGCGAATACGATCTGGCCGCCGATACCATTACGGTGGAAATTCGTCAGGCTTATCGCGACCTAAAGGAGGCGTCCGAGCGCTACAAGCTTCAAACAGAGGGTCTTGGCCTGGCTCAGAAACGATTTAAAAAGACCTTTTTACTTATGCAATATGCGCGTGCAAGCAGCCGGAGAGTCCTCGATGCCCAAAACGCCCTGTTTGATGCTGAGAATGAAGCGACGGATGCCCTGATAGATTACGCGATCGCCATGTTGAATTTTTACCGCGATACCGGCGTGCTCCAGGTCCTCCCGGATGGATTGTGGAAAAAAGGCATAGAAAAAGAACCTCTCGTGAGGGAACTTCCCCTTGTGGATTCTTCTTTTCAATCTGAACGCGCAGAGTAATCTTTCAGTTCAGCAAGTTTGTTGATATTATGGTGTAGAAGGGAAATTCCAAAGCATTCAAAGAAATAATAGAAAGCGGGATGGTGGAATATTTCATAAGATAAGGAAAGTCAGAAATGTGGAATACAAAAAAGTTTTTTATGGTTTGTGCAATACTAAGCTGTTTAAGAGTTACTTACGCATCCGACGTCATTCTTAACGAATATAACGCGGTCGGGGGTAATGAATTTCTTAATGGCGGGGATGCTGCGGTGGATGTGGATGGCGGCCGTGCCGATGATGGTTACTTCGGTAGGATTCAGGGCAACGGCGGGGATTGGTTTGAATTAGTCGTCATTACCGATCATCTGGATATGCGGGGATGGAAGTTTGATATCTACGACAACGGTATCCTGGATGAAACGTTGGATCTGACGAGTCATAGCATTTGGTCCGATTTACGGAGCGGTACAATTATCACTGTCTCCGAAGAGGTGCCCAGTGATATCAGCTATCATCCTGCGGCGGGCGACTGGTGGATCAATGTTCAGGCGAGCGATGTTGCCGACGGGCTTTACATTGAAGCGTCTAATTTTCCAGTTGGCTCAAGTAATTGGCAGCTTGTCATAAGAAATGCCACAGATGCGATTGTTTTCGGACCCGCCGGAGAGGGAATTAGTCCGACGAGCGGGATTGGTGGTACGGATATATTTAGACTCGAAGCCAAACCCAGCGCTTCAATTACCGCGAATTCCCCTGATTACGATGACGGCATCGATTTAAGTACGTTCGGCTCTGCCAATCGATGGGGTCTTCAGGATTTTAATCAATTACGCAGTGTTGTCGCCGAATTTTCATCTTTGACATTATTGTCTCCCAACGGTTCAGAAATCATCCAGGGCGGCACGACATATGATATTACATGGAGTCATACAGGGGTGGTTGAAAATGTCCTTATCGAGTTTTCAATCGACGGCAGTAAGACATGGACGAATGTCTATCCCCCGAATGTTGCAAACACCGGCAGCTACAGGTGGCTTGTCCCTATCGTCGATGCCGGGCAATGCAGGATACGTATTACGAATCATGCCCAACGTGGGATATACGATATCAGTGACGACGTTTTCTCCATCTATGAATGTTCTCTGGAGGGCGACTTGACTGGTGACTGCATTGTGGATATAGCTGATTTTGCCGTCATGGCATCAGACTGGCTTCGGGACGCGAATCCCTATGTCTCAGGTGATCGGTAAGAATCCGCTGGCAGGTGAAAGCGGCCGCGTTATCAATCTTCATATTGCAGCATCAAGGTGACTTATAGCATTCAGCACGCCTTATCCCCCAAATCTGATCGTGATATTATATTTTTATTATGCTAAAATGTAACATCCATCGCCATTATGGGAATATAAAGAGAAACGATATGACGAAATCCCATGATGTTTCTGAACTTGTCAGCCGGGCCAAGAAGGGTCACCGGGAAAGCCTGGGGGAGCTTAGCGCGCACGTCAGGCAAAAAGTCTTTGTTTATTTGTACCGGATGACGCTGGATTATCATCTGGCCCAGGATCTTGCCCAGGAAACCGTTCTTTATATGATCGAGTCCCTGCCCCGGCTGAAAACGACAAACAGTTCATCGATATGGGCCTGGATTTACCGCAGCGCCTGGGGCAAATTTCAGCATACTCTCCGGCCCCAGGGGCACCAACGGATTATCCAAAAGACGATTGTGGATCATGAAATCTTAATGCAACTAACGGATGAAACCAAGGAGAACGCTTTGGAACACGCCGAACGAACTGAATTATTCGAAGCGATTTGTGAATCACTCGACAAGCTGGAAAAAAAACACCGAAACGTGCTGGTTTTGCGATGTTACGAACTGCTCTCTTACGCCGAGATTGCCGCCGTGATGGGGAATTCGGAACTCCAGGCCCGGCTGCTTTTTTTCCGCGCCAAGCACGCCCTGAAACGCCACCTCCAAAATCGTGGGTACGGGCGCAAGTATTTCCTGACGAGCCTGACGCTGTTCGGATTGATCACCGGCATGCAGGCAAAGAGTACGTCGGCCGCCGTGACGGTCACGGCAAATATGTTAAAGGCAGGAGCGATGGCGACCACCCTCGGCGCCGTCACAACGAAAACGGGTTTGATCGCGACCGCGGTTGTTACGATCGGGCTTGTCGCAGGATCGGTTCACGTTTGCAACTCGAATGTTGCGAAGCCTAAGGAATTGACCCAGGGGATATCATTAGCTGTTCAAAACGATACACAATGGGAACTTCCCTTGCAGATTATCACCTCAAATGATCCCGAGGAAAATGGATGGCAAGCAGTGTCCCTCGCGGAGGGTAAAGAGTTATCAAAGACGGTTCCACTGGATATTCAAACGATTCTCGCCCGACAGTGGGAAAACTGCTATGTCATCATCCCCGAAGGTCATTGGATCGAGTTCGGCTTCGAGAGGCCCCTTGTCAATGGCGTCGGCTTTGATATCCGCTACGATTGCCTGGAAACGGGTAACTTTCCCGACCTATTTCTTGCAGACGGCCAGGGTCAGACGTTCCAACTCACGAATCCCATCGTCGAACCACTGGAGGATCGGGGACAGCGCGTAAGCTTCGAATTAACTAACGTTATCATTCCATTCGAGCCTGTCGGCATACGCATTCAGGGCCGGGGCTTTGAAGGACAATGGAAAGCCCCCGTCGTCTTCAACCTCGAAGCGCGAATCAGCCCGTAGGGGCAACCCCATGGGGTTGCCCAGGGCGGACACGCAAATCCGCCCCCACATCACCAATCCCGCGTTGCAATGGGTGGCAACCTCAAAACTAAATGCAAAAATCAAAATGTAAAATGTAAAATTAAGGAAATCATCCGCCGAAGGCGGATTCTCCGTAAGGAGTCCATAGGACCACAATTTTGATTTTTGATATTTGATTTTTAATCTTCGAAGCCGTCCCAAAGCTATGCTTGAGGTTACCAGTCATACAGATTACTTAATCAAAATTGACACAGTATTAGAGCGGGACGCCCTCGCCACGAGGGGGGCGATAAAACAGGTCTCCTGGTTTTGGGTGGATTTTCTTGCGTTTCTGCTTTATTTGTGGTACACACAACCGTTTTATGGCATGGATAAAGGAGACGTACGAATAGATGTGTTCAAAAAAAGAGCATTACCGATTTGGCGACATTGAGAAAAAGTGGCAAAAAGTCTGGGAAGAATCCAAAGTCTTCAAGGCTACGGATTGCGACGCATCCCGGCCGAAATACTACGTGCTGGACATGTTTCCCTATCCGAGCGGCCAGGGCCTGCACGTCGGCCATCCGGAAGGCTATACCGCCAGCGACATCGTCGCCCGCTACAAACGCATGAAAGGTTTTAACGTTCTGCATCCTATCGGCTGGGACGCATTTGGCCTCCCCGCGGAACAATATGCGGTTCAGACCGGTACGGATCCCAAAATCACCACACAAAAGAACATCGATAACATGCGTCGCCAGATCAAATCTCTGGGCTTCAGCTACGACTGGGACCGGGAAGTGGCCACGACCGATCCGAATTACTTTAAGTGGACGCAGTGGATTTTCCTCAAGCTTTTCAACAGTTATTTCGACGAGACCGAGCAGAAGGCTAGGCCCATCGACCAGTTGCCCATTCCCGAAGGACTCAGCGAGGCCGAAAAACAAGAGTATATCGACGATCACCGGCTGGCTTACGAAGCCGAGGCTCCCGTCAACTGGTGCCCTGAGCTCGGAACGGTTCTGGCGAATGAGGAAGTCATCGGCGGTGTAAGCGAGCGGGGAGGCCACCCCGTCATTCGCAAACCGATGCGTCAATGGATGCTGCGGATCACAAAATACGCCGAGAGACTGCTCGACGATCTGTCGGAAGTGGATTGGCCGGACTCGATCAAAAAGCTCCAGACGGATTGGGTGGGCAAGAGTGTCGGAGCCGACGTTGATTTCAAGGTCGATGGTTTCGATGAAACGATACGCGTTTTCACGACCCGGCCCGATACGCTCTTCGGTGCGACCTATATGGTC
>JAFGTG010000231.1 GCA_016934255.1 Sedimentisphaerales bacterium
AGTGACCGTGTTCGGTTGAGCCAATCTCCATCGGGAGGCGGCAAGGGGAACCCGGCCTGGGATTTCCAATGGTTCATCCCCCAATACAATTTAATAGGGACAGACCCCATTAAAAGAGCTAACCTTTAACCTTTGGATTTCTTCGGTCGGCCTCGCGGCAGCGGGCGAAGGTGCCGGCCCAACAGCGTCTCCAGCTTCGCCACGAATTTGTCGCTGCCTAAGGGGCGTCCGCGGCTTGTGCACAGATGAAATCGAGCAAGCTGTTCCTGATCGTCGGCTTGCGTTAGTAGATGCCGCCAGCGAGCCGGGTCCATCTGCTTACGCCAGGCGGATAGGTCGAGCAGTTCCGCCGGGTCGTCTCCGCCGCAATGTGCGGCCGCACTGCTCCAGGGCCAGCGCCATGCCTTACGGCATAAGCGAGCCCGTACAGGGTTACGCTCGATATAGACCAGGGCCCGCCAGCGGTGGATCTCATCCAAAGGGCACGAAAAGAATCGATCCTGCCACAGGTGGCCGCTACGGCCGTGGAACCGGTTGACGTATTGGGCGTAGAGTTGGTTCGTGCGTTTCAGGACGTCGGCCAGGGAGGCTTCGCGGTGCGGCATGACGACGAGATGGACGTGATTGGTCATCAGGCAGTAACCTTCTACAGCCAGATCAAAACGTTCCGCCGATTCGGCCAGGAGGGTCAGGAAAACCTTCCGGTCATCATCGACGAAGAAAATATCCTGGCGATTATTACCCCGCTGGGTAACGTGATGAGCACAACCTGCAATGACAACTCGTGAGCTTCTTGGCATATTGCTATAATATCAGACTAACCATTCAATGTCAACAATTAAATAGGGTGCGTCCCTATTAAAAAACAATCGACATCGCAAACATGTTTATATTTTTGCTGGACAGGCGGTCCTCGTTCGAGGACAATTTATAGAGGAATCATTTATGACGAGTATTTCATGAAAGCCATTGAGATTGAGACATTGACGAAACGATACGGCTCGGCCCGCGGCGTCGAGGATTTGTCTTTCGACGTCGAGCAAGGCGAGATCTTCGGCTATCTCGGTCCGAACGGCTCGGGTAAAACCACGACCATCCGCTGCATGATGGGCCTGCTCAGACCGACGAGCGGCCAATGCCGTCTATTAGGCGAACGTATCATTCACGGCAAGGCGACTCAACACAATCGCATCGGTTATCTGCCCGGCGACTTTCGCACCTGGCCGGACCTGACGCCGCGAAAGCTGCTCACACTTTTAGCCCGATTGGGCCAGGGCAATGACGTCAACCAACCACAAGAGGAATTGGCCGAAAGGCTCAATCTGACCCTGGATCGGAAGATACGCGCCCTCTCGAAAGGCAATCGCCAAAAAGTCGGCATCATTTATGCATTCCAACACCAGCCCGACCTGCTCATTCTGGACGAGCCGACCATCGGCCTCGATCCGCTCATTCGTCAGACCGTGCTGGATTTGATACGCGAGACGGCCCAGGCCGGGGCGACAATCCTGCTGTCCAGCCACGACCTTAGCGAAGTCGCAGCGGTGTGCGGCCGGGCCGCCATCCTACGCGAAGGACGCCTTGTCGAGCTGGCGCCGATCTCGAAAATCGTCCAGCAAGGCGAGCGGCGGATCAAGGTCTGGTTCGTCGAAGGCGCTCAAGTCCCTGATCTGCCGGCCGATAAACTTGTCGGCGTGCGCGTCATCCGGCAAAATTCAAACAGCTTGCACATGGCCTATCAAGGCACTGTCGATGCCCTGCTGAAATGGCTCGCTCAGTTCCCGGTGGATCGTATCGCCACGCCCGAGACGTCGCTGGAAGAAGCGTTCATCCACTATTATCGAAAGGAGGCGAATCATGTACACTAAGGATCGTCCTCCGTTTCCATGGTCGTTATTGCGATTCTGGACGCTTCGCATCTTCCCGGCGTGGTTTTTGATCGGCTTCATCATTTTCCTCTTTCAGATCGCCGTTTGCGGAATCGTCCACGACAACGAACGCGTCAAAGCCCTCGTTCAGTATATTGACATGCTTCCTTCGTTTCTTAAAACCTTCATCGGCGGTGAGGCCGTGCGTGTCGGAAATATCGCCGGGTTGATCGCTATCGGTTATCAGGATCCCCTGATTTTACTTTTGTATATGCTTTTTGCCGTGGGTGTCCCGACTGCCCTGCTTGCCGGTGAGGTCCAGAGAGGAACGATGGAGCTGATCCTCAGCCGGCAAACAACAAAGACGCAAATCTACATCTGCGCCGGGCTGATCACGGTTGTCGGTATGTTCGCCCTTGTGGCCGTGATGTTTCTGGGGACCGTGGCAGCCGTGAATTTGTATCACTTTGATCAGGACGTCCCCCTCGATAACTTTTTCAAGCTGGCGATCAACGGAGGCATTCTCGCCAGCGCCGTCGGGGGAGTGACGTTGCTCGCAGCGGCGTGTTTTCGTCGCAGTATGGCGGTCTCGATCACGGTGGGGTATCTGGTGCTGAGCTATTTCTCGATGATCATTGTCGAGTGGTGGCCGCGGATGAAATGGCTCGAACCGATCACCATTTACAGTTATGTCGATGAAGGAACAATATTCTCTCAATCCATGTGGCCGGTTGGGGATATGTTGGTCCTGATCTCGATCCTCGTTGTCACCACCATCGCCGGCGGCGTCATCTGGTCCCGCCGGGATTTGCCGCTCTAAGGCTAAAAATATGAAAAGCCAAAAAAGCGCCTATCTCTATGCGTTTACCGCTGTCCTGTTCTGGGCCACCTCGGCGTCAGCGTTTAAGATATGTCTTTCACCCGACCGTCTGAACGTTCCCGTTCTGCTTCTTCTGTTCGGCGCTTCTTTGGTTTCGTGTATCGTGTTATTCGTCCATTTGGTCCTGTCGGGCAAAGCGAAGCTGCTCAAAACGCTTTCACGTGAAGACGTGAACCGTTCCGCATTCTTGGGCTTTCTCAATCCCTTCCTTTACTATATCGTTCTTTTCAAAGCGTACTCGATCCTGCCCGCCCAGGAAGCTCAGCCGCTCAATTTTATTTGGCCGCTCACGCTCGTCTTATTGTCGATCCCTATCCTCAAACAAAAAATCAAACGAAGGGACATCCTGGCGATTTGTATCAGTTTCCTCGGCGTGCTGGTTATCTCGATGAAGGGCCAACTCCTGAGCTTCCGACTCACCGATCCGTTTGGCGTGCTCTTAGCCACGAGCAGCTCGATCCCGTGGGCGTTATATTGGATCTATAACATGAAAAACAAACGAGACGAGGTTCTCAATTTGTTCCTGAACTTCACCTGGGCGAGCATTTACGTTTTAACCCTTCTCATCATTACCGGCAAACTTCAACGTCTCAATTTCAAAAGTCTCCTCGGCGTAACGTATGTCGGCTTTTTCGAGATGGGAATCACCTTCCTGATCTGGCTCAAGGCCCTGAAGCTCTCCCAAACGACGGCCCACGTCGCCGGCCTGATCTACCTGGTCCCCTTTTTTTCTTTGATTATCATCCACTTCGTGCTCGGCGAGACCATCCTGCCCTCGACCATCGCCGGCGCCGTTCTTATCGTCGGAGGCATCCTGTTGCAAAAGCATTGACGATTGACCATTGACCATTGACTATTATTATAACCTCCGAGCGTCCCGGCATAAACATCGTGCGATCAATCGCACCGTATTCAACCGACGGGACATAGGATTTCCTGGGATCATACGTTTAGCCTCCCGCTCAAGCACGCCCAATCCGCAGAAACCATCCACCGTCTCAAAAATATAGCTGCACCGACAAAGCTCATAGTCTTTTCGATTAGTCGAAAAGACTATGAGCCTGATACGATAAAGGATGTTCATCTTAGAGCGTGTGTGAGAGATCGGTTTATCGTAGCACGGGCAATTTGCCCATGAGTGTCAGGGGCCATCTTGGCCCTGACATTTATCGCCTTCCACGGGCAGGATGCCTGTGCGACCTCTCACACATGCTCTTACAGGTTGCGATTCGTCCGAACTTCTAAGAAAATAACAGGAGTTTTGCAAAATTGAAGGTAGGCATACTTTTGGAAAGAAAAAATCTTGTTTCTTGATTTTTTCTTTTTAAAAACCGATGTGTAATGTCGCACTGGACAACAGGTTATGATCCGACCGCCGATTATTTTCAGAAAATCATGAAACCGATTTTCTGAAATAATATATGCCTAACTTCAATTTTGCAAAAGTTCAAAAAATAAGCTTCATCGGCACCGGTTGGGTGTGCAAGACATTCGGCCGAGTTCCGCCGAAGCCATGACGTTATTTGCACCACCGTAATACCTTGGGCATGCCTTACGGCAGGCGTCCCCAAGGGAACGCGGATGAGTCCAACGTACGCCACAATCCTCTCAATGCCTCGTGTGCAATCCGCCGGAGGCGGATACACCCTACGGTTCGATCCCTTCCCACACCAACTGCTGTGCGGCTCAACCGTTCGGAATTACGGTGTCAATATGCTAAAGATGTGATTCTTTCCCTTAGCAATGCATTGTAATGAAAGGTAATCTTCATCACCTCTAAAAAAGCGGGGCCCGCACCTTTCCTCGATGCGGGCCTTGGTTGGATATGACTCTATCTTTATTCTTCGGTTATTGCGCCAGTTGGTACAACGCGATATCGTCAATAAAGATCGTCCCCGAGCCGCCGGACGTTGTCACGCCGGCTTTGTGACCCAAGCCGATCGCCATCGTGGCTACGTTGGCCAGATTGATCCCCTGATCGGAAAACGTTTGTAAGGGAATCTCCCATTGCGTCCAGAGGGTTCTCCCCGCTGCGTTCGGATTATCGTTGGCGACGATCGCCGAAGTGCCGGCGGCGTCGGATATCGCCACATACAGCGGTTCGATGGCATTATCTGAATTGCCCAGGAACCACAAAGATAACACTCCGATGTCCTCAGCCGTCCAGTCGCGCTGCGCCGTCAACGCCAGAGACGCCTCTGAATTCGATACCCCGTTCTCGTTGGCGTAGAATAGCGGCATGGATTGGATGCCGCTATGGACATTCGTCTGTTCAGCATACGGGGGGAGTAAATAACCGACCTGTGCGCCGTTGTCGGTTGTACCATATCCGTCGATCCAGGTTTGCCAGATCGCCTGGTTGGCCGCGTCGTCATCGGTATAACTCTCGAAGTTATCGACAACGAGAAAATCAGCGGTCGTAAAGCTCCAGACCAATCCCTTGACGGTCTCCGCACTATAAACCGCATCCACCCGCCAGTAATAGATTGTATCCCAGTCGAGCTTGCCGGGATCGTAATTTTCGCTGCCGAGCGCTTTACTTCCCTTATACTCCGGCGAGGCGGCCGTGGCGTTTTTGACGGCCTCTTTATCCATACCGAAGTACACTTGGTGCGAAGTAGCATTTTCCGCCGGAATCCAGGTTAGAATCGGCGAGTGCTCGACGCCCACGGCGCCGTTGGCCGGGTGCAGCGATCCGGCGGCGCCCGGCGTGGTAAAGGCCCAGAGATCGCCCGTGTATGTGGAAAACCCGTCGAACTCATCGACCCGCCAGTAATAGATCTTCTCCCGCTCGAGCGGTCCAGGTCTATAAGTGGAACTACCGGCCGGCATACCGACGGTGGCGTTCAGAACCTCATCATAGTCATCGCCTATAAATACGGTGTGCACCTTGGCTCCGAAGCCCGGGGTCCAGCTCAGGGTCACATTGTCCGGTCCCACGAATTCGGCGCCGTCGGCCGGATCGGGATTGTACGCGGAATTGGAAGGAATCGAGAAACTCCAAATATCGCCCTTCCACGGACTGTTCGGATCGGCGGTGTTAATTTCGTCAATACGCCAGTAATAGGTCGTACCCGGAACGAGCCCTTCCGGATACGCCGCACCGGGAAAGCCGGCCACATAAAACGTCAAGTCCTGATTGCCTCGGAATTCGTCCGAATCGCGCGTGGCACTTTCGACGGCGTCGTAATCGTCGCCCAAATAAACATCGTGCGTAACCGCCGATTTGCCCGGCGACCAGCTCAGATTTACCCAGGTGTCCTCGTGGACTGCCCCGTCGGCAGGCTCAGGTCGGGTCGCGATATCAGGAACCACCGTTAACGCCGAAATGCTCAGCGTATCGTGTCCCGACGCCGTAATGCGCACGCCTTTGACCGGCACATCCGTCGTGAAAACCACGCCGAAGGCATTCTGACCGTTGACGTTGACACCCGTATCAGCATAATGAGCCGCACCGCTGAACTGAACCGGCGTCCCGAGCGAGCCGTCGGCGAGAATCGCCCGCCAGGTCCCGGTATCGTTGCCGCCCCGCTCGAAGTGGAAGAACGTGTTGGTCAGGAACGGGAAAACGGTTTCCTGGAAATCGATCCCATCGATGGATGAGATATTCGTGGCCCCGTCCAGCGTGAAAAGGAAGTTATCAGCCTTTGAACCGACATCTCCAACCTTCGCGTTCGAGGTTCCTTCTACCGTTGGCGCCGCCGCCGGAACGGGATCCCCTTCCGCCCACAAGGTCTCGACTCCGTTATCGATATACCACCGCGTCGTCGTGCCGAGCGACAAAAGGCCATCGGCGATGACATATTCGGCCCCCTCGAACCGAAGACTGATGACCTCGCCATCCACCACGGTTACGTCGGATAAACCGGTGAGTTTATCGGCCAGAGCGGTAGAAGCTGCGAAAGCTACGATAGATAGCAATAGAAAAACATATGTCTTGGTCATAATGCTTCTCCTTCAAATAAAGTGCGTGAAACATAGCATGATAATGACGATTGTTCCTTGTATTAAACCCGCCTCGACTGAGGAGATTCTCATACGCTTCGGCACCGCCTCCTCTTTTCTTCCAACACTCCGCTAATATCGGCCGATCTACGCATAAACTTCAGTTTTATTACAACCCAAAGGGAGTCACTCGTTTGCAGCCCAAACCGATCACAATCTCATCTACGTTGATCGGCCGGATTCCCTGATCGCCAATATTTACTTGACAAGTATTTGAATCCATTTTTGTATTCATTTTAAACCTGTACGCTTTCAATGTCAAGACATTTTGTCCGTATGGATACGTGTGATGAATGAATGCAAAATCGAATACCCCGAGAAAGATAAGATAATCGACGACTGAAAAACAATAACAAATTCCCCATAAGGTATTACTACATAAAGCGTTAAGTGATCCTTCCTGTTTATTATACTCGTATCTTCCATGAATAACCATGCTTTCGGTCGCTATTTTTTTTGCTGTTTTATAGTGGTATGATCTTGTCTTTTGGTAGTATGATAGCCAATTCGCGTAAAAATCCATAAACCTACTCTTTTTCGTATTTGTATATGGGACGAATGAATGAAGGATAATAAAAAGTCTGATTTGATCACCCAGACCTGCACAAAGGTCAAAGCGATGATTCTATCTCAGGAACTCATGCCCGGTGAAAAGCTCTTCCAAGAAGACCTAGCCCGTCGACTCGGCGTTAGCCGAACCCCGCTGTTACGGGCTCTGGAACGATTGGAACAAGAGATGCTTGTGGAACGCGTTCCTCGTCGCGGCCTATTCGTTAAGAAGATGAAAATGACGGATATGCTCGATGCGTTTGATTGCCGTGAAGCCCTGGAAGGTCTGGCCGCCCGTTTAGCGGCGGAACGCATTACGAAGGAACAGGTTCGGGAATTGCAGAGCTTATTCGCTCCATTTCGAAAGAATCCCCGGAAAGCGAACCAGCAGGCGTACAGAATAGCGGACCAGCGTTTCCACCAAAGGATCATCGAACTGAGTGACAATCGTATGCTCATCCAAATCTCAACGCTCGGAAACGTCTTATCAATTTCCTACCAACAGGGCCTCATTCGCCCGCCGGTTGAGACCTTACCCGAGCATCGAGCCATCATTCAGGCCATGGCTCGACATGATTCGGCATTAGCGGAGAAACTCATGCGCGAACACGAAATCCGAACCCGGCAGTTAATCGCCAAACGCTTGCACGAGGAATCCCAATAGAACGTAGGGTGCGATGAATCGCACCGAATTCACCGCCGGGAAACAGGTTTAAACGGGAAGAAAAGCTACGTACCAAACGGGCGCATCCCATATCCACAGAAAATAA
>JAFGTG010000232.1 GCA_016934255.1 Sedimentisphaerales bacterium
ACAAGGATGGAATGGATGTGTAACTCGAAAGATTTTTCCCGAACTGTCATCACGACGTACATTCTGACGTGTCGTCCACAATGGAGACTATGAAAAAACCATGGATCTATAAACCAAACAAGGTCAAAGGTGGGTGGGTGGGTGGGATGGTACGAAAAAGGCAAGCGGAAGGCCAAGGCGCTTCCTACCAAGACCCTCGCCGAACACTTTCGGCACATCAAATATGCTCAGCTCAATTCAGATGTCTTCAACAGTGTCATCGACTTCGACGGGTATCAGATTGTAGAGGAATATAAGCGCTATAAGCAAGTGGAAGGTCTCGAAGAATCGTCGATCTATGAGGTCGTTTTGACTTTGCGTCATTATGAACGATGAGTCGGTCCGAACTCGTCAAAAGACATTACGCAGCAACGTCTGGATACCTTTGTTTTGAAAAGAAGTGGAGACATTAAGAAAAATACTTTGAACAAGGATATAAAAATCTTGCATGCCTTCCTAAAATGGGCGATGAAAAAACGCTTCGTTGATCCAGACCTTAAAGTCAAAAAGGTCAAAGTGGCCCCAAAACCTGTCACGTCACTTTCGATACAACCGGTCAAAAAACGGATTACGATGGCGTCGAAATACCCGACTCTGCGTCTGAGAATACTGCTGGCAGTAACAACAGGACTTAGAAGAAGTGATATTGAAGCCATCCATTTTGGTGATATTCAATTTGATCGAAATATTATAGCGACTCGCAATCGCAAGGCAAAAAAGTTGCTTCATCCGGTTAATGAGTAGGTGCATCGAGCAGATCGGAGCTTTGGGATTGAACCGAGAGAAAAATCGCTTGGGCCGATGGCCCAATCAGGGCAACCAGGGGGGGCATTTGGCCATCCGGGGCCCCGAACGATTTTTCTCAGTCTTCGGGATCGCCTATGGACCTACTCGTTATTCGGAAGAACCCTATATCTTCTCTTACCTGTCAAAAAAAAAGATAAAAACTTGAAGATTTCAGATTGACAATCCGACGTAAGAGGCTAATTGTATTACCTTAATTGAAAAACGTTTCAAGGCGGCACATTCGGCTATGAGGAGCCCTGTGCTGTAAGGTATTCCTCAGTCAGGTCGTCATGACCTTTATTTAAGGAACATTATAGCCCATGACCAGTAAATCCTGTTCAGGAGGTGTTTCGTCACACCGCGAGGCGATTTCATTGCCGATCGCGGATGACGAACCTCCGTCCTTGTGCGTCGCCGACCAAGACCACCTCTTTCGCTCAACCTGTTGGAGCGACTGGAATTGGCAGATGCGACATCGCATTCGTACTATTCCACAGTTAGTAGCGAGATTTCCATCCCTGAAGCACTTTTCAGACCTTTCGGATATTATTGGCAAGTACCCCATGTCAATCACACCATACTATGCCTCACTCATCCGACGGGCGGATAAGACGGATCCCATCTTTCAGATGTGCATACCACAACTGGCAGAGTTGAACGATCCGCCATTCCTTATGCCAGACCCGCTGGAGGAATGTCGGGATATGCCAGTACCGGGACTGGTGCATAGATATCCAGATCGCGCCCTGCTCATTGCTACGACTATGTGCTCGATGTACTGTCGCCACTGCACACGCAAACGTGTCACCGGCACGCGCGAGACAACAATCAGCCGGCGACGTCTGAACATGACGGCGGCCTATCTGAAGGATCACCCTGAGATTCACGATGTGATCGTCTCCGGTGGTGATCCGTTGACCATGACCACAAAACATCTGGAAGACGTTCTATCCTGTCTGCGTGAGGTCCCATCGGTGCAAATCGTCCGGATCGGCACGCGTGTTCCCGTGGTGCTCCCACAGCGCATCACCGAGGAGCTGTGCGTAATGCTACGGAAGTATCACCCAATCTGGATCAACACGCATTTCAATCACCCGCAGGAGATCACGGCCGAATCTACACATGCTTGTGCCAGGCTGGCTGATGCCGGCATCCCGTTGGGGAACCAGTCCGTCCTGCTCCGTGGGATCAACGACCGGCCGCAGATCATCGAACAACTATGCCGATCATTGGTTCGTATGCGCGTTCGTCCTTATTACCTATACCAGTGTGATCTGGTTCGAGGTGTTGAGCATTTCCGTACGCCGCTGTCTCGCGGAATCGAGATAATGGAGTACTTGCGCGGACGCCTCAGCGGCCTTGCCATCCCCATGTTCGTGGTGGATGCCCAGCACGGTGGCGGTAAAATCCCGGTCATGCCGACCTATGTGGTCTCGCAAAGCCCGACACACACGGTTCTCCGCAACTATGAGGGTATGCTGATCGCCCACCCGGAACCGCAGGAGCATACAATGGAACCCATAAACACCCCGAGCGACGCCTCCGCACCCAGTGTGTGGGACTTGATCTCCGGGCATTACAACCAAATCAAGCCGGCCCAAGCATCGCGTCTGTTACGTCGAGAGAAGCAATGTGGCGTCGAGCCGATCCGGGAGGTATATGAATGATCCGCATTCAGCGGGTCTATAGCGCAGTACTGCCAATTGACCGGGCTCGCATCGCACAGATCCAGGAAATATTCCGTCGTAATTTCGCGACTATCGCCGAGTATGCGGACAAAATCCCGGACCTGCTGACACAACCGGTTAAGTATGGCTATAAGACCCTCCTCATGGTCAGCGAGACCGGCATGGGCAAGGTCACCGGCTTCTCCATGGTGCTGCATTTCCCGGAAATCAACAGTAGCCTCCTTGACTTCGTTGTGACTCGGCGCACCGAACGTGGCAGGGGTATCGGCAGCGCTCTGTTTGAGGCTACCCGCGAATATCTCCGCGATTGCGGCTCGCGGGGTCTATACATGGAAGTCTTGCCCGATGACCCGGCTTTGGTCAGGGACCCAAGGCAGCTTGCAGAAAATAAACAGCGATTACGGTTCTACGAACACTACAGTATCCGTCCCATCATCAATACGGAGTTTGAGACGCCTATCGATGAGGATCCAGCCCCATACCTGCTGTTCGACGACCTGGACAGGGGTAAATCGTTGCGACGCTCCGAGTGCCGGGCCGCAGTTCGACTGATTCTCAGGCGTAAATACGGCCACATCGTCCAGCCGGACTATATCGAGCGTGTGGTGGAGAGCATTATTGATGATCCAGTGCGAACCCGCGAGTTGCGATATGTAACGGAAGTCGAGACGCCGAACGAACTGAAGCCCGATTTGCAGAAGGCCTTTGCCCTTGTTTGTGGCCGGTTACATATCATCCACCACGTCAAAGACCGCGGCTACGTGGAACGTCCGGCCCGCGTGGGCGTGCTAGAGGAGGTCTGCATGGCGACCGGGCTGTTTAACCGTATCGAGTCGCGGCACTTTGGTGAGGAATATCTACGTTCCGTTCACGCCGTCAGTTTTATCAACTACCTAAAGGCGGTATGTGAGAAGCTGACCGGTGAGCGTCCGGTATATCCGTATGTGTTTCCCATCCGCCGTCCTGAGCGGCGTCCCGAAGAGTTGGCCATGTGCGCGGGATACTACTGTATCGATACGTTCACGCCGCTGGATCGCAACGCGTACCGGGCTGCGCGCGAGGCTGTGGATATCGCCCTGACTGGCGCCGAAGAGTTACTGCGAGGCCGGCGTGTGGTTTACGCACTGTGCCGCCCGCCCGGCCATCATGCTGAGCGTCGTAGCTTTGGCGGTTTCTGCTACTTCAACAACGCTGCTATCGCCGCCCAGTTTCTCTGTCGAGAGGGCAAGGTTGCCATACTCGATATCGACCACCATCACGGAAATGGAGCCCAGGACATCTTCTACAAACGAGATGACGTGCTCACTATTAGTCTGCACGGACACCCTCATCACTCCTATCCCTTCTTTAGTGGTTTCGCCGATGAGGAGGGTGAAGACTCAGGAAAAGGCTACAATCGAAACTTCCCCCTTGCGAAGGAAACGGATGAAAAGGGCTATCTTGCGGCTTTGGACAAGGCTTTCAGGCTTATTCGACGTTTCAAACCCGTGTTCCTCATTGTATGCCTTGGTTTTGATACAATGAAAGGTGACCCCACAGGTTCGTTTGTTCTGACGGGCGGTTCACTCCGCAAGGTAGGCCGCCTATTGGGCGGCCTGAACCTGCCAACCTTTGTGGTGCAGGAAGGAGGATACAGTCTTCGCAATCTACGACGTGGTGCTCCGTCCTTCTTCGGCGGTCTGGCCAAATCCCTTTCAGA
>JAFGTG010000233.1 GCA_016934255.1 Sedimentisphaerales bacterium
ACGGCAAGACCTTAAACGGGTGGTCGGTTCATAGCGGCTTTGCCAAATATCACGTCGAGGACGGTGCGATTGTCGGCACGACGGTTAAGGGGAGCCCCAACTCATTCCTCTGTACGGACCGGGAATATGGCGATTTCGTCTTGGAGTTCGAGGTTAAGCTGGATCCCCGGCTGAACTCCGGCGTGCAAATACGAAGCAAAATTGCCGAGGCTGAAAAAGCATTCGTTTTTAACGGGCAGGAGGGTAAACCTCAGAGACGTGTGATACCGCCGGACCGCGTTTACGGCTATCAGGTGGAGATTGCTACCGAGAAAGGAGGCGCATCCGGAAGCATTTACGACGAGGCGCGTCGCGCGTTTATGCTGGCAAGTACACGATCCGATCCCGTGGCGAGTAAAGCATTCAGGGACGACCAATGGAACAAATTCCGCATCGAGTGCAAAGGGGATCGTATCAAAACGTGGATTAACGATGTTCCATGCATCGATCTAAGAGACGGGATGACAAGCCGGGGCATAATTGGCCTGCAAGTCCACGGTGTCGGAAAGGACGCGGGACCCTATCAGGTTCGCTGGCGGAATATTCGCATCCAGGCGGAAGACGGAGGCGTCGAGCCGCCTGTTGTTTCCTGCCCGACGCGTGTGTTGCAATGCACGCCGGAGTGGACGGGTCCGCGAATGGACGACGGACGGCCGCACGTGCCGGAAGATATTCTCAAGAGGATGAAGAATGTATCCGTTACTCAGGCCTGGAGCATTGTTCGCGGGGCGGGTTATCCGAACTGTTATGAGAACGCCGCCGGCTGGATCGTAATGTATCCCAATGAAACGCTTGTCGGGCGAGTGCTGACGGCTCAATACATGCCTTCACATCCCGACTATAATCGCGGTATCATGCGCCGGGGCAAGGCTGAAGGGCGGATCGGCAGCTCGAATTCCTGGCCGATAGACATGCTGAAAAAGGGCGATGTCTATGTCGCGGACTGTTTCGGTAAGGTCGTGGACGGAACCCTCATCGGTGATAATCTCGGCAATGCCATTTACGCCAATTCCGGCAACGGTGTGATTTTCGACGGGGGCGTCCGCGACCTCGAAGGGCTTGAAGAAATTAAAGGCTTCAACGCGTGGTGTAAAGGCGCGGACCCGAGCTTTCTTCGTGATGTTATGTTGGCGGCCATCAATGTCCCGATCCGCGTCGGCAAGGCCCTGGCCTGTCCCGGCGACATCGTGCTTGCCAAGCGCGAAGGCATCGTCTTCATCCCGGCTCATCTGGCCGAGAAGGTCGTCGTCGAGTCCGAAGCCATTATGCTGCGGGACATATTCGGGCACCAGCGTCTGCGGGAAGGTAAATATACGCCGGGGCAGATCGACACTCGATGGTCGCCTGAGATTCGTGAAGATTTCCGCGATTGGTTGAAAAAGAACATGAACGAGCTGCCCGTACCGCGGGACGTCATCGAGAATATGCTGAACTCGAAGACGCGGAATTGGTAGCTGGATTGACTATTGAATATTGACAATTGACTATTTGCACGGTGACGTCCGGCTGAAAAAGAACTGTTCAATAGTCGAGATGGAGATAAACCATGCAAAAGGAATACAATGACGGACCTCAGAAAACGACATGTTCCAGGCGTTCTATGCTTAAAAGCTTCGGCGCCGGTGTCGCAGGTTTAAGTTTGGCGAACTTGATCGGGGCTCCCATCGAAGAACAGATCGCTTACGCGACGCAGAACGTTCGGCGTAGCTCCAGCCCCTCACAGTTGAGAATCACGGATTTGCGTGTTGCCGTTGTTTCCAGGGCCCCGATGCGCTGTCCGCTGATTCGCATCGACACGAACCAGGATATTTGCGGATACGGCGAAGTCCGCGACGGCGCCAGCGAGAAGTACGCTTTAATACTTAAAAGCAGATTGCTTGGTCAAAATCCGTGCAACGTGGAGAAGATATTCAAGCGGATCAAACAATTCGGACATCATGGACGACAGGGCGGCGGCGTTTCAGGCGTCGAGATGGCCCTGTGGGACCTGGCGGGTAAGGCGTATGGTGTCCCCGTTTATCAAATGCTCGGCGGTCAATATCGCGACCGGGTCCGGCTGTATGCTGATACGCCCAACGGCAGTATCGAAGGTTTGAAGAAAAGAGTCGGACAGGGATTCACATTCCTGAAGATGGATTGCGGCATTTCGAGAATCCAAAATGTCCCCGGCGCGTTGAGCTATCCTTCAGGAGATACGAACTGGTGGGGTAAGCATCCTTTCACGAGCATCCAATTGTCGGATAAAGGCGCGGCGTTGCTGGCCGAGCATTTTGCCGAAGCGCGAGAGGCGGTCGGCTGGAAGATTCCGATCGCATCTGATCATTTCGGCCACATCAGTGTCAATAGCTGTATCAAGCTGGGCAAAGCCCTTCAGCCCTACCAGCTTGCCTGGCTGGAGGACATGGTGCCTTGGGAATATACCGATATGCTCAAAGAGATCAAGAACGCTGTTGACGTTCCGTTGTTGACTGGTGAAGACATTTATCTCCTCGATGGCTTCAAGCCGTTGATTGATGGACATGTTGTGGATTTGGTTCATCCCGACCTGGCGACGGCGGGCGGTATTATGGAGACCAAAAAGATCGGCGATTACGCGGAGCAGGCGGGGATCGCCATGCCTATGCACTTCGCCGGGACGCCGGTTTCCTTCATGGCCAATGTGCACTGCGCCGCGGCCACGGAGAACTTTATCGCCCTGGAGCATCATTCGGTTGATGTGGACTGGTGGGAAGACCTTGTAACCGGGATCGACAAGCCCCTGAATAAAGACGGCTTCGCAACTGTACCGGAAACGCCGGGCCTGGGGATTGAATTGAATCTTGACGTCGTCAAAGAACACCTCTCGCGCGGTCAGGAACTTTTCGCCCCGACCGACGAATGGAATAGAGACCGCTCCAACGACCGGTTATGGAGCTAACGATTGACTAATGACAAATGACTATTGACTATTTGCACCATAGGCGCTGAATGAGCTATCGAACATGCCTTTTATTAGTCAATAGTCCATAGACAATGGTCAATATTAATGTGGGAGAATCATGAAAAAGGGGAGATCGTTTTTAGATTATTTTAAATTCGTATTTGTGATCTGTTTGGTGGCCGTGATCGTGATGCTTGTCAGCGGTCGTCGAGCCATTTTGGGTCCGGCGCTAATTGCGATGTTCGGTTCCCTCGCCTTCTATTTCATGGGCCATCCGTTCCTTAAGAGCTTTGCCTTCACCGTGTGGGTTTTTGCGTTTGTAGCGGCCTCGATGGTCTATCCCGGGGCCTTTATGACCTGGTTCGGGTTCAACCTGGGCATCCTGATCGTTCCGCTGATTCAAATCATTATGTTCGGCATGGGGACGACCCTGAGCGTAGCCGACTTCGGGCGGGTTTTTAAAATGCCCTGGCCGGTCTTCGTCGGATTCGTCCTGCAATTTTCGGTCATGCCGTTAGCCGGCCTGTTTTTGGCCAAGGTGTTTGGTTTCGAAGATGAAATTGCCGCCGGTGTCGTTCTGATCGGTTCCTGTCCCGGCGGTGTCGCCTCCAACCTGATGACCTATCTGGCGGGCGGTAACGTGGCTCTTTCGGTGACGATGACGTCCTGCTCGACACTGGCCTCGCCGGTCATGACGCCCTTTCTTATGGATAAGCTGGCCGGGCAGTTCATCGAGATCAAGTTCCTTGTCATGATGTTCGGGATTATCAATATGATTATCGTACCGATCGTAGCCGGTTTGATTGCGAATCGTATTCTGTATAGTCGGCACAAGGCTTTCAGTAGCGGTGGGGTGCTGGCACTCATTGGAACTGTCGGGATACTATTTGCCGTTGCCATGATTCTCTGGGCGCCGGCGGCTGTGTTGACTTATGGTGAAGCCTCTTTACAGAAGGATGGTTTTGTCGTCGGGCTTCTTCTAATCGGTATCGTGGCGTTGGCGAAACTGATTATCAGTGTATGGTTGAAGGGACCGGAGAACTGGATGAGCAAAGCATTGCCCATCGTGTCCATGGTGGGGATTTGCACCATTATCGCCATCATCACGGCCCGTTCGGCCGAGAAGCTCATGACCGTCGGACCGTATTTGATCGGGGCGGCCGTTCTCCATAATTTTACCGGCTACATTCTGGGGTACTGGATTTCCCGGGTCGTTCGTTTGGATGAGAACACGTGTCGGACGGTCGCGATCGAAGTCGGTTTGCAGAATGGCGGAATGGCTTCGGGGCTGGCGATGAATGTCCTCAAAAGCGCACCGGCGGCTCTGGCCCCGGCTATCTTCGGCCCGTGGATGAACGTCTCCGGCTCGGTCCTGGCGACGTGGTGGCATCGCAAACCGGTCGGGAAAAAACATAAAAAAATTGAATAATGACAAATGACGATTGGCTATTTGCACCTCAGCGATGTACCCGGTGCGTACAATTCGTTCATTCGGCAATAGTCAATATTCAATAGTCAATGAAAGGGACTACGAATGAATCGGCGACATCTAATGAAGGGAGTTGGGCTTGGAATAGCAACGAGTACTTTCGGTATGGTCTCGAAGGGCGACGAAGCCGTCGCTAATACCTATGCGAATGCGACGAAAGGTTTGCCTCCTTTGAAAATCACCAATGTTAAAGCTATCTTAACCGCTCCCCAGGGGATACGTCTTTGCGTCGTTAAGGTCGAGACGAGCGAGCCGGGCTTGTACGGACTCGGATGCGCCACCTACAACCAGCGGCCTCTGCCCGTGGCCGTCGCTGTGGATAAGTATCTCAATCCGTTTGCCAAAGGCAGGGACGCCGACAATATCGAAGACATGTGGCAAAACGCCTATACGAGTTCCTACTGGCGCAACGGTCCCGTCCTGAATAACGCCCTCAGCGGTTTGGATCAGGCCTTGTGGGATATCAAAGGCAAGCGTGCGAATATGCCCGTTTACCAGCTTCTGGGCGGCAAGTGTCGTTTCGCTGTGGATTGCTATACCCATTGTAGCGGACGCGACCTCAAGCAGATTGAGGCTAGCGTCCGCAAAGGAATCGAACGGGGATTCCGATATATCCGAATTCAGCGAGGTGGCTACGGCTCGCCTCATCTATCGAAAGACGCCCACTTTAAGGAAGCCGGATTTGCTCCAAAGTCGGATTCCATGATGGAGGTCAGGCCGTACGTCGAGGGGACCGTCGAGATGTTCGAGCACGTTCGCAGTACGTTCGGACCGAATGTCGAATTGCTGCATGATATTCACGAACGAATTCCGCCGATAGAGGCCATCAATCTCATTAAACGCCTGGAAACGTACCGCCCGTTCTTTATCGAGGATCCCTTCTCTCCTGAGGACAACGGATATTTCAGATTGCTCCGCCAGCAAACCAGCGTGCCGATTGCAATGGGCGAGCTTTTCAATAACCCGCATGAGTGGGTCGGTCTCATGTCCGAGAGACTTATCGACTTCATCAGGGTGCATATCTCCCAGGTGGGCGGACTCAGTGTCGCGCGAAAAATTGCCGCTTTGGGAGAATGGTTCAACGTCCGCAGCGCCTGGCACGGTCCAGGTGACGTCTCCCCGGTGGGTCATGCCGCCAACGCACACTTGGATTTGGCCATCTGGAATTTCGGCATCCAGGAGAGCGTTCACTTCAGTGAAGAGACAAGAGAAGTCTTTCCCGGCAGCCCCACGGTTAAGGATGGCTATATGGTTGTCAATGAAGTACCCGGTTTCGGCGTTGACATCGACGAAAAGCTGGCTGCGAAATATCCGTTACCCGAGCACCCCGGCTACTGGAGTCCCGTGCGAAGAAGCGATGGCACTGCCGTCAGACCTTAGAGAATATCGTAATCGTTACGTGTTAACGATTGTTTGTTCCCATTCGCATGGCGTCGATAGAGAGTGATGTTTTTGCGTGCAAACCGAACAGATCCAGGTTATGTACATCGTCGCAAACGATGGCCGGACGCTGATCGTCGTTCTCGAACTGAAAGTCGATATTATGAAGTCGCAGGTTTTGAACGTGCCGGCAATACAGACCATAAGCCGGCAGCGGGCCGAACATCCGACCGGAGGGATAAGAACGTTCTTTCTCGGGCACTTTTCGTTCGGCATCCTCGCGACTCCCACCTCCCTGAAAGCGGATCCGAATGTTCTCCAATGTCACGTTCTCAACAAAGTGTCCCGGAATGCCCGTGATCGAGCAACCCATCTTGTCGGCGCCATCTGCCTGTACGTTACTGATAATCACATTGCGCAATGCTCCCACGCCCGTCGGCTCCATGCCGGGAATGGGTCGGGCGCGATTGCCCAAACGGATGAAAATGGGCACTTTCACATTCGTCATGGTGATATTTGAAATGGTTACACGGTCGAGTGTGCCGCCGTCCACCGTCATCAGGCCGATGCCGGAGTAGCCGGTGTCGTAAACCGTGCAGTTGGTGATTGTCACATCCTCGAAACCTCCATTCGATTCGGTCCCGAGTTTGAGCGCACTGGCCATACTGCTAACGATGCAATTCGTAATCGTCACACGCCGGCAGGGCCGCATGGCTGTGGCTTTGAGGACGATGGCGTCGTCTCCGCTATAGATGTTGCAGTTGGAGATGGTTACGCCGTCACAGCTATCGATATCCATCCCATCCCGGTTTTCCCGGATTCGGCTGTTGATTGTGATTCCGTCAATGACCACGTTCTGACAGGCTAAATAATGCGAGAGCCAGCGAGCGGAATTGCGAAACGTGACGTCGCGCACGCGAACGTTCTTACATTCGCTGAAACGAAGAATATACGGTCGTTGTTTATCGTCGCCCGGTTTGGCGTGGAAATGTTCGCCTTGTCCGTCGATCGTTCCGCGTCCGATCAGTGCTATGTTTTCGGCCCGCTCGGCGTAAATCAGACTCTTGGTAAATCGCGGCCGATACAGGTAGTTTATCTTTGGCGTGTTGTCAGGATAATCCGCAATATTCAGGCTACCGCGAAGGATTGCTCCCGCCTCGATTGAGAGAGTCACGTTATTTCTCAGATAGAGGGTTCCGGAAAGAAACGTTCCACCGCTCAGACGAACCGTGCCGCCTCCGGAATCCGCAGCCGTATCGATGGTTATCTGTATCGCTTTCGTGTCTAATGTCTTGCCATCACCAACGGCTCCGTAATGGCGAACGTTAAAGCTGGGAGCAAGCTGATGGGCTGAATGTCCGTTCGCAAGGATCAACATGGATAATGTGAAAACAAAAACCCATCGGAATGAACCTGCTTCGCTCTCCAGAATTCGCATAAACAGAACTCCTTGTAACTTAAATTGTATTCGGACAACTCAACAATTCTCGCCGGCGTTCCACGTAATAAAGATAGGTTTGATATGAAACGTCTGGGGGGACATAATGGTCCAGCATGGGGATGTATGCACCTTGTTCCAGTACAGGCTGTATGCGTTTGAGTTCCGAATCAACCCCGTCCCGTCCGCTGGCAATGGCGCGCTTATCCAAACCTCCCATGAGCGCGCAGTTCGGGTATTGTTTTCGAAGCACGACGGGATCGCAGCCGGCCGCGATTTCACAAGGATGCATCCCGTCCATCCCCGCCTCCAGGAAAATGGGAAGTAGATCGTTTGCTCTCCCGTCGGAATCGACCATAATGAGCTTGACGCCGCCTTCTCGCAGATAGGCGACGAATTCTTTATAAGCCGGAAGCATATATTCACGAACGAGCTTCGGCGAAATCAACGGAGCCGTTTTGTACGCCATATCTTCCCATATCTGGACGAAATCCAAAAGGCCCGTCGATAAGACGCGTTTGAGCAGGTCTTTTCCGAATTGCAGCCGGTCGTTGATGATCCGCCGGACCAGTTGAGGCTGGTCGTAGTACGCCATACTCCAGTTTTCCAGTCCCATGTAGTTTCTTGGGAATCCGAAGAAACTTCGAAAATTCACGCCGACGATCTCTCCTCGTTCGCGCCGCCAATGTAGATCCTCATCGAAATCGTCGATGCAGCGTTTCGGATCGGCTCCATTCAAACGCGGCAGTAAATCCAGGTAACTCGCTTCGTCCTCGATCGGGAATCGGATAAAATGCGGGATGGTCTTGTGGGTTTTGCGCTGGCGATAGATGACGCCGTTGGCGTCGGAGATGAGCTGTTCTTCCTCCGTTTCTTCCAGCACGCGCTCTTCGAAGGGAGGATAGACTTCCTGTTGGATCTCAAGCCAGTTCAGGTTGAAACTTCGGTCCAGGCGAAGGTAATCCTCCAGGTGCCGAAGAGAGGTAACCCACTTAGGAAGGCCCTCGTGGTGCCAGCGTTCGAGGGTTTCCGGCCAGACGCCCATTTCCATCAACGGAATGCGGTCAACGGGCTCGAAGTGCATATACTTCAAAAATCGTTCGCGTTCGTTCATGCGTCATGTTCCATACCAGTTACAATACCAAGAGTACATTCCATCGACGGGAAGGACGGCCTTATTGGAACGATCGTCGAACGATTTTGCAAGAGTATAGTTGTCGTTCTCGAATGCTATTGAGACAGAAAGAGAGCCTGCGAGGAAACAGTCCCGCAGGCTCTCACATATATGTTTGGGAATAACAACGGTCCCGATTTATCTTTGGCTCGATCCGGGCCGTCTGAAGGTTTGCCGGGTGCCTGTCACTTTTGACGTGCCCCTGGATGTCTTCAATTCTCCGCTAAGCTTGGACTCTGCGATTTTACCTTCAAAGCTCGTTTCGAATTCCTGGTCGCCGAATTGAAGGGTGTATTTGAAGCTCACCTTGTCGCCGTCGAAATCGATCTTCTTAATCAACGTCGATCCGAAAAGCGCGCTCATGTCCGGATTCACTCTCAGTCTTTGTTTGAGAGGGCCGCGCTCGGATTCGATGTCCAGATTCCACGTTCCGATCAGGGCCGCACCGACCGGTGTTCCTTCGACGGTCGCTTCTCCGCGTTCGCTCTTGAAAACGCCTTCCAGCGAATTGTAGCGAAGGGTTCCTTCGAAAGCCATTTCCATTGGATTGTTGTCACTTGGGATCACTCTTTTGAAGGTCAGCGTGCGATTCTCGTATTTCACATCCTTAACTTCGCTTTCGCCCCGCTCGCTTTTCCACATCCCTTTGAGATTGCCTTCCTTGTCGGCTGTAATCGTGAGCGTTCCCGTAAATTCTCTTTCGCCCGACTTGATCTTCATCTCCCAGCTTCCAACGCCTCTGGGCGGTCTCGGTGCTCGTTTGCCCGTGATTTGTGATTCACCTCTGTCATTAACCAGAAGTCCTGAAAGCTCGCCCTGCTCGATCGTGCCCGTGAACTTCGACGTTATTTCCTGGTCTCCGAACTGGACGGTATGTGTAAAACTGAGCTTGTTGTCTTCGAACGTGACGTCTTTGAGATCCGTCATTCCCCAGAAGCTGATCCATTGGCCCGTGTACTGGCCCTCCTGGTTTCGGGAAAACGAGAGGATCGACTCCATCTCCCGCTCGCCGAATTTCATTTTGATTTGCCAGTCGCCGTACAATCCGCCCCTGCGGGACCGTTGCGGCTGGGCCGACACGTGCACCGGCAGGATGAACGAGACGACGAGCATGCCGACCAGTGCGACCTTCAGAATTGTTTTTCGTTCCATACTGTTTGCCTCCCTAAAAAGGTTAGTGTGAGCGTCCCCCATTAATTCGACGTTGTAATACAATACAGATTATGTTTGCCCTTGAGATACATTTCGTCGCCGGCGAAAGCGGGCGGGTAATTCGATTCGTCCCCCGTCAGCTTGACTTTCCATTTGATGTTTTCCGACTCACCCCACTTCAACGGGGGATTGCAGCCGGAGGCGATGCTATTCATGTCGGGACCTCGCCACGTGGGCCAGTTCTCGCCGGCCAACGTCACCGTTGTGCTTGCCCCCAATAGTACGAACAGAAGTAAACAAACCGATCTTACTGCTTTCGGCAATTCCATTGTTTTCATTACGATCTCCTTAGAATGATTGTACTTCAAGCACGCTTCGCGTCAATCATAGAGACGATTATCACGTGGGATTTATTGCTGCATCTCCGAAACTTCGTGATTTTCCTTGACGAGAAGGCAGGTTATTTGGTATAAGAAAGTTCGGTGAGACGGCCGAAATGGTGTGTTTCAGACGTTCTTTAAGGAGGACTTTCATGCGTGAAAAATCATTTCAATTTATTCTTCTGAGTTTGATGCTGGTCTTAATCCCGGCGGGCGCCCGGGCTTTCGATCGAGGCGATCCCGATCTGCTTGGCTATTGGTCGTTGGATGAAGGATCGGGCACGATAATCGCCGATCTGTCCTCGAATGGCTATAACGGCACGTTGAACGGCGGCGTGAGCTGGACCGACGGCATTTACGGCGGGGCGTTGCACTTCGACGGAAGCGATGGCTACGTAGGGACCGGCGAGAGTTTTCTCAACGACGTATCCGGATTCACCCTGGCCGGCTGGGTCAGTGCGAGCAATATCGATGTCTATTCCAGCCTCTTCGGTCAGAATGACCTGATCGAGTTCGGATTCATCGGCGGCAGTCAGCTCGGAACCTGGTTATTAGGGAACGACTGGGTGCTCGTGGCCGCCGATTACACGTTCGAGTATCCCTCATGGCACCACGTGGCCTTAACGGGCGATGCGTCGGGAGTGGTGATCTATATCGACGGCAAGGCGGCGGCCAGCGATGCGGGAAGCGTTTCGAGCGGCAGTTCGGGAGATACGTTCAACATCGGCGGCAACGTCTTTAATACGAGCGGCGATCCGTTTCTGGGAGAGATTGACGATGTCTGGGTATTCAGCCGGGCATTAACGGCGGAGGAGATGCAGGTCCTTATGCAAGGCACCGGCGGCTATCCGTATGCTATGAGTCCAAACCCGGCCGATGGGGGTATTCATCCGGATACGTGGATTACCCTGAGCTGGCAGCCGGGAGATTTTGCGGTTTCGCACGATGTGTATCTCGGCGATAACTTCGATGATGTGAACGACGGTACCGGGGGAACCTTCCGCGGCAACCAGACGACTACGTTTTACGTCGCGGGATTTCCGGGTTTTGCTTTTCCCGAAGGTCTCGTGCCGGGGACGACGTATTACTGGCGAATCGACGAGGTGAACGAGGCGGATCCGAACAGTCCGTGGAAGGGCGAGGTTTGGAGCTTTTTCATTCCACCGAGAACGGCGTATAATCCCACCCCGGCCGATGGAGCGATGTTCGTTAAACCGGACGTAATGCTCAGTTGGTCGCCGGGTATGTTAGCCAGACTGCATACGATCTACTTTGGCGATAACTTCGACGATGTGAACGATGCGACGGGGGGGATTCCACAGGCCAATCCGAGTTATAATCCCGGCCCGCTCGAACTCGATACAACCTATTACTGGCGCGTCGATGAATTCGACGGCGCCGTGACGCGAAAGGGGGACGTCTGGAGCTTTACGACGACCATCCCCGGCTTAGGCTTGGCGATTGCCGAGCGGTGGGAGAATATCGGCGGCGACGATTTGGATAACCTCAAAAACGACGACCGGTTCCCGAACGATCCCGACATCACCGAGGTCGTGACAGCGTTTTCCTGGAACGGGCCGGACGCCGATGACTATGGCGGCCGGATTCACAGCTGGCTCTACGCCCCGGCTACCGGCGATTACACCTTCTGGCTCAACAGCGACAACCAGGGCGAATTGTGGCTGAGCATCGACGACGATTCCTCCAATGTCAGACTTATCGCTCAGGAGAGTAGCTATACGAATTTTGACGTCTGGGCTTCGGGTGAGGAGCAGTCCGAACCGATCCCGCTCGTGGGCGGTCAGAGATATTACATCATGGCGCTGTGGAAGGAAGGCAGCGGCGGCGACCATTGCCAGGTCGCTTGGCAAGGTCCCGGCGTGCCGACGCGGGTGGTGGTCCCCGGCAGCAATCTGGCGCCCTATGAACCGATGGGGGCGTACGGCGCTAAGCCCCTCAATGGCGCTGTGGATGTCACGCAGACGCCGATCCTTGAGTGGAAGCCCGGGCTTCAGGCGGCTTCACATGAGTTATACTTCGGTACGGATGAAGAGGCTGTGCGGAATGCAACAAAAGCGTCGCCGGAATATAAAGGCGCCAAGGCGCTCGGCGATGAAAGCTATGATCCCGGCACGTTAGCCTGGGAGACGACGTACTATTGGCGCGTCGATGAGATTAACGACCTCCACCCGGATAGCCCGTGGGTCGGCAAAGTCTGGAGCTTTACGACTGCCGGTTTCCTGATTGTCGATAATTTTGAAAGCTATACCGACGATGACGCAGCCGGTCAGGCCATTTGGCAGACCTGGATCGATGGCTTCGGTGTCCCTGAGAATGGTGCGCAGGTCGGTTATTTGCTCCCGCCGTACGCCGAGCGGTCGATTGTTCATAACGGCTCGCAGTCGATGCCGCTGTATTATGACAATACGGCGAATGTGACGAATTCCGAAGCGACGCTGACGTTGAGTCGCGTTCGTGACTGGACGGAGGAAGGCGTCGCGGACCTGTCGTTGTGGTTCAGGGGACAGACCGCCTCGGTTGGGAGCTTTATAGAAGAGCCTGTTGGTACATACACGATGACCGCGACCGGCGCCGATATCTGGAATGCAGCAGACGAATTCCACTATGCTTATAAAAGGCTCAACGGGAGCGGTTCGATGGAAGTTCAGGTGCTGAGCGTCCAGGATACGGACAGTTGGGCCAAGGCGGGAGTCATGATCCGCGAGACGCTGGAGGCCGGCTCGAAGTTTGCGGCAATCTTTATTACACCCGAAAACGGGTGTCGATTCCAGGCGCGTGCAACGGCCAATGCCGACGCCATCGCCGACGATGCCGTCGCATCAACGACCCAGACGGCCATTACCGCGCCTTACTGGGTGAAATTGGAGCGTGACGCCTCAGGTAATTTCAGAGGCTATTATTCCAGTAACGGAACGACCTGGCAACCAATGACATGGAATTCACAGAGCATCCCGATGTCGTCGAATGTCTATATCGGCTTGGCGTTGACGGCTCATAACGCCAATGCCGTATGCGAAGCGAAGTTCTCCGATGTTCGAACAGCCGGCGGAGTCAGCGGGCAGTGGACCCATAGGGATATCGGTCTTGCCAGCAATATTGCCGAGCCTTTGTATGTAGCAGTTTCCAATTCGGGCGGCTCACCCGCCGTGGTGGCCCATGAGAACCCGGCCGCCGCGACGATGGATACCTGGACGGAATGGCGTATCCCGTTGCAAGCGTTTACCGACCAAGGCATCAACCTGACGAATGTAGATACAATTGCGATTGGCTTAGGCGACAAAGGCGGTACAGCAACCGGTGGTTCAGGGACGGTGTATATTGACGACATCCGCCTGTATCGACCATGATTGATAAGACGGACCGATAATTAGTTTCTTATGGGTCGTTGAACCGCTACGCGGTTACTGTCGGGAAGTAGATGAACGGTAGGGTGTGCAACTTTGTTGCACACGCGTATTTGAGAGGAGTGTGGCTCACGTTGACATCATCCGCGTATGCAAATAACGGAATTTGCACACCCTACCGATACCGATGAAGCTTATTTTCGTAGGAGAAGAAATCACAATGTCACCCCTGCGAAGACAGGGATCCAGGGCGTAATAAAATGGATTCCCGCCTTCACGGGAATGACAAATTGTGTTTCCGTATCAGAAACGAATTCGATTTGTAAGCTTTGGGACCTGTTTTGCTTGAGAGCAACACAGGCCCCGACTCTTCCTGTCTCCAACGGAGAGGGCGGGATTCGAACCCGCGGTAGGGCAAGCCCTACACGGCCTTTCCAAGACCGCTCCTTAGGCCACTCGGACACCTCT
>JAFGTG010000234.1 GCA_016934255.1 Sedimentisphaerales bacterium
GCGAAAGGAAGAAGTGTGGTTGAACAAATGGCTCGCCGCCGACCGTCAACTCCACAAATTACTCTTTGAAATGGCTGGAAACAAGCGCGCCAAGCAGACCATCCAGAATCTCAACTCGCAATGGCACCCCATGAAACTGGGCATGCTCACGCTGGAAGGCCGGATCGAAAAGTCCGCCATCGAGCATGAGCGGTTTATCCGGGAAGTCTGCGCTCAACACCCCACCCAGGCCCAAAAGCGGATGAGAATCCACCTGCAGAATCTCAAAAGAGAGCTCGTGAAAATCATGCGATTGGCGCATTATCCAGAAAACGAATAAAACATTGACTATTGACAATTGACTATTGACGATTGAAAGGATAACACACGAAGACCAAAAAGCGTCTATGCAAATAGTCAATAGTCATTTGTCAATAGTCAATAAACGAGGGAACCGAGAATGCCTCCATTGTTGATTTTGGGGATCGGAATCGCCATTGTCATCGGCATGATCGTTGTGCTGCGCATCAATGCGTTTATCGCCCTGATCAGTGCGGCGCTCGTCGTGAGCCTGCTCGCTCCGGGTTCCCTGGCGGAACGGGTCAGCCGGGTCGCCGAGGCCTTCGGCCAGACGGCGGGCAATATCGGTATCGTCATTGCGCTGGCCGTGGTGATCGGCCGGTGCATGATGGACAGCGGCGCCGCCGACCGTATCGTTCGGGCGTTTCTCTCGCTGTTGGGTGAGAAACGTAGCGCCACCGCCCTAATGGCGAGCGGCTATGTCCTGTCCATTCCCGTCTTCTTCGACACCGTCTTTTACCTGCTCGTGCCGCTGGCGCGGTCGATGACCCGCCGGACCGGAAGGCATTATATGAAATACGCGCTGGCGATTGCCGCCGGGGGCGTCATTACCCATTCGCTCGTTCCCCCGACTCCGGGCCCTCTGTTCATGGCCGAGAATCTCGGCTTGGACGTCGGTGTCATGATTATCACCGGGGCGCTCGTCGCCCTGCCGGCGTCTTTCGTCGGAATCCTCTTTGCGAGCTGGCGCGACAGGCGGATGAATATTGAAATGCGTCCGATGGCGACAGGTGAATCCGAGCCCGAGCCTCTCGACGACAGCAAGCTGCCCCCACTATTACTCTCATTACTTCCTATCGTGCTACCCGTGGCTCTGGTCTCGGCCAATACCATCGTTTCGCTCTTAGCCAAGACCGCCGCCGAAGGATCGTCCGTCCTTCGTATCGCCGACGTAACGGCCCTGATCGGTAACGTTAACCTGGCGATGCTCCTGGCCGCGGCGATTGCGATGTGGATGCTGAAAACCAAGCGCGGATTGCCATTCGCGGAACTGGGGAAAGTCGTTGAAGTCTCCCTGATGAGCGGTGGGATCATCATTTTAATCACCGCGGCCGGCGGCGCTTTCGGCGCGATGCTTAAGGCCGCACAGGTCGGTCCCGCCATCCAACAACTTTTCGGTACAAGCGGCACTGAAACCACAGGCGGCCTCACGCTGTTGATCCTCGGCGCGATCATCGCGATGGTCATGAAGATCGCCCAGGGTTCCGGAACGGTGGCTATGATTACAGCGTCCTCCATGATCGCGGCCATGATCCCGTCGATGAAATCGTTGGGCTACCACCCGGCGTATCTCGCCACCGCCATCGGCGGCGCATCGATGATGGGATCGTGGATGAACGACAGTGGTTTTTGGATCTTTGTCAAGATGATGGGCCTGACCGAAACCGAAGGACTTCGATCCTGGACTCCATTGTTAGCGATTGTCGGTTTGACCGCCGTTGTGGTTTCTACGATTCTGGCCGTCGTTTTGCCGTTAACGTAATTCAAGGAAAGATATGAATCCACTCGATTTCAAACAATTCTGGAAGCCGTTCAGACCGAACACTCGGCGGTTTCACGAGGTCTTTTCTCATCATAAGGATTTCGCCGATCTCATCAAACAAACCGAAACGATGGCCTATCTGATTCGCAGCTATGCCGTGTACTCGATGACTTGCGCCGCGCTGGGTCATCCTGGGGGAAGCTTTTCGGAAGCGGACCTTCTGGCGGTGATGTACAACTATGTTTTACGATACGATCCGCAAGAACCCAAATGGCCTAAGCGAGATGTCTTCTATTTGTCGAAATGTCACGCCTGTCCCGGCCTATACGCCGCAATGGCTTTGGTTGGATACTTCCCCATCGACAACCTGACGCGCTACGGCGCCTGGGATTCACACCTGGAGAGTCACCCGGACAGCACAACGACGCCCGGCATCGAAATCTCGGGCGGCTCGCTCGGACAAATTCCCGGCGTCGCGGTCGGTCGAGCCTTGGGTATCCGCAAGCACGGCCCGGACGAAGGAGATCGCATGGTGTACGTCCTCATCGGCGACGGCGAGTGCAACGAAGGCTCTGTCTGGGAGGCCTTCATGGCGGCTGGACATTATCGCCTGGATAATCTCGTGTTCATTATCGACTACAACAAGGTCCAGGCCAAAGGATTCGTCCACATGGATATGTCCGTCGAGCCGCTGGCGGACAAGCTCGCGGCGTTCAACCTGCACCCCTGGCAAGTCGAAAACGGGCACAACGTGGCCGAGTTGGTGGCTCTTTTCAATACGCTGCATACCCAACGAGGCGGCAAACCCAATGCTATTATCCTCAACACCATCAAAGGCAAAAACATTCAAATGTGTCAATACAATCCCAACTGGCACACGAGCGCCCCCCGAACGGTCGAAGTGGCCCGGCTGTGGCTGCGTGAGCTGTGGGAGCGCGACGGATGCCGGCTGGGTATTCCGGAGGCGTTTCACAAGGCCCTGGGCGAGGCGATTCGGATCGTCCCGCCGGTGCATGAGAATCCGGACCACATTGTGGAAAAACAGGCGTAAGAACAGATGACAGAAAACAGAAGACAGATGGCAGATGACAGACGACGGAAAATGTATTTCTGTCCTCTGTTCTCTGTCCTCAGATTTCTGATAACAGGTGAAACAGATGGCACAATTTTCCATACCCCAACGTAGCCAAACTCAGGAAATGCGATACCAGATGGGCTACGCCTTAGCGGACCTGGCGAATGAATACGAGAACATCGTAGCGGTCGATGCCGATCTGCGGAGCAGCAGCGGTCTGCATATCTTCGAGCACTATCACCCGGACAAACTCGTTAAAGTCGGTATCGCTGAGCAAAACATGATCAGCATCAGCGCGGGATTGAGCCAGGAAGGTTTCATTCCCTTCCCCTGCACCTTCGATGCCTTTTGTCGCCGGTTCATGGACCAGCTTTATATCTCCGTGGCATACGGTCAATGCAACGTCAAAGTGCTCGGGGCCTATGTGGGGCTTTTTACGGGCAAAGCCGGGGCGACACATCAAAGCGATAAGGAACTCGGCCTGCTTCTTCGCATTCCGAACCTCCGCGTCGTCGAGCCCGGCTGCAACGAAGAAATGCGCCAAGTCCTCCGTGTCGCAGTGGAAATGCCCGGCCCCTTTTACATTCGCATCGTTCGCTGCGAAGTTGAGGACGATGAGATCGGACCCGATTACACATTCAAACTCGGCAAAGGTGTCACGGTCTCGAATACGGGTAGTGACATCGGCCTGGTTTGCACGGGCTATATGATCAAAACGGCGAAAATCGCCGCCGAAAAACTCCGTCAAAAAGGCTACGGCGTTCGGCTCGATCATCACCCGAGCCTGAAACCTTTCGACAGCGAATTGCTTTGCGATATGGCCTCGAACGTCTCGGCGATGGTCACGCTGGAAAATCACTGCGTCAGCGGCGGTTTGTTCTCGCTCGTCGCCGAAACACTGGCGCGGACCGGCCGGCAAATCCCCGTCGGAACCATTGGCACCGATCCGGACGATTTCATCCACACCGGCCATGTCAACGATCTACTGGCCCACTACAAAATGACCTCCGACGACGTCGTCGAGAAAGCATTAAATGTGTCGAGGGTGTCCTCCGTAAGGAGTCCCAAGGACCGCCCTCGAATCGCGGGCAAGATGCCCGCGACACTATCTCCCCCCAAAAAGAAAGGTAGTGAGGATGCGGTCAGGGAGTGAGTTAAGTTGTAAGTCATGGGTGGTGAGTGTGCTTCTCCGTGTCGCGGGCTTCTTGACCGCTGTAAACGGCAGCAAAACCATCACGCCTCACAAGATAAATTTATGGAGTCGAGCATTATGGAAAATAAGAGTAAAATAATGATCCGGATGACCTTGACAATCTGTCTCTGCCTCACTTTTCCGAACTTAGTTACCTATTCGGCAGACGGCGATAATACGATGGTGAGTTTTCGTCCAACCTGGACGTCACCCTATCAAGTGGATCCGGATTATCCATTCCACGTGGTCAACAGTGAGCACAATCACTTATTCATCCTCAACAAGACGGCGTGGCTGTATTTCGGCTGCAAGCGGCCGGAGGCGGTGCTCGATCGCGCCGTCGAACAAGGCGTCAACGTGATTCGCGTGAGCCTCGAAGGCCGGTACTACTACGAAACCGTCGGTATCGAGCTTTGGCCCTGGGGCGGTACGCGGGACCATCCCGTTTGGGACGAATTCAACGACGCCTATTGGGACGAGGTGGAGCGGCGCATTCGCATGGCCGGCAAGAGAGGCATCGGTTTTAATCTCACGCTTTATTGCACGCTCAAGCCCTCCGCAAGCGAGATCGAGTCCCAGCGTCCCTATTGGGCCTATACCCTCGAGCGTTTGGGAAAATACTCGAATATCCTGACGTGGGAAATCGCCAACGAATACATCGGGAACGAGGAATTCCAAAAAGAAGTCGCTACTTTCTTTCACGAAAACGATCCGTACAATCGCCCCGTATGCACATCCGACGGCACGACCGACGACGCGGCCTGGCCCGACCGGTCCTGGCTCGATCTGGCGATCAATCATACGTGCACGTCGTCGAGCGAGCGTCACGACCTGAAGGACTGGTACCTGGCCCTGGCGCGCAACACGCGGTCTCACGGCAAGCCCGCCTTCTGTAACGAATCGGGCCGGGAAAACCGTCACGGCAATAACGACGGCGTCCACCGGCGCAAACAAGGCTGGCTCTGGTGCGCGGCGGGCTGCTTTTGGACCTGGCACTCATGGGACGGCTGCGAAGGAATCGACGACGTAAACTATACCGCGCCGGGTGAGGAATTTTTACGCCCGATGGCGAACTTTTTCCGCTACCTCCCCTTCTGGCAACTGAGTCCCAACTACACGGCGTTAACAACCGACCAACCCGACGTCGTTTGGGCCACGTTGGCGCAGCCGGATCGTTCCCTTGTTGTCACGTACCTGTGCTCTCGAACGACCGGCCAAACGATACGCAACGCGTCCACGCAGATTCGATTGCCCAGTGGAAACTACGTCATCACATCCCAGCGACCTGCGGACCTCGCCATCCTGGACACGCAGGAACATCGCTCGGGCGGATTGAACCAAACCGCTTCAATCGTTCTACCGGACTTCACCGACGATCTTATCGTGACGATTAGCCGGATGTAACATGGAGGTTTATTGAGAATGCGAATCGATCCTTTCGACATCGACCCGTTGCGGCTTTTCGGCGATTACATGAAAGTCACCGGAGTGCCTTCTCTGGCGCCGGAGCAAGGGCCCGATCCGAGACTGGCCGGCAAGAAACTCGGCGTCGTCAACGGCGCCTCCTGGACCAGCCTCTGGTCGAACTACTTTGGCAAAACCATGCTTCCGGGCGTTAAAATCATCAACGTAGGCAATGAAGCGGTGCAGCTCAATTTCATGCAAGCCCACAGCCAGGGTCTTGAATGTCCGCCCAAAATCAATATCGATCTGTTCTGTAAATACGCCAGAGACCTCTACGATTTATATCAGGTCGATGCCGTTTTAATATCCTGCTCGACGATGAACCGGGCCTTCAAGGAAGTGAGCGAGACCATGAAGCCCCTCGGTGTGCCCGTGATTCAGATCGATGAAGCGATGATGGAAGAAGCCGTCAGCAGCGAAGGCAACATCCTCATCGTCGCCACGCACGGCCCGACAATCAAGAGCACCCAAAGCCTGCTCGAAGAAACCGCCGACCGACTGGGCAAAAAGGTCGATTTCGTCGGGGCCACCATCGAAGAAGCGTTCGAGTTAATAGGCCAGGGCAAGATCGCCGAACATAACGAAGCTATCGCCCGAACGATTCGCAAGGCCCAAAGCCGGGACGACATAGACATCGTCGTTCTGGCCCAGATGTCGATGTCTGTGTTTTCGTTCTCGTATCCCGATCCAGTGAAGGAATTCGGCGTCCCCGTCCTCAACAGCGGCCAAACCGGTTTCACCCGAGCGGGAGACATCCTCAGGCAAACATAAATCCAGCACGACCCCAATGATGACCTTTTCTCTTTTGTGAAACTACGTCACAACCTGGATACCATAGAGTTGGCAGAATGTCCGCAACGGTTTAGCATAGTTGCCATAGAAAATAATCTGATGCATGCCCTTGACGTCGCAGACGTCATCCACTTCGTTGATCGTCATCTCAATGTTCGTTCGGCAGCCCCCGGTCGCGGGAATGGGTGGGCAATCCACAACCTTTCCGCTGTAAACATACATCCGGGGCGTCTCGCCCGAAAGGTATTGAGCCATAGTGACATCCTGTCCAACCGGCCAGAGAACGCGGGGGACACAGCCCCAGCCTGCTTCGGCGTGGCTCATGAGGATATACGGTTCGGAAGGACCGGACGGACCTTTGAGCTTCGAGGCGCACGTGCAATGCGCACCGAAGTAATGATTCTTCTCCGTCTCCATCGAGGCATTCTGCTGGAATCCCGGTTTGTCAAAAAGGCTCTGAACCAACATCAACGTCAGCGTCGCATTCAGATCGGATTGACAACCGGCGGCGATCCCCTCGTCTCGCAGACTCATAAAGCCCATACACGGCGGGCAATGCTTATGCGGCCGCCTCAGTCCCGGCAAACAATCCATCATCAGCGCGTCCGCCTTTTCCATCTCGATCACGTGCTTGAGAGCAAAAGTGGCTCTCGCGGCATCGAGAATGTCGTCTTTCGTCGGCTGAACGATCTCCTGAGCATGGCTTTGATAGTCGTTCGCAAGTTTCCTTACATCATTCGTGGCTCCGATGCTCGCAAATACCTGATAAAACTGCTCGTGCGGCACGGTTCGTATTTGAGTACCCAAACGGGGCACATTCGTCTCTTTGATTTGCGATCCCGCGATATTAACGATCCGCCCGTCCTTCATCCACCGCGCCGTCTTCATCATCTTCATACCGTCTTCGACCGCATCGAGATTGTCCAGCGAATTGATCAGATAAACGCCGGACCTCCGGTGAAATTGCTGAATGTGATCGACGAGCAAAATGCCTAACGTAGCCAGCACGACGGTAGGGATTTTCGTTTCTTCGACGATGCGAGTCACTTCCGGCCAATGCCCCTTCTTAAAAGGGATAAGCAGCAGACCATCGGGCTTCGACCGTTTGACCTCATCGATAAATTGAGTAACACTTCCGGATTCGTCGAGCGGCTTTTCATTCATGGAGATGTTCATCCCCAGCTTTCGCTCGATTCGCCTGATTTGCTCCATATATTGCCTTTGACGTCCTTCGGCGTCAAAGCTGGAGCCCGGCCAGCTATAGTACCCCACTTCTCTCAGAGATTCCGTCGGGGGGTAGATAAACGCCCCACGAACCGTGGCGGGTGATTTCTGCGGAGCGGCGCTCGGCGTCGATGCCGCCGCAGCAAGCACTCCTTGGGAACTCAGTGAAATGCCCGCCGCCGTGCTGCCGGCCGCCTGAAGAAAGCTCCGGCGGGATATCCCGGTGGTTTTCGGCGATTGTGACTGTTTCATCGTATTTCCTTTCCAATTTGATTCGTGCGCTCAGATATTGTCCGAAATTCGATTCAGGTCGTCAAGAAGCTCTATTGTCATCTACATAATCACGCTTTCAAACCCGTTAAATCAGGCTCGATGCGACGCTTCTCAGCGATCAATTCATCCCAGGTCAACCGCGCGTTTCGTCTGCCGGCTTCCCGGCCGAGGATGGTGGCCAACGTGCTGTTCACGCTTCGCTCGACAGTTGGATTGTCATATCGCTCTTGTCGTACATCCTGTTCAAATCGATCCAGGTTCCGCTCGATGCCCTGGACGTACAG
Source organism: Sedimentisphaerales bacterium (assembly GCA_016934255.1). Lineage (GTDB taxonomy): Bacteria > Planctomycetota > Phycisphaerae > Sedimentisphaerales > Anaerobacaceae > JAFGTG01. Next base: position 8,127 of record JAFGTG010000234.1, read on the forward strand.
GTCCTTCACCTCGCCCCCGCGATAGCCACCCTTATTGCCACGAATCCACGCATTCCCCTGATAAGCGATTTCCGCGAAACCATGCCGGCCGTAAGCGATACAATTGCATGTAAAACCGTGGGTGTTCTTAAGGTGCTCGCCGCGATGGTTCAGAATCAAGTCATTGTCAAATCCATATGTGACGGAATAGACATCCGCCGTATCTCCGTGGGGATTGTCCCTGACGATTCGCGAAAGCCCCATCGCATGGGCCGGCGGCCCACCCGCCATCCAGAGGGCGGCATCGATGGCGTGAATGCCTGCATTGACGAGGAAACCGCCCCCAAGATCGATATCATTAACCCAAACCAGATTCTGAAGCCGACTCTCGATAGTCTGGGTCTTGGACGGATCGGGAAACGCTTCGTCCGTGTAAAAAGAGCTGAGCAATCCCGTCTCACCGATCAGACCTTCTTGATAACGTTTGACGGTCTCGATATTGAACGGGTCCGTGGGCACCTGAAAATCAACGAAAAAGACCTGCCTTCGGATTGTGGCTCTCTTTCCACATTCACTAATGACTAAAGTCCCGGGAACATCGACCGCCACCGGCTTGGCCATGTACACATGGACGCCCGCATTCACGGCCGTGGCGGCGTGTTCCGGGAAAAAGCAAGGCGGCGTCTCCAGCAAGATCGCATCGACCTTCCCGGCAAGAACTCCTTTATAGCCGGACAGGCCGGAATAACAGCATTCTTTCGGAACATCAAAACGCTCACCTGCCGCCCGGACGACCTGCTCGAAATAATCGGCTAATGCCGTCAGGTGTAAACCTTTGTGGTTCTCCGTCACAATCCGCGCGATCAGACTGCCCCGCCCTCCCAGGCCGACGAGTCCGACTTTGATCCGGGAATTGGCCTGGGAACCACGAACCAGAGAAGGTTCGACGATCGTGAAGGCCGCGACGGCGGCGGAATGGGCCAGGAACTTGCGGCGATTGAATGTGTTGCTGATTTTCATTTCAGATCTCTCCTATTTATTATAAATTGAACTTTTGCAAAATTGAAGTTAGGCATATATTATTTCAGAAAATCGGTTTTATGATTTTCTGAAAATAATAGGCGATCAGATCATAACTTGTTGTCCTATGGGATATTACACATCGGTTTTTTAGAAAGAAAAAATAAAGAGACAAGATTTTTTCTTTCCAAAAGTATGCCTAACTTCAATTTTGCAAAACTCTTGTATAAAGTTAAACGGGTCAGGCTTTGCTAACAATACGCTATCATAGTCGCAGAAAATTGATGTTTACAAAAGAAATTTGAAAAGGAAACCGTAGAGCGTGTGTGAGAAGTCCAAATCACCATCCTTGTCATTCTGAGGCTCAGCCGAAGAATCTCAATTCATACGCAAAGTCTGAGATTCTTCACTTCGTTCAGACCTGTCCTTGAGCGTAGCGAAGGAATGACAGCGTCCCCTTCTCACACATGCTCTTAGAAAAATTTACAGAAAAAAGGCTTCGAATAGTTAATATGTGTATATAATGGATGGGTATAAAAACGTCAAATGAGGAGGCTCAAAATGGAAAACCAACAAAGCATGTCAGTTCGTCAGGATGGGCAAACAAGCCGCCGCTTTTTCTTAAAGGCGTCCGCTGCTTCTTTGATGAATGTGGCGATGGGTTCATATTTATCTCAAACGCGTGCCGACCCCAGGCCGAATACCTGTCGCTTCGGGATCGTCACGGATCCGCACTACACCGACCGAACTTACGGTACGCGTTACTGCAATCAATCCCTCGACAAACTGGCCGAATGTGTCGAGCTGATGAACAAACAAGCCGTTGATTTCCTCGTCGAACTCGGTGACTTCAAAGACCAGGACGATCCCCCGGAAGAAAGGACGACTCTCTCTTACTTACGGGCGATTGAGGCGGAATTTAAACAATTCAACGGTCCGATCTACCACGTCCTCGGCAATCACGACATGGACAGTATTTCCAAATCGCAATTTCTTACCAACGTCGAAAACACAGGTATAGCGCCCGAGTTGTCCTATTACGCCTTCGACGTCAACGGCCTGCATTTCGTGGTTCTCGACGCCAATTACACGTCCGCCGGAATCGACTACGATCACGGCAATTTCAACTGGACGGACGCCCTCATCCCCACAATCGAGCTTGAGTGGCTCGAACAAGACCTCGCGCTGGCGGAGGGTCCGGTTATCATTTTGGTTCACCAACTGCTCGACGGCACCGGGTCGCACTACGTCAGCAATGCGGCCGACGTCCGTAGAATCCTGGAACTCTCCGGCAAGGTCATGGCGGTCTTTCAAGGGCATTACCACACGGGAAGCTATAACGAAATCCAGGGAATCCATTACTACACACTCAAAGCGATGGTGGAAGGCTCCGGCGCCCGGAACAATGCTTACGCCATCATCGAAGTTCACGCCGACCGGAGCATAACCGTCTCGGCCTATCGCCAGGCGGTCCGCAGGGAATTTCCCGCCAGGTGCTCGATCGCCGACCTGAACGGCGACTGTATCGTCGATTTCAAAGACTATGCCATCCTGGCCGAAAATTGGCTTGATAAGGGCCTGGTCGTTGCTCCGACAGGCCGACCCCGTCGATGATCCCGCGCACTCTCGTGATGCCCTCCGAGCAGGGAATGTAGTTTTGACTCAGGGGAGGAGAAAGGGGTCAGGTATTAAATCTTCCGGTCATTCTTTTATATTGTGATTTTTTGAAACCCATCGCCTTTTCAAAAGC
>JAFGTG010000235.1 GCA_016934255.1 Sedimentisphaerales bacterium
CAAACGGCTTGCAAATATCATCGAACGCCACTTCCAGTTGTTTACCTTCCAGAAATAAGACCACCGTGCGGCGTTTTCGACGGATACGATGAACAATGGCGTCGCGTTTGAAGGATATCACATGAACGCTATCCCCGGACTGAAGAGCGTCCACAAATTGAGCCTGGCGAACAGCCAATGGCGTCGTAGCAGATAACGCAGATACTTTCTCGGCAAGCTCATCCGCATGGTTTTTCCAGGTTGTTGGGGCATTTTGCATCCGGGTGGAGAATTCATCCAGCACCTGGCGGATTTGACGCATGGAATTTTCAATTTCTTCATCCGCAAGGTTCTTCAGTCGTTGTCCTTCCTCCCGGAGTTGTTCCAGTTCTTCCGAAGCCCGGTGCTTTTCACGGTTTGCTTTCTCAAGCGCCTGTTGCGTTTTTTTCCGGTTACGCTCCGCGGCTTCCCGGGTCATTTGGACCTGGTTAATTAATTCCGTGCTGCCGTCAGTTTGTTTTTCCAACAGAGATTTCGCCTTGCCGACAACAGCTTTTGGAACCCCCAGACGTCCGGCGATCGCCAATGCATTACTACTGCCCGGTGTCCCCAATAACAGGCGATAGGTCGGAGCGAGCGTCTCAAGATCAAACTGGACCGAGGCGTTCTGGGCACGGAGCGTTGAATAAGCGTAAACCTTTAATTGGCCCAAATGGCTGGTGGCGATGATTTGACCTCCCTGGGTCAGCATCTTATCCAGGAGGGCGACCGCCAGCGTCGCGCCTTCCGTGGGATCCGTCCCGGCACCGAGCTCATCAAGCAAAATCAATGTTCCCTTGTTCGTTCTATCCAAAATTCGCACGATTTGCTGCATGTGAGCAGAAAACGTGCTGAGACTTTGCTGGATGCTCTGTTCGTCACCGATATCAGCGAACACTTGCCGATAGACGGGAACCGTGGAATCCGCTCGTGCGGAAATATGCATGCCGCTTTGCGCCATAAGAACGAGCAGTCCGGTTGTCTTAAGCATCACGGTCTTGCCTCCGGCGTTTGGGCCGGTCACGAGCAGCAAGTCGAAATCATCTCCGAGCCGAACGTCAATCGGCACGACGTCCTCGATGATCTCTGCGACGCCACAGTTTTTCTGTTGGCTGACCCACCACAAAAGGAGCGGATGCCTCGCCCGTTGAAGGTTCAGGTAACCTTCGGATATCAATGTCGGCGCCGCCATGCGATAGTCAAGGCTGAAACGAGCTTTTGCATACGTCAGGTCGATCAGGCTGAGTGTCTTGACATTCGCCAGAATGTCTGTTCGCTCCCGGACAATCGCCTTCGTCAACTCACGCAATATGCGGTTAACTTCTTTTCTCTCTTCGTAAACCGCTTCTTCAAGCTCATTGCTGGATTCCATCAGTTCATCAGGCTCGACAAAAAGCGTGGCCCCGCTATTCGAGCGATCCAGCACGGTCCCGTGCAAACAATGGCGATAGTTCGCCTTGATCGCGACGACCGGCCGGCCATGGCGCATCATGAGCCGGTCATTCTCAACGGCTTTTCGCATCTCGCTCCGGGCAACGATAGCGGCAAATCCCTTTTGGATTTGCTTGTTTAGATGGGCGATTTGACGTCTAATTTCCTTAAGATTTTCAGACGCGTCATCGCGGACGTTCCCGTCGCCGTCGATACAGCGATTTACCTCTTCGACGATATGATCGAAGTTTTTTAGTTTGTCCGCCATTTGGCGAAGATATCCAAAATCCGAAGGTTCCAGCTCACCAAGGAATGCTTTCAGATGTCCACCCGCCCTGAGTGTGTCACTGATTTCCAGCAATTGACCGGGTTCGAACATCGTTTGCTTTTTACCATAGTTTTCAAGGAGGGTACGAATATCTCTCAGGCCGGCCAGCGGCACACGCGTCCCTTGCTCCAGTAAGCGTTTGAGTTCCGTGGTTTCGGCGATTCTCCTGCCGATCCATTCGGCGTCCAGAGAAGGATAAAGCGCCTCGGCGGCGTCTCGCCCCAATGGGCTGCTGGCAAAAGAGGCCAGGACACTCCGCACCTGTCCGTATTCGAGGACATCAAGCGTATGATCATCTATTTTTTTCTTTCGAGCCATAAATTCATACTCCGTACTTAGCATACCGGAAGATGGCTCGAAAGACCATAACGAAACCCGGTCAAAATGCCAATAATGAATTGACTTTTTCGAAATTCTCTCATAGCATATTGGCATCTGAGATTCTGATTTGGGCTGGGTGGAATCCAGGATTGGAAAGGTAGATCAAATGCAACGAAGGCAATTCTTAAAAGCAACCGGATTAGCAGCAGCGTGTGTTCTGTTAGATCGATCGAGATTACTGGCCGGATCAAGTACACCATTACCGAATCTTATTGTTATCATGGCCGACGACCTCGGCGCCAAGGAATTAAGCTGTTACGGTAATAAAGAACACCACACGCCGCATCTGGATCGCCTGGCGGAAACGGGTATGCAATTCAAGACATGTTACGCGACGCCGATCTGCCACCCAACGCGGTTCGAGATCATGACGGGCCAGTACGGCCATCATAATAAGGTTTACCAGTTTCCGGGCCGGCGGGGCGGACCGGTAGCCGGATCGCCGGAGGACGATATTTCTCGGCATCTGACATTCGCCCAGGTGCTTAAAAAACGAGGCTACGCAACCGTTCATTCGGGAAAATGGCAACTTACGGGTGAGATCCCGACCCTCATAAATGAATGTGGATTCGACGAATACTGCATGTGGGCGTATAAATATAATCTTCCGCCGGGCGTTAAGCATACCGGGGGCTGGGAAGGTAAACAGGGCGGCAAGACCTCACGGTACTGGCATCCGTCAATTGTGAAGAACGGCAAATATTTGCCGACGAAACCGGATGATTACGGTCCCGATATATTCACCGATTTTATCATTGATTTTATTAAGCGGCATAAGAACAAACCATTTTTTGCTTATTACCCGATGTGCTTAACACACGGTCCATTTTACGTCACGCCGGACACGGTGAAATCGGAGAAAGAAAAATTCAAAAATGAGCGCAATAAAAACTTCAAAGCAAACGTCGAATATATGGATAAACTCGTTGGACGGATCGTAGAGGCGCTGGATACGAACGACCTCCGTAGGAACACAGTCATATTATTTACGGGAGATAATGGAACCGGTGGACAGGGTAAGGGTCAACCGACCGAGCTTGGAGCTCGCGTGCCGATGATTGCGAATGGTCCGGGAATTGTCAAACCGTCCGAACCGAGTGACGAGTTGGTGGATTTGTCGGATATCCTGCCCACATTGGTGGACTTCGCTGGAGCGAAGTTACCCAGGGAGCACATTATCGACGGGCAAAGCTTTGCTCCATTGCTCCGAGGAGAAAATGGGTCGACGCGGGAATGGATTTACAGCTATCTCGGAGACCGGCAAATCTTGCGAACGAAACGATGGCTGCTCGAAGATAACGGCCCGGGCCACCCGGGACGCTTTTATGATTGCGGCGACAGCCGGGATGGATCGGGCTATAAAGACGTAACCAACTCGACAGATCCGGAAGTGCTCGCCGCTAAGAAACGTTTCGAGGAGATTTTAGCTGACAAGCCGCTGCCGGTGGTAAAAGAAACGAAAGGGAAATAAAATGACGATCAGAAGATTAATTTATCCTTTAGTGTTGTTGGTGCTGTTGGTTTTGTTCTGCTCTTCGGACCGTGATATTGTATATGGTCATGAAATCAGCGTTCCTGAAGGGTGGGAATTAGTGTGGGCGGATGAGTTCGATCAAGAAGGATGGCCAGACGAAAGTAAGTGGAGCTACGAAGTTGGTTTTATTCGCAACCGTGAGAAGCAATACTATACAAAGGCACGGCTGGAAAATGCCCGCGTCAAAAACGGCGTACTGATTATCGAATCACGTAAGGAAAAGTACGAGAAAAGCGATTATACATCGGCAAGCCTGCATACGAAAGGAAAAGCGGAATGGCTGTATGGTCGAATCGAAGTTCGCGCAAAGCTTCCAACCGGAAAGGGAATGTGGCCGGCGATCTGGATGTTAGGGATCAATATACGCGAGGTGGGTTGGCCGACCTGCGGCGAGATTGATATTATGGAAAATGTGGGTTTCGATCCCGACACGATCCACGCGAACGTGCACACCAAAGCGTATAATCATATGAAGGGAACCAACAAAGGTTCCAGGATTAAAGCCCAAAAGCCCTACGAGCAATACCATATTTATGCGATTGAATGGTATGAGGATCGGATCGACTTTTTCCTGGACGACCAAAAATACTTCACCTTTAAGAATGAAGGAACGGGCAATGACGTGTGGCCCTACGATAAACCGCATTACCTGATATTGAACACGGCTATCGGGGGAAGCTGGGGTGGGCAAAAAGGAATCGACGATACTATCTTCCCGCAAAAATACTTCGTCGATTATGTACGAGTTTTTAAAAAGAAGTGAACGTTAATCCGCACTTGAACTTCTTTGATACAAAAAAAGGGCTTGTCAAATCTGGTATTCCGGAGATAATGAAGTTGAAATGATAGGTGAGAACACAGGGTGTCTCTCGTAATCAATACGAAACATGAACTGTCAAACCAAATCGTTAGGAGAAGACTCATTATGAGCGAAATCATCCAAAACACATCACGTCGTGAATTTTTGAAGAAGTCCGGTCGGATCGCCGCTTCATCGGTGGTCGCCGCCGGGATTGCCCCGAGTCTCTACGCGGGAAGCAGTAGTACGATCAACCTGGCGTTTGTCGGTTGCGGAGGCCGGGGGACCGGCGCGGCCTCGAATGCCATGTCTGTCAAGCGAGGACCAACGAGACTCGTCGCGATGGCCGACGTCTTCGAGAATCGCCTCGCCAACAGTTACCGCCATTTAAAAGAAAAATTTGGAGATCAGGTGCAAGTGCCAGAGGATCAAAAGTTCATCGGTTTCGACGCCTACAGAAAGGCGATGGACTGCCTCAAGCCGGGCGACATCGTGATCCTGACCACGCCGCCGGCATTTCGCTGGGTGCATTACACGTACGCCATCGAAAAGGGGTTGAATGTCTTCATGGAGAAGCCCGTGACTGTGGACGGACCGGGCAGCCGGCGCATGTTCAAGCTCAACGAAAAAGCCAAAGCCAAGAACCTCAAGGTGGGTGTGGGCTTGAATTCCCGACACGCCCGCCACTTGCAGGAACTGGCCAAGCGCGTTCACGACGGCGAGATCGGCGAGATTATCCTGGAACGCGGCTACCGGATGCACGGGCCGGCCGGATCTTTTCACTCTCTGCCCAAGCCGGAGGGCATCAGTGAATTAATGTACCAAATTCAGCGATTCCACAGCTTTATCTGGGCCAGCGGCGGCAACTTCAATGACTTCTACATCCACATCGTTGATCACCTGTCATGGATGAAGAACTCATGGCCCGTCCAGGCACAAGCACTTGGGGGACGACATTTTAAAGAAAACTCCGACGGCGTCAAATATGTCGATCAGAATTTCGATACGTATTCGGTAGAGTACACCTTCGAAGACGGGACGAAAATTTTCTTCGACGGGCGTTGTATGGATGGTTGCTATAACAATTTTTCGAGCTACATCCACGGTACGAAAGGCAGCGCCATCGCGTCCAAAAACGGCGATTGCGGCGCTCCTTCGACGATCTTCAAAGGCCAGACGCCGGATCGATCCCAAATCGTATGGGAATCCAAAGTGCCCCGCGACCAGCGCGACTGGTATCAGAATGAATGGAACGATCTGATGGACGCCATCCGGGACGATCAACCTTACAACGAAGTAGATCGAGGCGTGACCGTCAGCCTCATTTCCTCGATGGGACGTATGGCCGCGCACACCGGCCAGGTCATCACTTTCGACCAGATGCTTAACTGCGAGCATGAAATGGCGCCGGGCCTGGATAAGCTAACGATGGACTCGCCCGCCCCCTTAAAGGCTGATTCCAATGGCAGATATCCCGTCCCGCAGCCGGGTATTATCAAGGATCGTGAATATTAAAGATTTTGCGTAATACGAGAATTTTATGGCTATTTCGCCGCTGGTTTTGGTTTACCCAAGACCAGCGGTTTTTCTTTATATTCTTCGTACGATCTATTCCTCTTTCCCTTTCAAACAGCAATTGAATCCGAACGTAGGATCGGATATAATGTTGCTCTAATGTACGATGAATTTGCACAGTTTCTGGACAGATGAAATGAACCACTCGATTATACGACACATCGAAAAAGGAGACATTATGACTGATTCGAACGAATTGGGTAGAGAGGGGAACACATCGCGTCGCGAATTCCTGAAAAACACCGGCCGTATCGCTGCTGCATCAGCCGTGATGGCGGGGATTTCGCCGCGTATTTACGCTGGATCGAACAATACGATTAAGATTGCCTTGATCGGTTGCGGCGGTCGGGGGACGGGCGCCGCTTCGCAAGCCTTATCCGTTAAGAATGGTCCGACCAAGCTTGTCGCTATGGCGGATGTTTTCGAAGACAGACTATCCAACAGCTTTAAAAACTTAATGAAGGGCCAAGCTGAAAAAAAAGACGTGCCTGAGGACCGAAAGTTTTTGGGATTCGACGGCTATAAAAAAGCGATGGATTGTCTCGATCCGGGAGACGTGGCGATCTTTGCGACGCCGCCGGCATTCCGCTGGGTGCATTTCACCTATGCGATCCAAAAGGGCCTCAACGTCTTTATGGAAAAACCCGTGACCGTGGATGGTCCGACGACGCGGAGAATGCTCGAACTCTCCAAAGAGGCCGACAAGAAGAACCTCAAGGTGGGCGTTGGTTTGATGGTCCGGCATTGTAAGGGCCGCCAGCAATTGCTGGAACGAATCAAGTCCGGCGAGATCGGTGATATTATCGCGATGAGAGGCTACCGGATGGGAGGCGGTGCGTGCACGACAGGCCCCAAACCGAGTGGTATGAGCGAACTTCTTTATCAGATTCGCCGGTTCCACAGCTTCCTTTGGGCCAGCGGCGGTATGTACAGCGATTTTTATATTCACCAAATCGATGAGTTATCCTGGATGAAAGGCGCCTGGCCGGTCGAAGCCCAGGCGTTGGGCGGCCGGCATTACCGCGGCAACAACGTCGATCAGAACTTTGACACATACGCGATCGAGTACACCTATCCCGATGGGATAAAACTCTTCTACGATGGCCGCGCAATGTCCGGCTGTAAGGAGGCGTTCTGTAGTTTTGTACACGGCACAAAAGGTTCGGGCGTCGTCTCCACGTCGAGCCACTATCCCGGCAAGGTTCGCACGTATAAAGGTCACAACATGACCAATGACAACTTGATCTGGAGATTTCCGCAGCCCGAGCCAAGTCCGTACCAACTCGAATGGGACGATTTGATTGACGCCATTCGTAACAATACACCTTACAACGAAGCCGCCCGCGGTGCCGAGGCCAGCCTGGTGAGTACGATGGGCCGGATGGCCGCTCATACGGGTCAGGTGATTACTTTCGAGGAGGCCCTCAACTGCGAGCATGAATTTGCTCCCGACGTGGATAAGTTCACGATGGATTCCCTCGCACCGTTACGAAGCGATTCCGAAGGTAAATATCCCGTTCCGCAGCCGGGTATCCTCAAAAACCGAGAATACAAAGAGTTTGCGTAACAAGAAATAATGAAAAGGAAAGAGTATGACACGCTCAAACAAAGCAAATAAAGAGCCGGGTACGACACGCCGTGATTTTCTGAAAGCCTCGACCGTCGCCGCATCCGCTGTGTCTTTGGGGATCAGTCACCGCGTGTTTGCCTCCGGCAGCGATATCCTTCGCGTCGGCATGATCGGCTGCGGAGGACGTAACACCGGCGCGGCCGCCCAGGCGCTTACGGCGGATTCCGGCGCGCGGCTGGTGGCCATGTGCGATATCTTCATGGATCGCGTGAAAGAGAAACGTCGGATTCTCAAGGAGCAAAAGGGCGATCAAGTCATCGTGGACGACGATCATTGCTTCGCCGGCTTTGACGGCTACAAGCATGTTATCGAAGCATCAGACGTCGTTGTCATTGCCAACGCGGCGAAGTTCCACCCGCTCCACACGATGACGGCGATCAAGGCTGGAAAACACGTGTTTGTGGAGAAACCTCACGGTATCGACCCCGCCGGCGTTAAGTACATTCAAAAGGCCGCCGAATTGGCAAAGCAAAAAGGATTGTGTCTCGTCTCGGGCCTGCACAGCCGCTACGATGCAGGGTACGCTGAAACTGTCAAGCGAATACATGATGGAGCTATTGGCGACGTCATTGCCATTGAAGAAAATTTCCTCCGGGCGCCTTATGTGATCATTGAACGCCTTCCCGGTTTGTCTGAACTCCAGTGGCAATGCAGCACGCAGTATCATTTCCGCTGGCTGTCGGGAGATGACGTGCCCCAGTCGCTGGTCCATAACCTGGACCGCGCCCGGTGGGTTCTACACGAACAAGTACCTACGAAATGTCACGGCCTGGGTGGACGCTCTTCGATGACCGAGCCGATCTATGGCGACGTGTTCGATCACCATTCGGTGATTTATGAACTCGAAAGCGGCGTACGCATCTATGCCTTCTGCCGGACAATAACCGGATGCCATAACGATTCTTCCAGTACGGTGTTGGGCAGTAAAGGCAAAGCATCGATTACAGGTCGCCGGATCTGGGGTGAAAACAACTGGCGCTGGACGGGAAGGTGCGATCCCTACCAGGTCGAGCACAACGTGCTTTTCAAGGCGATCCGCTCCGGCGAGCCGGTCAATAACGGCGATTATATGACGCGGAGCACGATGACCACCGTTATGGGGCAAATTTCGTGTTATACCGGTAA
>JAFGTG010000236.1 GCA_016934255.1 Sedimentisphaerales bacterium
CCTACCAGTAAGACCATGGAGACTGCAATTTGTCCGGTCACTAAGCTCGTACGTAAACGGTTGTGACGTCTGTCTATCATGCCGCGTGAACTGCTTTTGAGTGTTTCATAGGCCTTGGACACAGACGGACCCAGCATGGGCATCAATCCGACGATGATTGTCGTAGCACAACCCAAAACCAGGGCAAAGGCAATCACCGGACCACGGATCGCAACCTCTTCCAAACGGGGAATATTGGCAGGCGCCACGGCTTTGAAGACATCAATTGCGATATGAGCGACCAAGAGTGCGGCCAGACAACTGATCAGGCTCAAAATCAAAGATTCAACAAGGGCTTGACCGACTAAGCGTACACGACTGGCTCCCAAGGCCGTTCGAATAGCGAATTCCTGTGTACGGATGCTGGCACGAATCAACATCAGATTGCTGGTATTGGTACCGGCGATCAAGAAGACAAGTCCAACAGCGCCAAGCAGAACCCATAAAGCCCCCTGCACATTTCGCACCAGGTCCTGATGTAGGGAAACAACCCGCGCCCCCATCTTGCGGTTCGGCCCGTATTCTTGGGCCGAACGGGCGGCAACCGTATCTAATTGGACCTGAGCCGCTTCCAGAGAAATGTCGGGATTCAAGCGAGCCACGGTCTGGAAAGTGTGCACACCACGCTCAGTGAAATCATCGGCTTGTTCCGTGATCAGCGTCCATACCTGGGCCTTCCCCAGAATCTCGTGCGGAAATGGAATATCAGGCAACACGCCAATGACCGTATAGGATGTCTCGTCCAGAGGAATGGTTTTGCCGATAATGTCGGGATTGGCATGGCAATGTTTCTGCCAAAAATCTTGGGTGAGTAAAACGCGGTCGTTGAGACGTTGGTTTTCCTCTTCTGTAGAAAAACTGCGACCCAAGATAGGACGGATGCCTAACAGATTACACAGGTTCGCTGAGACACAGGCACTATCGATATCCACCAGAAGAGATCCAATTTTTATGGTTTTGGTGTTCGGGTATAGGGCGGCAATACCGGTGAAGGCCGGGCATTCCCTGCGCCAGTCCTCGATATTGGGGTATGCAACAGGAAATCGAAGGTCATCGCTCTCCACATTAGTTTGCCAGATCTTGACCAAATACTCAGGCTCTTTGAAGGGCAGAGGTTTCAGTAACACTGCATGAATGACACTAAAGATGGCCGCATTAGCACCAATCCCCAGAGTCAAAATGGCCACTACAGTCAGGTTGAAGCCGGGTGAGTTAGTGAGTTGACGAATAGAATATTTGATGTCGTTGATGAGAGTTGTCATCATGTGACTCCTGTGTTCGATTCTATGAAGGGCGTTCAAAAAACCCTAAATCTCCTTGAGTAAAAAAAGCGAGTTGTATCCGCTCTGCTTTCATTCACACTGCAAAGCGGGCCTTCAATGAAAGACATCCGAAACAAAAACGATTATTCTGCTTTTGAATTTGCTTTCGAGAGTACATCGTTCTGCTTTTCGAACGTGTTCTCGTCGTCGACGATTCGGCCGTCAAACAGATGCACCGTCCGGTGAGCATAGTGGGCGTAGCGTTCGTCGTGGGTGACCATACAGATGGTGGCGCCTTCGTTGTGAAGCTCGGCTAACAGGTCCATGACGGCCTTGCCGTTGGCCGAGTCGAGATTGCCCGTCGGTTCGTCGGCCAACAGAATCGAGGGCGTGCCGGCCAGGGCCCGCGCCACGGCCACGCGCTGCTGCTGACCGCCGGAGAGCTGGCTGGGGTAGTGCTTCATCCGGTGCGCCATGGCGACACGCTCCAGGGAATTGTGAACGCGTTCTTGTCGTTCCGCCTTAGGCATCTTACGGTAGGTCAAAGGCAATTCCACGTTCTCGTACACCGTGAGATCCCCGATCAGGTTGAAGCTCTGGAAGATGAATCCCACTTCGCGGTTTCGGATGCGCGCCCGCTGCGAGGCCGTCAATTCCGAAGCCGGAGCATCATTGAGCCAATAGTTCCCTTTCGTGGGGGAATCCAACAGGCCCATGATCGACAGGAGCGTGGATTTACCACAGCCTGAAGGCCCGGCGATGGAGACGTACTCCCCCTTTTGGATCTTCAGGTGCACGCCCGAAAGGGCATGGGTCTCCACTTCTTCCGTGACAAATACCTTGTGGAGATCTTCGATCTTGATAAGTGCATCGTTCGAGTCTGTCATTATTTTTTCTCCGTCTTGAATGTAGTAACTACTTCAATCGTATCTTATCTACCGTATCCCATTGCGAGACATCAGAGAGGATGATCTCATCGCCGACAATGAGACCTTCGAGCACTTCGATTGTGCTGACGGAGGTCTTTCCGAATTGTACGGGGACGCGCACCGCAAATCGCCCGTCTTCAATGAGTTTAAATAGCTCGACCTTACTGTCTGCGGAGGCAAGCACCGGCCGACCCACGTAGAGGATATCAAGCAATTGTTCGATTTCGATCGTCCCGACCACTGATAAATCCGGCCGGGCTCCCGGCGGCAATTCCCCTTCCAGAGATACATCCACGGTGACATTACCTTCCATAACGGTCGGATCGAAACGCGAGACGCGGCCTGATACAAGACCATTGTACGTATCGATCTCGGCCGGCAATCCAATCCGTACGTCTCGAGCCTGACCCTGAGGGATTTGAAGACGCGCCATCAGCTTGTTCGGATTTGTGACTCGGGCCACAATCTGTCCTGCTCCGATCTGCTCACCCAGTTCAATGGGAGTCTGAATCGCAGCCAAAATACCCTTTGCCCCCGCGCGGACCTTTAATGACTCGAATTCTTCTTTTCGCAGATTATATTGAGACTTCGCCTGCTCGAGCGAAGCTTCTTCCAGTACCATTTGGGCCGGTTTGGTCTGGTTTAGAAAGACGTCAAATTGCCTCTGCTCGATCTTTAACTGCCTTTCACGCTGCTCAACGTTACTTTTCGACAACCTCATTTGAAGCTCGGAAATCAAGTCGTCCTCATATTGTTTTTTATCTACTTCATACCGAAGTTGGGCATCATTGACATCCGCCTGGGTCCGTGCAATACCGGCTTCATAACCTAACTGCTGATTGAAAAGACTGGCCTTTTGAGCATTATAGCGCGCTTGAGCCGACTTGAGTTGCGTCTGAGCATCCTTCCAATTCAATTCCAATTGGGGATTGCTCAGTTCAAGAATCACCGTATTGGGCTCAACAGGGGTTCCGGGATGAATCACAATGCGTGATGCCCGACCGCTTACCCGTGAGGATACGACGAGCCTGTCTTCCGATACGAGCGTGCCCACACCCCGCACCTCAAGGATGATGTCGCCTCGTTTGACAGTGTCAATGAGGAGCGTTTGGCGCTCCACGGACGGCGCCGCCGGTTCGAGGCGAGACAGGCCCAACGTAATCGCTGCAATTGCCACCAACGTGATCACCGCGACGATGACGCGAATCACGAGACGTCTGACTTTTCGAGATTTTCTTGGTATATCCATGCCGAGTCTATACACAAGTCGCGTGCCAGGGCGTTTTATTGCATAACTGGGCTTTTTGAGTTGAAAAATAGGATTTGGGGATGTGAAAAACCGAAAAAATGTTCATTTTTAGAAAAAATGCGCTCGATATCGAACAGACGTCTCAGGAACTATGCCCCGACCCATGCTCTATGGGCAATCGCAACAGCGCCCGACAACCCGGCCGGTCCGAATGACCGATTAACGCCAAATACCCTCCATGCGCCTCGGCAATCTGGCGGCTCAGAGCCAAACCGATGCCGGAACCTTGCGGCTTCGTTGTGAAAAACGGCACAAACGGATCTGTACTCGTCTCCAGACCGGGCCCGTCGTCATCAACCCATACTTCAAGAAAGGGTCCAGACATTTTCCAGGTAATCACTACGTGTTCACCCTCTTTTCGGTCTGCTTCAAGGCTGGCTTCCACGGCATTGGAGACAATGTTAATAAGAAGCTGGTCGATCTGGCTGCGATCGGCCCGAATCGTCAGATCAGGACCGGGTACGATTGCCACGGACAAGCGCGTTTCCAAACCCACGACATGCCGTACCCAGGTCTCGACTTTCATTTCGTTAAATGTCGGTTCGGGCAGACGCGTCAGCCTGGAATATGAGGCGATAAAACCTCCCAGCACCTCGGAACGCTCAGCGATGATCTCAAGCCCCTCCCGGACATCCTCCTCCCAGCCTTTAGCGCGGGACTTTTGCTTGAGACACGTTTGAAGGCTCTGGGCGACGGATTGAATGGGCGTCAGGCTGTTATTAATCTCATGCCGGAGGATTTGAATCAGGCGTCTCCAGGCCTGGCGCTCCTCTTCGTGCAGGGTACGGGTCATGTCAGATAGAAAGACCATCTGATGCGATACACCTTTCTCCCGATAGGCCGCCCGACGCAATTCCCACCGTCCGACGCCGCCCGGGAGGGAAAGATCGACAATGCGCGGCGTCGGACCTTTGAGGCAGAGATCGAGCCCGAATTCTTGGGCATGAGAACCGATGATTTTTTGTTCATGGAGCTTGAGTAATTGTCGGCCGCTGTCGTTAACCCATTGAAGAACACCACTTGCGTCAAATCCGAAAAGGGCCACGTCGATCTCCGCCAGAATCTTCCGCAACAAAGCCGTCGATTCGACCACATCGAACCTCTGTCCCTGCAAGAACCGAACCAACCGATTCACTTCCCAGGCCAACTCCCCCATCGCATCATCCCGGCTGGCCCCGCGAAGACGCATCGAATAATCCCCCTCGCGTAAGGCGCCGAGAATATTTAAGACCGTACGCAACGGAAAGGCTACTTTGTTTCTCACGGAAAAAGCAAATCCAATCCAGCATAAAAGAACAAGAAACGTCAGAATGAGTTTCGTGGACAATTGAAAGGAATACGTCCATAGAAAAATGAGCGCCGTCAGGATACCCGCTGAGCCGCTCATCAAAGAAAGAACTATAATCTTTCGTTCAAATCTCATGTTTCGTGTCGCGGGCATCTTGCCCGCGATTCGAGGGCGAGACGCCCTCGACACTGTCTTCTTACGTTCAAACCTACTCTTATCTTTTTATTCGATCTGATGTTTTTCAAGTCGTCGATACAGAGCCGCCCGGCTAAGCCCAAGGGCCTGGGCCGTCTTGCTGATATCGCCGTCGTGCCGATCAAACGCCCTACGAACGGCCCATCGTTCAATCTGATCCAACGTCATATTCTCAAAATGCGGGCCGTTCGTATTCTCCGGCTGCAAACCCAGATCGGCCGGACCCAATAGCGGATTTTGTGCCATTAAAACGGCACGTTCGATGGCGTGATCCAGTTGCCGCACGTTACCCGGCCAGGAATAGTCCATCAGCGCTTTAAAAGCTTCCTCACGAAAACCATTAATGGCTTTTCGATATTTCGTCACGTACTCCTGTAAAAAGTGGTTTGCCAGCAGAGGGATATCCTCCGGCCGCTTTCGCAATGGCGGTACATATATGCAAACGGTATTAAGACGATAGAGCAAATCCTGACGAAAACGCCCCGCCGCAACCTCCTCATCGAGATCGGCATTCGTCGCCGAGAGAATCCTCACGCTCACACGACACGTCCTGGACGAACCGATCGGTTCGAATTCCCCATTCTCGAGCACTCGCAACAGTTTCGATTGCAGATTGACCGGCACGGCGGCGATTTCATCCAGGAATAACGTCCCCCCATCCGCCAATTTAAATCGTCCCATCCGATCCGTCTTGGCATCTGTGAAGGCCCCGGCCACATGTCCGAAGAGCTCGCTTTCAAAAACGGACTCCGGCACACTGGCCGCATTAACCGTTAACAATGATCTGTTTTTTCGCAGGGAGGCGGCATGTAACGTCTGGGCCACGACGCCCTTGCCGCACCCATTCTCGCCCGTAATGAGAACATTGGCGTCGGACGGTCCCACCTTAGCAATGGTTTCCAGCACCGGTCGCATCGCGGGGGATTCCGCGATCAGCCTCTTGCGACCGGCATCTTTGAGATAGTCGATCTCTTGGGAAAGCTTTCTGCTCTCGCGCAGGGCGCGCCCCAGCTCGATTTGCGTTTGCAGCACAGAGAGCAATCGTTCGTTCTTCCACGGTTTTTGGATAAAATCACGAGCGCCGCAACGCATCGCGTCAACCGCCAGCTCAATACTGCTCCAGGCTGTCATGACGACCACCGGCAACGACTCATCGATTTGACGAATTCTCTTGAGCAAGTCCAGACCCTGCCGGCCCGAGGTTTCACCGCGAATATAATTAAGATCCATCAAAACAACGTCAAAATCATTATTATTAACCGCTTCGACGATCTCGTCCACGGACGAGGCCGTCGTCATTTCATACCCCTCCGGCCGAAGGAGCAAACGCAAAGCCTTGAGCACATCCACCTGATCATCCGCAATAAGTATATTGCACGAATCCACCGTCTTCTGCATGTTGAGTACAGTCCTTAACGATTCTTTATTACGTTCAAACACACCTTCTTTCGTGTGTTTCTTGATTTCTCTACCGTTCAATTCAAATTTAGAATACTGTACATTTTTTGCCGGATAAACCAAAATCTCTAAATATTCAATCCCCCTTCTCAATCACAAACGTACACGGTTTACGGGTTATAGAGACTGATCGGGCGTATCGACGATGATTTACAAGGTCTGAAAAATAAGAACGGTTTCAGCGTACTGAGACTTGACTACATGCAATTATTGATAATGTTCATGATCCGGTCAACCAGTTCGATATGAACCTTTTCATCTTCAGCAATGCTTCGAAAACAATTGCGTATCTCAAGCACGCTCGCGTCCGGATCGAGCGAAGCCTTGAGGTAGAAGTCATGAGCATCCTGCTCGATAAACTTCATCGTACTGAATTCACCGATAAGTTTTCGTTTCGTCGCAGTATCCATATTGAGGGTCCAATTTCGCTTGTAAAGCTCTGATCATCTTTCTGTGCCGCCGTGTATCGTCCAGCAGAATCGTCAGGTTCTTTCGAATCTCTTCAAAAACCTCGTCGGTGATTTCGACCGGCCAGTTCGTGCGATCCAGATAGTCCCGATAAATACTATGGGCGATCTCGTCTTCCATATCCAAAGCCGACAGAAGGATTCCTGAGATCGTTTTCGGCTCTTTGGGAGGCGATGCCGCGTCTTTCATTTTCTTACCGCTCATTAGTAATGTTACGTCGTCTGATATTTCCGGTCGTGCGTGGCCCTGGCCTTGTTTAACGCGATCCAGAAATCCGCTTCTTCTTTCGGAGATTCCCGAGCAACGCATTGCGATATTTCGGCCCCATACGTCCTGTTCACCCATTCGATGAGGGCGTCCAATCTGTTATTGTTCCCCGGCATTATGCACACCTCAAGTATCAACGGATTCACCTGATCGTATGGGTATGTCGGCCAGTTCGGCGGGCGATATAAGCAGGACGGAAAATTTATGAAAAAAATATGCAGGATTTTACAGAAAAAAGCTTCATCCGATTAATGAGTCGGTGCATCGAACAGATCGGAGTTCCGGGATTGACCCAAGAGAAAAATCGTTTGGGCAGATAACAACATAAAACGATTTGTCATTCCCGCGAAGGCGGGAATCCACTTCATACGTTACATTCCTGGATCCCACTGTAAGGTGTCCCATAGGGACTGCCCTTCGCAGCACCGTAAGGCGTCCTGTAGAGGATGACAACAAGATTCGGTCAGTTTGAGTAATTTACATCCCTATCTCTTCTGCGTGAGGCCTTGTCCCAATAGAGGAAGGACTTGATGGGCTTGAGCGGAACCGTAGTTGAAAATCGTAAAGCCGCCCGTCGCAAGCCGGCGCGTCATATTGATCTGCTCGATGAGCTTACATATATCCGTCGCATCGCTCCAAACGCTCAAGCCGATACCGGGATAGCATGGAACCTTGCCGGCCCACGGAAGCTGCTGCTCGACCATACGCTGGAAATGACTGCTGGAGGCCGTATAATCCATGGGACAAACGAAATCCAGATACCCGCGGTCGCACCACAATTTCCAATCCTGTCCGATGGTGTTTCGATCCACCGGCCAGTTTCTAAACACCGCGGCGGAAATCTTAACGTCGGCCCGAATCTTTTTGGCCCCTTCAGCCACGTCGGCCACCACCTTCGTGATCTGCTGACGGCGAAAGTCCAGCCATTGTTCGCTCAGGACATCATCGTTGCGGACACAAGCGGGCCAGTCGTCGAGCGTTTTGCCAATAACCGTCTCAAAACGTTGTCGGCAACCGTCGCAAAAGCAGCCGTCATTGCCGGGATAACGAATATAGTCAAAATGCAACCCGTGGACGTCGTACTTTCGTGCCACTTCGAGCATGGATTCAATTTCCATTTTCTGATTTTCCGGATGCGACGGGCATAACCAGCGTTCATTCGTCGAGCCATCGAAACCGACCTGCGTTCGATTCTGAGCTTTCATTTTAGCAACGAAGCGTTTATCCGTCGCCGATCCCATGTTGTAGTTCACTTTCCAGACGTGACATTGCACGCCATATTGTTTACAGGCCGCCAGACATAGTTCGATTTGATCTCCTTTTTCCTCGACGGCCGGCGACACGGGCAAAACGTCACTACGGTAGAACGCCGCGCCGCCCCAAAGCATGTTCGGCAAAATCGCGGTGAAACCATTCTCAGCCAAAACGTGAATGGCTTGGTCCCAAGTCATACCATCGACACCAAACGCACTATGACACCAGAATGCACGGTGCTCTCCAGGCAAAGGTTTCTGGGCGATACAGTGCGCCGCGATCAAAGAATCCTGAGATTGTTCAGCAACCACGATGGCATCGGAATATCGACCCTCAGAAATCAGTTCTCTACTCTGATTACGAAGACGATCCGCTTCATGGAGCACTTCAATCGCTCGATGATTTCCGAGTGCTGTGGCGGTTATATCCTTTTTCGCTGAGTCGTAACGATCAAAAGGCTCCAGTTGACCAATTCGTTCGAGACACCCCTGCGCCGCATCCCGCCATAATTCGGGCACGAGATATCCCGCCATCGCCAGGAGTAATCGCAACTTGGCGGACGAATCATCGGACATAAGGACATGGGTCAGAAAAACACAGTTCTGCCCGGCGACGACAGCGGCTTTGTCGGTGGGCTGATTGTTATTGTCATACCACCATGCAACGACCTGGCTGCGTCCTTCTACCGTGGAGGCGTCGCGTATATTCCACGAGGATTGCCTCGCTACAACCGGCATCCCCGGAAGTGCATCCCCCGTCGGACGAATGGATGCAAATTGGCCTTGAAATTTCTGTCGGATATGCGCATCGACATGAATACCAACAACGGATTCAAGTCTCTTCGGCAGCGTATAGCAAGCAATGAGCTTACCGCCTCTTTCAAGAAACGTTTCAATTTCATCGACCAGTTCATCCGGCACAGCCGGATTATAAGGAAGGATAAGAAGCTTGATTCCGGCCAGCCGTTCCGTAGTGACATCGAGATCGCTCAGGATAATGTGCGAAAGATTCGCTCGATCGAGAAATTCCGTCATGACGTTCGTATATCGTTTAATCGCGTTCAGTTCGCCGGGAGCCTCGCGCGCCGCCGAATCGCCGCGAACGACGACAATCTTGCCGCCTGAGCCGAATGTGCCCAACGAGGCAATATAGAATTCCGTATCCTTATCTTGGCCGCGCCAAGCGGAAATTCGAATCGTATCGATCTTTCCCCATCCGGCTGGCTGCTCTTCGACCCCGGCATCTTTTTTATAAATTTTAATCGGAGTCCAACCGGTCGTCGCCGGAGCATCGAACGGAATCCGATACCAACCATTCCCGCTATGCAGGTAAACCGTAAAATAAGCCACCGGTGTTGTATCACGACAGAAAAAAAGAAATTGCAGCCCCTTGCACATTGTCAAGTCCACTGCGAGTTCGCAATCCCAGGACGCTCGGTCTATTTTCGTATCCTGGAAATGACAGGGCATCCGAACGGCCTTTCGCCCCACGATGTCCTCGATTGAAACCGGTGGGCTCCCGGCCATAGGCCGCCAGCGGTCCACCGCCCGTAAGGATGAAAAATCTTCAAGAATTTGATCTGTTGCCTCTGGAATGGTCGGCAGGTTTCCCGAAGTAACCAGCGGATGAATACACACAGCAACGAATAGGACCATAAAACGAGTGAACATAGATAATTCTCCAAAGATAATGGCTTCAGACCTCCTGGTTTACTTCACCTCGAATCGTCGGCTTGTGGCGTACACATGGACGCCGAAACCGACAATACCATCCCGAAATCCACCTTCCTGAACGATCTGTTTCTCTTGTGAATACAGCCGATAAAGCGTTTGATTCTCCAATTCCTTCGGCAG
>JAFGTG010000237.1 GCA_016934255.1 Sedimentisphaerales bacterium
AACTTTCCATCGTGTGATCATTTCACCTGCCGCCGGAGCGGCTTCATCAGCCCACCACGAAAGACCGCCGGTCTCGCCATCCTTGGGCGGCCAAGGCAGATCGACCGTACCGTTGGGATCTACGAAAATATTGACTAACCTGCCTGATTCCGCATCCCAGGTTCGGAGGGTCCCATCGCTCCCTGCCGACGCCAGCCGGCTGCCGTCCGAGCTATACGCGAGCCTCATAACAGACCCATGATGCCCCAGTGTCTCAAGCGTCCAGGAATGGACTCGTTCCGGAAGAAACGGCTTTCTGACAAGGGCGGCTGACGCCAGCGCTTCACCCGATGGGAGGGCGAGGCGTCTGACCTCAACAGGAAGCTCTCTTTCGCCCAACTTGTGGTTGAGCTGGCTGATCTCATCCTGGGCAGCAACATACCTGTTTCGCAGAACTCGCAGGGCAGCAAGGGCGTTTTGGGAATCACTGCCAGAGACCTCCTTTTCCAGGTCGTCCCAGGGACGCTCACTAAATTCAAGTGCCCTGTCCATAGCGTCGCGCAATGTTTTTGTTTGTACACCCTTGGTATAGGCCGCGATCATCGTCACCAGAACAAGCAACAGAACAATCAAAATCGCCGCGGCCTGAATCCGATACTTATAGGCTTTCTTACGCAGGAAATAGTGGAGGGTTGGAACGCGAGCGTCTAATGGCTCTTCATCGAGATAGCTGGTGATGTCCTTTGCCAAGGCACCGGCGGAGGCGTAACGATCATCCGGATCCCGGGCAAGGGCTTTGAGCAGAATCGCCTCCAGTTCGTCGTCTATTGATTTATCAACCTCACGGGGACGCCTTATCCCGCCTTCCATGATCTGGTGCAATACATCAAACATCGATCCGGACAGGTCGTGAGGCGACTGTCCTATCAGAAGCTCATATAGAATCACTCCCAGACTGAATACGTCCGTGCGGGTATCAAGCAGACTGTGGTGACCCGCGGCCTGCTCCGGCGACATGTAGGCGGGCGTGCCGGCAATTTGGCCTTCGACGGAGATAGCAAGGGCATCTTCTTCCTCCAGCAGACCCTTGGCCAGCCCAAAATCGAGCACGTGAGGCTGGCCGTCCGGACTCACCAGGATATTGGACGGCTTCAGATCGCGGTGTATCACAGCGTGCAAATGAGCAAATAAAACGGCTTGACAGACCGTTCGCATAAGGATCAGAATCTGGTCCCGCGACAAGGCCCTGCTCCTTACATACTGGTTCAAAGGCATACCGTCAATCAGTTCCATAGCATAGTAATACATCCCTTGGTGCAGACCACTGTCGTAGATGCGGGCGATATGGGGATGGTCTAAACGAGCCGTTAGCTCCACCTCACGCTGAAAAAGAGCATGGGCCTTTGGAGATTCGATCGTATGAGAAACCGAAAGTTTCAGGGCCACTTGCCGGCGAGTGCTCAACTGCTCGGCGCGCCAGACCATTCCCATGCCTCCTCTCCCAAGAGGTTCGATGATCTTGTACCCTTTGATATCGGGATATTCATCGATCTGGCCGACATGATGATCCGTAGCCCTTACGGAAAGAGGGGGAAGGCGTGGCTCATCGGTCGGTAATCTCGATACGGTCTGTCCGATTTGATCGGCCTCGACGAAAGGTTCTCCTTCCAGCATGCGGACTTCAAACGTGCCGATCGTTTCGGTCTGACCTACCGCGACGCGCACTTCACCCGCCGCGCCTAAACGAACTCTGCATCCCTTTCGAGCTTTCTCCTCATCCACGCAACGGCGTGTTAACAGCCTTCCACTTTTCCAGACTTCTACATAAGCCATCGTAACACGGGAAAAGCCATGAATCAGCAGTCCTTTACGTCCTCTGTACTCTGCAACCGATCAATCTTCATTTTACGTTTATCGTAGAAGATTCTCAAGGGCAAGTATATTTTTATCGACAAGGAAGGCAAGATGTCTTTACCTGGCGGCCATTTCAATTTTGCTGCTCAGATTATTGCCCGGACGCTTTCCTTCTTTCTTGACAGCCGATGTGTGCCCTCGTAAATAAGCTCACCAGATCGTGCGTTAGCCAATCATTATTAACAAGGTGAGAGAAATGTTCCTCGAGTTCCCGATATGAGAACAATGTGATCCTGTTTTCCCGAAACAAGGTCTCTTCATGAAACAACAGGGCGCTAGCGATCGCCGCATAATAGATCACCGTGGCTACCTGACGCTCCAGTTCGGAAGGGCAAGATTCAGCTTTTGCACGGTACTGTTCCTTGATCCGCCAAATGACGGAAGGATCCGTACCCGGATCGAGCAGCAGAGCTCCAACCGCACAATTCACGAAAGGACTAAACTGCCCGAGTACATAGCGGAGAGTCGTCGGAAGTAAACGACCGGCGGTCGGATCGAACTGCAGAGGTTCAGCTAACCGATCACATAAAAGTTCTGCTCTTCTTTGCTCTTTGGTCAGTCCCTCTTGATGGGTCGGTGGATCATCTCCGACTTCCCAAAGCCTCGCTAATTTTTCATGACTCAAACCAAAGGTGGTTGGTTCATCTTCCATTATATCCTCGCAAGAGGGATATTATATGTAGATATTATTACTGTAACCTTACTACGTATATCATCCAATAGGCTACAGCATGTACCTGCCCACATGATCTTCACCGAAAAACCTACAAGCCTGCACTGCTTCCGGATAAAAAGCCGAAAATTTCTCTGAATTCCGCCTCTGCCTCAGAGTCGGATCGCACCAGGTTCCTCAAATACCGTCTAAGAATGTTCCGGAAACGGCGTTTGACCGTGATGAGCATATTTGCGGCCTGTTCCACGCTGGCCACGCCGCATCGTTCGCAAATCTGCTTCATGGATAGATCCTGTGCGTTCTGCAAGGCAGGGGCCAGAACCTTCAACTGGAATATTCTCCAGTGATTTTGCATGTGGGGATTGTTGTAATGCCCTCTCACTTCACAAAGGACCTGGTCCAGCAGGTCTGCAATCCAGGCATGATAAAATGCCTGCTCTGGTGTGCTGGCGGATCGGGGCAGATCGATAGCCGTAAACTGCGGCGACGATAAGCTGAGAATCCCCCCGGGCGGAGCCCTCTTCTTGCGTTTTTTGTCCCGCTCTATGTTGCTGACGAACCGTTTTAGCGCCGTGAGCAAGAGTTGTCTGAAACGACCTATCTTCTTGTCTGCCGCCTGGAGAAGCTTTGTCCCAAGGAAAAACTCATAGAAGAAATCCTGTGTCAGGTCTTTAGCTTCCTCATTTTCATATCCTCGTTTACGAAGGTAACAATAGACAGGTTTCCAGTATCCTTCGATGAGATTTTCGATTGCCAGCCGCCGGCGAGTTTCGTCTTGTGTCCTGGCGTTGAGAATCAGGGACCAATGGGTAGAGGGAAATTGACTGCCTGCTCCTCCCATGCTTGTTTTCTGCCATCGATTCATGGCGCAATGTAACCTACCAGATTCAGCCGTATTCTTCGGACTATGTACCTACCAGCCCGCCAGACCAGGCAAATACACTCGAAGACTCGATAGTACCATGAGTATATCATACCTTATTCGACCCATTACTCCAGCAACGAGGGTACAAACGCTTCGCCTGGCATCGTACTAAAAATGGGCGGCACCCCCAGCGTTTGAATGGACACATCTTCCAGGACTCCTTTACTGGCACGATCAAGAGTGACCGACCAGATCTCCATCCGTGCAGCCTTGTTCCGTTCCATGATGAATACGCGCGGGGTGCTGATGCTGTCTTCTTGATCCACAACACGGCCGGAGGCGTCGCGGACAATTGCTTTAACGGTTTCGGCGGTGCCTTGCCCTGTGATCTGGAGGGCGAAGCGCTGTACACCGTCCGGAACAGGGAAGTACAGTGTTCCGGACGGCTGAAAAAGATTTATCCCTAACGGCCCACCAAGGATCGCAACGGGCGCCGAGCACTGAACGAGCCGGATCGTCGTCTTCGAGTCGCCTTGCCAGTGTAATCGATGAGGCCCTGTCTTAGGTTGTGTTAGGCAGTACACATGTTGCTCGCCTTCGACCTTCGGACTGAGCTTCGTCGTTTCTCCATCCGGCGTGGTTAAGCTCATGACGCCTGTTGTCGGCGTGTGGCGTCCCACCGGCTCTAATCTTGCCGCGAACTTAATCGGGCGATCCGCTTCGCCCCAGACGAGCCATGTAGCGTCTCCACGAAGACGAAATGTTGTTCCTTTATTTGCAGCAGAAACGTCAGTGACAGTTAATCTTGCCTTTTTCCAGTCGAAAGCAAACCGTGGAATCCGGGCAGCGAGTCCCTGTGAAGGGAACCACTCATCCAGTTGTGCCGCATCCAATGTGTAGGAATGCTCTTTGCCGGGAGACTTGACCGTCAGGGAACCAGTCACGTTCCGTAGTCCAGTCATGGGGGAGGCGATAAGCGCGATCGGTTGGCGAACTAATGTGTCTTGGATGATGCAGTTACTGATCTCGATGTTCCCGACGTCGAGATCGGGCCTTTTGGGAGCTTCAATCGTGATCGGAGCGAGGCGGGTTTCTTTTTCATCGCGACGGATGACTTCGCAATCCGCGAAACGCACTCGACAACCATCAGCCTCGTTTCCGCGTATGTAAACGCCGGCAAGAACATCCGCCTCGAAGCGACAGCCCACATATTCGATCTTTCCGCGAACGGTGTGCCCGCCATCCCGATTAGCGACGCCCACGGACGTCGAATAGCGTTGGCAGCCCCTGGACGTGCAGTTCTCGAATCGAATTGAGACGGGAGGGGATTGCTCGTTCATGTAGCCGAGGTAAATATGATAGGCGTGGCCTGCATTGTTCTCGCTACAACAATTTCGCAGTACACAGTTCACGAGCCGTTCTTCAGAATGATTGGGCTCAAAGTCGATTCCGGATTGGGGTGCCGTGCCTTGCGTATTGCGAAAGACGCAATCTTCGATCAACAGATTTTCAGCCGTGATCACGCTGATTCCCTGGCGGTTGTTTCCGTCACAGACGACGTTTCGAATCGTTACGTTGCTGTTCGTGGCGCCGTCCGGCCCTGCGCCGAGATAGATGCCGTCGCCGCCACTCTCAGAGAGTGAGAGGCCTTCGATTAACATGTTTTCGCAACCACGGATCGACAAGGTATGGCGCCACTCCGCCAATTCATACGGCGGTTTGTGGTAATCGCTCTTGTGCATTCGGAACGTGGCGCCGGTTCCACGAACCGTGAGATTCTCGCATCCCCTGGCTTGGAACAGGCAGTCGCCTTTCCCACGAAACGCGCCGCGTTTGGCTTCCACTATAGTGCCCGGCTCAAAGATGATTTCCTTTTCGCTCGGAAGGTGGATGGTCGTGACGATCCAAGGCTGCCCCATGTCTTCGACGACGATGCGTTTCGCCCGGCAGTTCATCGCGGCCTGCATGGATTTCGTCGCATCGGCCGGATCGAATCCCCACCAGGAAGCACGGGCCGTCTCGACGCGACCGGCTTCGACATCTGAAATGGCGTTCATATTTCGTGGCACTCTCTCGTTCGCAATCGTCCATTGAGCAAACGAAACCAAGACAATCACGACCAGTGAAAGAATTTTAGCGCGGTATGGAAAAAGCATAACGATCTCTTGATATTAACCTTATTCGTTGTTGTTTTAACTCGATGACACCACAAATATCATGTTATCAAGAAACTCTCATTTGTAAAGACATTCGGTTCTGTTATGGGATAGGCCGCGAGACGGATGTCTCAAATTAAATTTTTATGGCAACAAGGAATTTAGTATATCGGGTAAAATCAAACAGGGCTATAAGTCGGAAGGGCTTGGCTCGTATCCTAACTTGCCCCACGCCGCCCTCTGCACGCGGTAAAGGTCCTCATTGCCCGTGACCGTGACCAGGTTATTCCAGTTGCCTTCCCGCTTGCCGAGTTGAGTCGTTCGACTGTCCCGCCATTTCCAGTATTCCACATGGCTGTCCGCAAATCCCCAATTGCTGCCGTTGCCGTGCCGCACGGGGGGCGGATCCCACCATCGCTCCTGGGCATACGGCACGGTCCAGCTTTGGGTGGTGGTCTGACCCTCATCCACGAACACGAACCGCTCGCCCGGACGTTTTATCTCGGTCTTCCTGAAGACATACACACTCTTCGGTACGCTCTGGTACGCCATCTCGCCGTTCATCGCGTCCACGATGCCATACGTGTTCACTTCGCCGCGGATCCCCGTGGGGCACTTATACAGCTTCAAATCGTTGACGTAGGGATAAAGGGATCCCCTCTTGACTCCATCGATGCGGGTCTGCTCTTCCGTCTCGTTATAGAAGTAGAGCCAGCAGGGCTCCGAAGAAGGATGTCCACCCGTTCCACTCACCGTACAGGAATTGACAATCCTCTGGTCGTGGTCATCGGCGTACAGCACCCAGGCGAGCATAAGCTGCTTGAGGTTACTCATGCACACGGCCCGTTTCCCCTGCTCTCTGGCTCGATTGAACGCCGGCAACAGGATCGCCATCAGTATGGCCATAACGGCAATGACCACCAACAGCTCGATGAGTGTAAAAGCCCTTTCTTTACGCATCCACGATCTCCTCGCGAAAGGTCGATGCCTAAGTCTGTTTAGCGACTATTATATCAGTGATGCCATTGCCCATCAAGCGAAGGACACTCTGCGTATTCCTTTCGAAACGATTTGATCTGGATTCTCTATTAAAAAGGGCCGCACCCGTGAATGCGGCCCCAATTTCCTTAATGTTAATCGACGATCAGCAGGTGATACGCTGTATGGATTTATACCTTATCGGGATCAGGCACCTGGAATCCGGGGCGATTGGCGTCCTTCAACAACTCATTGGCTTCGACGGAGTATGCGCCTGTATGACGTTCGGTTTCGGGATCGAACGTTAGCCAGGGTCCGACAATGTAGTTCGTTCCGTCTTCCGGAAGGCCGACGCCCTTACTCATAATCGTGTGGAGTTTCATGAAATGCTCG
>JAFGTG010000238.1 GCA_016934255.1 Sedimentisphaerales bacterium
ATGTCCTCGTAGGAAAATTCACTGCCCATAAAGGAGCCGGACTTGTTGCGGGAGCTAATCCGTTTGACTCGTGCCACGGCGGGAAGATACAGCCATTGATCGTCATCTCCGACTTTATGCGTGAAGCTCAAAAAGGCGGTCCCTTTAATATCCCTGGGCGTATCGAATATGGTCAGGCATTTGTCGCCGTCGTTTTCGACCTCCAGCGTCCTGATTCGCATTTCGCGTTCGCTTTTCTGGCCTTCTTTATTCATAAGGATCATGAGCATATCGGCCGTAAAATCGCCGAAACCTTTGTCGCGCGTATCGGCCTGCCGGGCGATCGCAAGGCCCTTCTCTTCGGGAGATTGCCCGGCTGGCGCAAAAGGTTGCAGCGAAAAAATCAGGGCCAATCCCCACGCGAGCTTCAACAGTCTCATGGTTCTACGTCTCCTTTACGATATCGGTCTTGACGGTTTTGTCGGTCCATTTCCTTACTTTTATCAATAATGTCGGCAAAAGCAAGAAATCCATCGCCAACGCCAGAGCAATGGTGAGGGCGGACATGTACCCCATATCCGAGCTCATTCGATAGTGCGAGAAGGTCAGCACGAGAAATCCCGCCACGAGCGCCACCGTCGTGACCCACATGGCGGTGCCGACCGTATTGAACGCATACCGCACGCCTTCGACGGCGTCCATATGCTGTTCTCGACGGGCGCGGATGTACTTACTCATGAAATGCACCGTGTCGTCCACCACGATCCCGATGGTCATCGACACAATAACCGACAGGCCCAGGCCGACCTGCCGGACCGTGATTCCCCACACTCCGAAGGCGATCAGCGCCGGCGACAGATTCGGGATCAGGCTGATGAGACCCAGCCTGAAGCTCCGAAACGCAAGCATTAAAATGGCCGAGATGAGCACAAGGGCCAGGAACGACGCCCATAACATGCTTCGAATGTTCCGTGACGTGATATGCGCCCACACCATTGACAAGCCGGTGCCGTGCGTGAACATGTGCGCCGGCGCATTGGCTTTGAGCCACTGTTGAGCCGCGTTGTCCACGGCGCGGATTTCGTTGGCGCTGAGGCTCTTGAAATGAACCGTCAGCCGCGTTGCGGATCGATCCACGGTAATTTGGTTATTCAAATCAAGTCCGAACGGCAGCATCATTTCATAGAGCAGCATGTACTGGGCCGCCAACTCGCGCTGCTCGGGGACTCGGAAGTAAGCCGGATCGTCGCCGTGCATATTCTTGTTCAGACGTTTGAGCGTATCGGTGATCGAGAGCACATGGACGACCTTGGGCTGCTCTCGATACCAGTTCGCAAACGCCTCGACCGTTGCCAGATACTCAGGGTCGTTTATCCCGCCGGGCTCGGCGGATTTCAGCGAATATTCCAAGACGTCCCATCCCGCAAGGTTGTCGATCACAAAATCGGTCGCCCTGCGGAATTCGAAGCTGTCGTCAAAGTACATCAGGAAATTGTCGTTCAATTCGATATGAAAAATTCCGACGGCCAGAACCCCCGTCACAACCAACATACCCCAAAAAACGGTTTTATGCCGCTGGAGGACAAAACGCGCCAGTCGATCACAATGCCGTTCAGCTTCGTCCGGCCTCGACGCAATCCTGACAGGGAGCACCGCCAGCAGGGCCGGCAGGAACAAAACCGAGTAAGCGAACGCCGCGGTGACGCCCATCGCGACGATGTTACCCAGGTCCCGAAAAGGCGGCGCCTCCGAGAAATTCATGCTCAAAAACCCGATCACCGTGGTGATGCTGGTCAGGAATACCGCATGGAGATTCATTCGCAGGGCCTCGGCAATCGCCTCGCGTCTCGGTTTGCCCAGTCGCATCAGATGGAACATCGTCGCCAGGATGTGAATACTGTCCGCAACCGCAAGAGTCAGAATCAATACCGGCGCGCCGATGGACGCCGCGTTGAGCGAGATGCCAAGCCAACCCGCCAGGCCCAGGCCCGTAACCATCGATATCAGGATAATGACCAATACACTCAATGTTCCCCAAAAACTCCTCAGTGACAAGCCGACCAGGACAACCAGTGTCAGAAACATCAGTGGAATCAGGATCTTCACATCACGCTCACTTGTCTGGCCAAAGGTATAGTCGATCATGATTCCGCCGGTCAGATAGATGTCAATACCGGGATATGTAGCGCACATGGTATCCGCAAGCCCGCGAGCATAGGCGGCGATCTCCGGCACTTCCTTTTGAGACTCCCTCGGCAACAGGATAGTCACATTCACTCCCGTCACATGCCCCGACGGGGAGATCAAACTGTTCACGAGTAAAGGTTCTGAAAGGGCGATTGCCTTTATCCGTTCCAGATCGCCGTCCGACAATCCGGCTGCGTCCTCTACAAGGTTTTCGACGATCAAATCGTCTTGTTCCGAACGGGTATGCTGAAAGTTGGTGATCGAATTCACCCGGCTCGAATGCGGCATCTGCCACGAAAGCTCCGTCAATTCCTCGACGGCTTCCAAACTCTCGCGAGTAAAAACACTCCCGTCCTTCGGGGCGATGGCGAAAAAGATATCATTGTCTTTGGAAAACATATTTTCCAGGGCTTCCAGCGCCTTCAGTTGCGGATTCCCCTCGCTAAAAAAGACCCGCGTATTATTATTCACCGTCAAAAAACGCATCCCGCCCGAAGTCGCCAGAACAACCAGGACCGTCGCCCCGATCATCCACCACCGATGCTGAACAACCCAACGCCCGAAAATCGCCTCAAACCGACTCATATGGTCCGTACTATCATATCATTCTTCTTTCTCTTCACGTATCCGAGCACTAAGCATAGCACATTTTGATGGAATATATCCACATTGTTCCAATTAGTTCCTGTCGCGGAAACAATACTTGTCATTCCCGCGTAGGCGGGAATCCAGTTTTATACGCCCTGGACCCCTGCCTTCGCAGGGGTGACAGCGCGAGTCTTTGCTTTCCGCAATAGGAACTAATTAGATCATCCGGCTGAAACACCTGATTAAGATTTAACACAATCCTAACAATATGCTAACATGAATATTCCAATATAATCTGAAACTGGATAGATTAGAAGGTAGATTCCCATGGCGAACGAACATATTCTTATTGTCGATGACGAGGAAGATGTCCTCGAGCTCGTGCAATACAATCTTGACAGAAACGGTTATCACGTCGAGACGGCAACCTCCGGAGAACAAGCCCTTGCCAAGACAAAGAAAAAACTGCCGGACCTCATTATCCTGGATTTAATGCTCCCGGGTATCGACGGACTGGAAGTGTGCAAACAACTGAAGAATGATGTCAAAACCGAGAGCATTCCGATTATCATGCTCACCGCCAAGGGGGAGGAAGCGGATATCGTGACCGGCCTCGAACTTGGGGCGGACGATTACGTGACCAAACCCTTCAGCCCGAAGGTGCTGGTCGCCAGGGTTCGCCGGCTTTTGCACAGGGCCGTCAGCCGGGACCTGGAAAGACCCCCGATGAAAATACGAGACCTGACGATCGATCCGGGCCGGCGGGAAGTGCTCGTCAAAGGAAA
>JAFGTG010000239.1 GCA_016934255.1 Sedimentisphaerales bacterium
ATCTGACCGCCGATTATTTTCAGAAAATCATGAAACCGATTTTCTGAAATAATATATGCCTAACTTCAATTTTGCAAAAGTTCAATTAAAACACAACATTATATAGAAAAAGTAGGTACGATGCCGTTTATCGCTTCAGTGTACCAGCTCCAGCGATGAATACGAACCTTCAGTGTTGTTATTTCTCAACGCTTATTAAGTGATTTCTGACGGGAAAATTAAAGGGGCAATCATATTGAATATAACTTCATACCCGGCAAGAACTTGAGAAAGTTAAAATAGGGTGTTTTCTTGTTCTTTAGAATGGAACGGTTTTTGCACTTTTAAGTCTGCCGTTGTGCATGGAAATGGAATCACAGACTTTTATAAGTAAGTGGACGATGGATCGACACGAAAAGCGCACATTTCAAAGGTTGGGGGCAACTTACGAGATATCCTGTCGTAGGATTGGATCGCAAACGAGTCAGGCGTGTGAAGGTTTTACAGAGAATGTCAGCCCGGGGGGCGTATATTTTCGGACGAAAACGGAAACCTTCAAGCAAGGCGACCTATTAAAGATTGAATTATCGATACCCCCAAAGCAGGGAATACTCGAATTCGGCGGCAAAATGACAGGTTTTGCAAAGGTTCTACGGGCTGATACTATCAATCGCTGCTCACCAGACGATACGCCATCTGATCGACTTTATGGTGTTGCCTTACAGTTTTGCCGTCCCCTTAAGCTTTGCGTGTGAGCATGATCAATCCGGCCAAATCCCCTCGAAGACTTCCGTTGCCGGACCGGTCATATAAACGCAATTGTCTTCCTGGCACCAATTCAGTTCGAGATCGCCGCCCGGTAAATGACCCGTGCATATACGTCCCTGACGATCGGTGAGCATCGCGGCCACGCCGGAAGCGCAGGCGCCCGTGCCACACGCCATGGTGATTCCACTACCTCGTTCCCACGTTCGCATGGTGAATTCCGCCGGTTGATCGATCTGGACGAAGTGGACATTGATTCTGTTGGGAAAGAGGGCGTGATTTTCTATCACTGGGCCGAGTTTCTCTAACACAATGGCATCGACGTCGTCGCAGAAGAAAACCGCGTGAGGATTCCCCATTGAAACACAGGTCATCAATAATTTCTGCCCTAAGACCTCGATCGGTTGTTCGACGACTTTTTCGCCGGGAAGATTTACAGGGATCTCTTCGGGATTAAGAATTGGCTGGCCCATATTCACGCAAACTTTCCGAACTTTGTCACTGTCGTCGATGTCAAGGCCCAGAGTGAGAATTCCGTTACCAGTCTCTATTTTCAACGAAGCCGGGAAGGGGGGACGGCCCGGCACGGAAAACACTTGCCCGGCTTCGGCAACGTTGTGGTCATAGATATATTTGGCCACGCATCGGATTCCGTTGCCGCACATCTCCGCTTCCGAACCGTCAGCGTTGAAGATGCGCATCCGTGCGTCCGCCTTTTCTGAAGGGGCGATGAGGATGAGGCCGTCGCCGCCAACGCCGCAGTGACGGTCGCTGATGACCTGAGCCAGTGCGGCGGGATTCTCGATAGTTTCTTCGAAGCAATTGACATACACGTAGTCATTGCCCAGTCCGTGCATCTTCGTAAACTTCATTCAACGTCTCCAGCCAGCAAGGGCGCGATCAACTCAGTTTCTTTAGCAGACGGATCGCTGTTTCGGCCATGATTTCGCCACCTCCGGGGGCAACCCGAGAGTTTACCGTTTCGTAGCTCCCTTCGGCAAAAGCTTTCTCCGTGGGTATATAGCCGGGCGCATCCTGACACAGTTCGATCACAAGGGTCGTCGCGAACGGGCTGGCGCGTTTAATCGCGAGGCCCAGGTCAACGAAGACCTCGCCCGGCAAGCCAACGATGGCCACGTCGGAACTTAACCGGATCACCTGGACTTCAAGTGGAATCGTCTTCCCAGGACGCAACTCAAGTGCTAAAATCTTGTACGCCTCGACCTGTTCGAGAAACGATAAGTCTTTCGTGCCGATCTTATTGACGTTTTCCTTCGCCCAGGCCACCTTCTCCGGACCGTAATGTTGGAGCGGGACCTCGACAATCTCGCTCTGCATCGCCAGGTCGGGGGCTGGAAGGGCTTTGAGTGACTCCGCGTTCGCACAAATCGTTTCCGCCAGCGTTCTGCCGATATAATCCGTTTTAAGCCGTTCTTTATTTGTTACATCGATGTGGTTGATGTCGCCGCACGGGCCGGTACCGAACAGGCAAACGAGTCGTTTACCGTATTTTTCACGGAGAGACTGTTCGAGGTAGTACGGATAATCCGCCGCGTACATCGTCCCGCCGATGGTGTCCAGATGAAGGGCAAAGTTCACCATCGCCACATTGACATTGGAACCGTCAGCTTTGCGGACGAATACGATTCCAACTTCAGGATCGATCGGTCCGGCCGCCTGGACGATATCGGGATTCAACACGCCGGGATTGAAACGGACCGTGCCGTTTTTCATATGGAAGCGACGATTGAACGACAATCCGTGTTGTTCGGTCGATCCGGCTTCGAGCCGGACGGGTTTCGCTTTCGAATCGGCTTTCTTAATGGCTCTAACGATTTTCGCAACAAGCTCGGAGGGATAATCCGCTTTCTCGCATGGATCGCTTCCGTGTGCGGCGATAGCCTTCTCGTGAAAGTGTTTTCTCAACGCGCCGAAGTAAAGCGGGCCGGTATGTGAGTGTGTGGCCGAGATGAGGATATTCGATGCGGGGATTCCAGTCTCCGCCGCCGCCTGCTTGCGAGCACGGGTTGTGACGTCGAGCGATAAGCCGATAATATCACAGCAAACCAGGGCCGCGGATTCGTCGCCCTGGCGAAGGACGATCGACTTGGCATGAAGCGGATTCGAGGTGCCCGTGCTCAACCGTTCGCTGAAATATCCACTCATACGATAACCGAGTGGTGGAGTAATATTAGTCACCGCAACGCCTGCTCTTAATTGAGCTGTATTTCCCGTAGTCCGGCGTTGAGAGGACGGCTTCCGTCCGACCAGTTCTTCTATCAATTGTCGAGCCTTCTTCGCTTCGGCGAGGGTTTGTTCCAGGTCCCCTGGTTCGAGGCATTCGACCACAAGAGCCCCGCTGGTGAAGCCGCCTTTTTGGAGCCTTGCCAGCACACCCTTAAAATCGACCTGCCCCGTTCCCGGTGTTACATCAACTTTTTTGGGGTGTTTGTAATCTTTGATGCACATGCCGACCACGAGTCCATCCACCGTCGCGGCGTCGTCAACCGGATCGAGCGTGCCGTCCGAGTAAAAGTAGATATTTCCCGGGTCGTACCAGATGCGAAAGTTCTTGTGGCCGACCATCTCGATCGTCTTGCGGCATTGCGGCCCGGTGGCGTTGAGGCCGCCGTGCGGTTTCACGCTGATACCGATACCTTTCTCCTCAGCGTAATCGCAACATTCGGCGATGGCCTTGTAATAATCGTTAAAGAGTTTTTCGTTGCCGATACCGCCCATCATCAGATTCGCGGCCTGACAGGCGGCGCAGTTGTCGATGAGCCTTCGAAGGCCCTCGATGCCCGCCTTAAGCGATTTCTGCACGGGAATTCCGCCGCCATAGAGCGAGGGAATCTTCAGGCCACGCTTCTTGACTTCTTCGCCGACTTGTTCGGCCTCTTCAACCGTCGTGGAAACCGAAATCACAAGATTCGTCTTGGATTTTGCGGTCATCAGGCCGGCGTACTTAAAACCCGCCTCAGCGATAGCGTCGAGGGCCACGCGATAGTCGTACTTGGCCCAGGGCCGGGTATAGCAGCCGATCTGCCATTGTTCACTGCCTTCCGCCGCAGTGATCGTGGGCGATTCCAGTGCATACGAAGCCGCCAGAGAAGCCGCTCCGAATTTCAATGATTTATTAACGAAGTCCCGGCGGGACATGTGCTCAGAATGATTCATTTGTACATTCTCCTT
The DNA here is from genome assembly GCA_016934255.1 of Sedimentisphaerales bacterium. Classification (GTDB taxonomy): domain Bacteria; phylum Planctomycetota; class Phycisphaerae; order Sedimentisphaerales; family Anaerobacaceae; genus JAFGTG01. Next base: position 3,937 of record JAFGTG010000239.1, read on the forward strand.
TCCTCGGTATTAGGAGAGTCCCCTGTAGGGTGTGCAATCCGCTTCTCACGGATTGCACACGCGGCTGTTTTGTTGTTTTTATCCAGGATAAATTTCCCGTTTCTCAGCGTCATAGACCATCCGGCGGCCCGAGTCGAATGACATCATCGCCATAATGACGGCCACGCCGTGCTGGTAGCCCGCTTCGATGGAGGCGTTGGGTGTCTTGCGCGTTCGCAGGCACTGGAGCCAATCGAGGAAGTGGTCCGGCCGCTGAACTTCCTCGACCGGATTCTTGCCGCGGATCGGGCCTTTTTTCTTACTGTTCGCCCCTTCCGCGGTCAAGATCGGTGCGTTCCAGTTAACCATGTCGAGCACGCCCACGTCGCCGAAAATCTTGAAGCTGTTGCCGCTGCCGTTGCCGAAGTTCGTCGAGTAGCTGACCATAAAGCCTTCCGGGTATTCCCACAAGGCGTGAACGTGATCGGGACACGTGAAGTTATGCTCGTCTTTCCAGGTATAGGTCCCGCCTAAGCAGACGCTGTTCTTGGGGTACTTCGCGCCCGTGATGTAATGGACGAGGTCGATGAAGTGACTTCCCAGCCCCGGTACGGGACCATCGGAGAATTCCCTGTAGCCGTACCAGCCCGAATAAAGCACCGGGTCGAAGTTTCGCATCGGCCGGTCCATCAGGAATTCCTTCCAGTCCACGTCCTTGGGATTGACGTCTTTCATATATCCGTACCAGTAGGGCCGTTCGCTGTTCCGGCATTGTTCGATTCGCCCGACGGTGCCGAGGATACCGGTCTTGTACAGTTCCCGGCAGCCGGTAAACGTGGGATAACTTCGCAATTGCGTACCGATCTGGCAGACAATATTGGCCTTTTTGACGGCGTCGCAAGCATCTTTGAGCCGGTCGAGACGCATCGCCAGCGGCTTTTCGCAGTAAACATCCTTCCCGGCCTCCGCCGCGGCTTTCAAATGCGTCGTGTGCGCATGGTCGGGCGAGGCGATCATCACCGCGTCCACGTCCTTAAGCGCCAGCAAATCGCGGTATGACGAGAACATCCGCGCCGGCCGCCCGTACCATTCTTTCGCCGTTGCGGAAGCCATTTCCTGGCGCACCCGCCACGGATCGCACACGGCGGTGATCTCGAAATTCTGAGTATCCTGGTGTTCATGCACGCCCTTCATATGCGCGCCGATCCCGCGTCCGCCGCAGCCGATCTGCCCGATAGATATCCGCTCGTTCGCCCCGATGACGCGGGCATAGCTCGCCGCCGAAAGGGCAACCGCTCCGACCGCCGTCGTCTTCAAAAATCTTCGCCGAGAATAATGCTGTTCCATTGGAAGGTCTCCTTATAAAAATCAAATTCAAAATGCTAATATCGAAATCCTAAACAAATTCTAAATCCTAATGACCAAATTTCAAAACAATCTCGCGGAGGCTCTCACGAGAAACCGTAGGGTGGGGCTTGCCCCACCATTATAGATCGGTGGGCCAAGGCCCACCCTACCTGATTAGAATTTTCTATTTGCGGCATTATATCAAATCCATCCTGTGCAGTACAGTGATTGTTAATTCTCTGGCACCTTGAATAATCTTATTGTAGGTTTTTTCTTGCCATTTTGGGCGGTTTCAGACACAATAATAACTAATGATTGAGTTTGAATGGGATCCCAAGAAAGCCAGAGCTAATTTACAGAAACATCGGATCAACTTCGCCGAAGCGGCTACGGTTTTGTCTGATCCGCTGGGCATCACTGTTTTCGATCCCGATCACTCACAAGAAGAAGACCGTTATATAACTGTTGGCATATCAGAGCGTGGTCGGGCCCTAATGGTCGCGCATACCGACCGTGATTGTAGAATCCGGATTATTAGTGCGCGGGTCTTGAGCCGTACTGAAAGAGAGCAATATGAAAAAGAAGTCCGCAAAAGGCAAAAATGACGACCTTCGGTCGGAATACGATTTGGGTGAGTTACTCAAAACGGGCGTACAGGGAAAATATGCTGATAGATACCGTGAGGGTACCAACCTTATATTCCTGGCCCCTGACGTCGCCGAGGCGTTTCCCACGGCTGAAGCAGTCAACGAGACTTTAAGACTGGTCCTTCAGTTGACCAAACTGCGCGCCAAGGGCGGAAAGCCGGCAAAAAGAAAATAGCCACTGCTCCAACCCAGCTATATTTGTCAGCACTGAGCTTCCTTCGTGATGAAGGACGCTTCACTCTTCTTATCCCGCCCTAAGCCAAGTCGAAGAAAGAGGCGATTTCTGTATGGCGTCCCCCGATTTCCTCAAAAAAGACACCCCGCACCAAAGCTACCTAAGCGGGATACTCAGAAAAAGTGCCTGACAGTTTCAATTTTTCCGATGGCTACGAATACCACTTCACAAGATATGAATTTATGTATCCTGTCCCCTGATTTCACTGATTTTAGAATATATGATTCGCCAACTTGGTATTATCAATTATCGCGGTTCGATAAAGCGTATTTATCAAGACTACTTTTATGTAAACATTACTTTGAACCATATTGTCCCTGTGGGCAGAAACAGTATCTCTTATTGTTGTTACGTCAATTATTTTGCTATTTGGTAACTCTTCAAAAAGTTTTGCAACTTTGGTAAGGCGATCTTTTGTCAATTCCCCCGGTCGTGACATAGCTTGTCTCCTAACTGGAAAGTTGCTCTTATAGAATGTTCAGTTCTTCAATAACAACAGTTCCGTCGTCAAGACTACTACCACTAACCGTAATTTGAACTATGCCATCCTCGCAGGTCCAATAAAAACAATAGATATTGCCTAAACTCAAATATTGCGTCCTCTGAGGTTCTCCGAAAACTTGGTGGAAGTTTTGTAATGATAAAAGCTCTTTTTTTTCGTCCAATTTTGTGTCTAAAATTCGAGAAAGTTCTTCTGATTTACGACGGTCCCAGATAGGATCTGTATCATAAAGCCAACTATAGTTAATATTGTTACGATTGGCATACTCCTTCGCATGTGAAAAGGCGTTGTCCTGCGCTTCATCGCGTAAGTATGCCAATTTATCAACAAAAGTTTTCCAATCTGCAACAAGTTTTTTAACTTCCATTGTTGTTTTGCTCTTTAAAGAACCGCGATTATTTTTTATGAATTCATTCACTTCGCTTTTGAGCGATTCATGAGCTCTTTCATATTGAAGATTAAATTCTAATTCGAATTCATGTTTAAAATCATTAACGGAGAAAGTCTTTTTGAGTTCTTCCTCATTTTGTTTTCTTTTTTGTTCTTGATAATGCTCCTCCTCCTTCATGTCGATTTTCTCGTAGTGTTCTTGATCCTTCCCTAAAGGAGCGCATGAAGAAACCTGTTCCCTGAGGGAGTGTAAATCGTTCGAATTATTGGCTTGTTCGAGAGCTTCATCCAATGTCAGGTAATCGTCTCCTACTTTATATTGTCCGCAACTTGATAGGAGTAAAAGCATAAACAATATTAGAGTTATCTTTTTCATTTCCATATTCATTTCCTCTCTATATAAATAATTGAGATGCTTGATTTATATGTCGCGCGTTCAAAAAAGCAAACCTTCTGCCGTCCAACTGTTGTGCGCGCAGAGGCGTATTTCTCAAACGTTGGTTGACTTCAGCCAAAATGCCCCGCCCATCAGGCGGATCGTTTCGGCCCGGTTCAAGAACAAAAAGATATGACTCAAAAACGTCTCTGTTCAGCACCTCTTGTATAATATCTTCTAATGAAAGCCTCAGTCTTGGCCTGGTGGGTTGTATTGCCATGACAAGACCTCGACAGTTGTCATTTTGTAAGAGTTGATTCAAAATCTTTCGAAATGCTTTTACCTCTGACTCTAAACCATCTCCTTCTGGATCCAATCTTCGTTCTTGAGGTGACCATGCTATAACGTAAATACTCTCGTTATTTGATTTGTCAGTTACCGAATCTCGAAAGTTCCGATTACGGCAGCCCGTGAGGCTTACAATAATTGTAGATTTTCCGGCATTACTTCTACCTATGACACCGATGAATTTTTTTATGTCTTTCCTCTCGTTCACTACCTGCACCTTTGTGTCCTTTCAGTGTATGAAACGATTGCTTTCAAATTCCTTGGACATATCACTATCCTTAAGGAATCTCTGATTCTTGGGGGCACTCCGGCCCTTCTGTATGTACGTCAATTATCGGGTGGTTAAGCCCGTGAGATAACTTCAGTCGGTGCGAATCTTAGCAGGTATATATCTCAAATACCTATATCGATGTAATGGCGCGGGATTATCAGGGGGAAATAGGATATTCCGTCCAAGGATGACAACCCTATGGCATTGCGATTGAAAATTTATTTTGATTTGCGGTTTTTTCGGACGGTCTTGAGCGATTATTGTGTTTGAAGAAAACTTATCTATTTGATGTTCAGCATTCTTGTTCTTGTCATGGTGAACGAAGCATTTGGGATTGCGAGGGGCACTTGAGATTCTTCACTTCGCTACGCTCCGTTCAGAATGACAATACATGCTTCTCACACATGTTCGTAAAGTAGAAGGTGGGCCGAGGCCCACCCTACCTGTTGAAGACGAACTCCATTTGTAGCGTGCCTGTAAGAGCCTGCCCTGAGCTTGCCGAAGGGGCATACTGATAATACGCGGGCGAGACGCCCGCGAGACTCAAGGGCGGGACGCCCTCGCTACGAACGCCTTACGGCGTCACTACAAACTGAATCCGGATCAGTCCCGGTTACACCAGCTTGTCGCGGTTCTCGTAGATTTTTTGTATGGCGTCGGCGATGTCGTCGATATCCGCCTTGCTTCCGAGCAACATGCTCTGACTAAACCACACGGCCTCTTTGCAGAGCTGGTCGTTGTCGGGATAGTGAAGCTCTTCGCGATATTTTTTCAATCTGGCCTTCGAGAAGCTCCGCTTGAAGTTTTTGGAATTCAAAGCCGCTTCGATCAGGCCATCGTTGTACTGCGGGCCGTAGCCGCCGGAGCAGGGGACGCCTTCCGCCCGGAGAGCCGAGAGGAATCGGTCTCTGGACATATTGTTGAATTGCTCCTTTTTGTACCGGAACGGATAAAGGTGGTACGCGGCCTGAGTGACACCGTCGTAGAGCTTGTGCGGGAGGATGCCGGGGATATCTTTGATTCTGGAGGTGAGATATTTGGCGTTCTCATTTCGTTTTTTGGTGTCGGCTTCAAGATGCTTGATCTGCGAAAGGCCGATGGCCGCCTGGTATTCCGTCATTCTACGGTTGGTGCCGATGACCGGGTAGCCGCTGGTTCGTTTGACGCTGCCGAAGGGCCGACCGCAGTTGTGGTACGAATAGACCCGGTCCATAAGCTCCTCGTCGTTTCCGACCACGGCGCCGCCTTCGCCGATGGGTAAATGCTTCGAGTTCTGGAAGCTAAAACATCCGAGATCACCTAACGTGCCGCATTTTTTCCCTTTCCATTCGGCCAGCCACGCCTGGCAGGCGTCTTCGATCACAATGAGATTGTGCTTTTTGGCAATCTCCAGGATTCGATCCATGTTGGCCGGGAGGCCCAAAATGTGGACCGGTATGATGGCTCGGGTTCGTTTGGTGATCCGTTCTTCGATTTTGTCCGGATTGATCTGGAAGGTCTCCGGGTCGGTGTCGGCGAAGACCGGCAGGGCGGCCGAGTTGATGACGACGTTGTAGGTGGCGATGAACGTATAGGGCGAGATGATGACTTCATCGCCCACGCCAACATCAAGGACATGCATGGCGCTGAGAAGCGCATTGGTCCCGTTCATCGTACAGACGCACCGTTTGACCCCGATCAGTTCTGCGTAGGCTTTTTCGAATTCCGTGACGACATGGCCCTGCCCTCTGTACCAGTTTCCGCTGCGGAGAATGGAAAGAATCGGTTCTTCGGCATCCTCATACCAGTTGGGCCAGCCGGGGAACGGCTTTTTTCGCAGCGCCTGGCCGCCGAGGATGGCGGGTTTGCTTGCCGTTCGGCTTGCGTTTGCATAGGTCGGGATTCTTCCTAATGCCATCGCGGCCATGACGCCCGTTGACGTTGCCGTCAGAAATCTTCGTCTGGTTAAGTGTTTACCCTTCATAGTAATCTCCCTTCAAGATTGTGAATGTGGATTGTTGTTTTGTCGAAGCGTGTTATAGACGACCGTTTGATACCTCCAAAAGGTTATCTTGACTTTGTCTGTTGTTAATAACAATAGTATCCATATCCGGTGTAAAATACCAGCAAAATTTCGCCGTATGCACTCGCGGACACCTGAGAAACACTTGCATATCCTGTTCTCAGAGGATATTATCAATTTCTAACGTCTATGGGAATTAAAAACGACTCCGTTGGAGTCACGAATCAGGAGAAGCATATGAAATCGTTAAATCGTCGAGAATTTATGAAAGGGGCCGCCGGTGCCGCGGCGGCTTTCGCCGTCATGCCGCGGTCAAAGACATATGGGGCCAATGACAAGGTGGTTATGGGCGTGATGGGCCTGGGAGGCCGTGGAACGTTTCTGGCGGAGAGGTTTGCCGAGCGTCCGGATACGGAAATTGCCTATCTGTGCGATCCGAATACGCGGCGTTTTGCCCGGGCGCGGGAGGCGGTCGAAGAAGCGCAAAACAAACGGCCAAAGCTGACCCAGGATTTCCGGGAGATCCTCGACGATCGCAACGTCGATGTCCTAATTAATGCCACGCCCGATCACTGGCACGGTCTGGGGACGATTATGGCTTGTCAGGCGGGTAAAGACGTGTACGTAGAAAAACCCATGTCGCACAACATTTTCGAGGGGCGAAAAATGGTCGAGGCGGCCCGGAAGTATAAACGGGTCGTACAGGTCGGCATGCAATCCCGCAGCGCGCCGTACGTTAAGAAGGCCAAAGACTATATCCAGTCCGGCAAGATGGGGGAGATCTATCTCGTGCGCGTCTTCAATATGATGCAGCATCCCATGCAGAAACCCAGTCCGACTCAGCCGGTCCCGGAGGGATTTAACTATGATCTATGGTGCGGCCCGGCGCCCATGCATCCGTACAATCCGAGCCGGAGGTGGCTGAATATGTGGGACTACAGTTGCGGGCCGATACCCGGCGACGCCGTTCATCAATTCGACCTGGCCCGATATCTGATCGACGATATCCCGTATCCCCAATCCGTTGCCCATGCCGGCGGCGTGATCTGCTTGAAAGACGGCCGGGACACTCCGGATACGCAAATGGCCACGTTTGAATACGGACCGCTCACCTTGATGTTGGAGTCAGCCCTCTGGACGCCTTATATGAAGAAGACGCCGGGGAATATTCGGGATTCGGACCGATTTCCGAATTGGCCATTCAGCAGTACGAAGGTTGAGGTCTTGGGGACGAAGGGCTTTATGTATTTCGGCCGCCACGGCGGGGGCTGGGAAGCCTACGATGCGCAGGGCGAACTGGTCCATTCCGAGTATGGCCGGCAGGCCGACAGGGAACACCAGGATAACTTCATTGACTGTATTCGAACGCGGAAAAAACCGACGTCCGACGTGGAGATCGGCCACTTGTCGGTATTGCCTTTTCACATGGCCAACATATCCTATCGCGTCGGGAACAAGAGGCTCGAGCTCGATTCGAAGACCGAAACGTTTACGAACTGCGATGAAGCCAATACGTATTTGAAGCGCACGTATCGCGAGCCGTGGATTGTGCCGGATAATGTGTAATTAAGGAACGATAGACGATGGACGAGGGACGTATCTGATGGCATCCCTCGTCCATTGTTTTAGAGGTAAATCATAATGTCACGTCGTATAGTGTTCATGGTGGGGATTGCTGTACTCTGTTGTCGGTGCGCCTTTGGGAACTGGCTCGAACTCTCGAATATCGACATCAGGCAAGAGCCGACGGAATTAGCCGGACCGAAAATTATCATCGAGTACGATATGAATGAATCGGGTATTACACCCGACAATCCCGCTTACGTTTTTGTTCGCTATAGCGCTGATTCCGGTAAAACCTGGCGATTGGTTCCAATGGGTTCTCTCCGTGGAAACGGTTTTGATATAGTCGATAAACCGGGCCGTAAGCAGATTATCTGGTGGGGGACGACCCAGACGAGTTTTGTCGATCTCGAACAGGTGAAGATCCGTCTCCGTGCGATACCGATGGCTCGAATTCCGGCGGGAGAATTTGTGATGAGGAGTCTGCCCGGAGCAGGGCGGGATGAATCGAAAGAGATGGAATTCGAAACGGAATTACCCACGTTCTACATGGCGAAGTACGAAACCACGATCGCCATGTACACGGATTATCTGAATGAATTGGGCGCCGGCGAGGCCGGGTGGAATCGACGGATGAGCAATAGCGACCGGTGCGGCATCACCCGCAAGGATGATAATACGTATCAGGTCCAGCCGGGACGCGGCAATTACCCCGTCACTTATGTCTCGTGGTATGACGCGATGGATTTTTTGCAGTGGTGCGGCTTGAGGCTGCCCACGGAAGCCGAATGGGAAAAGGCATTACGCGGGGGGCTTTATCTCGATGGAGATAAAGTTAAGAAAAAGCCGAATTCGATGCCGGAACGGCGTTTTCCCTGGGGAGATGAATCGCCGGATGCGGAAGGCGTTTACCGGTGTAATTTTGATGGGGAAGATGATGGATTTGCTTATACCGCCCCGGTAGGGAGTTTCCAAAAGTACAATAGCCCTTATGGTATCTGCGATCTGGCCGGTAACGTGGCCGAGTGGGCGCTGGATTGGTACACAACGTCGTTTCACGCTGGATTGGATGGTTTTAGACTCGTACGCGGCGGTTCGTGGATGGCTGTGCCCGTGGCCTGCGACGCCGTTACCGGCGCGACCCAATTTCCACTCAAGGAAAGCAGTATCATGGGCTTCCGTGGGGTGAAAGGGCCAAATCCATAACATATAATCTATGAAATTGTCATGCTGAACGAAGTGAAGCATCTGGGAAGTGAACTGAAGTATCGGCCCGGATTCTTCGCGGCGCTCAGACGCCGTCCTGAGCCTGCTGAAGGAATGACTAATCCATAATCTTAGCAGGATTCTAAATGTAGAAGTTACTCATGGAGAATAAGATGACGCACAAGAAATGGTTCCCAGCGATTATCATTGTCTATCTTACTATCTCGCTTGGCTTTGCCGCATCCCCCGTCAAAATCTGGGAAGAGCCGCTTACGCTCCCGACCTACAAGCTCGATCCGCCCGGCCTGAGCCCCATGTTTTACACGCATGAGTCCTACCAGGGAGCAAAGAAGAAGATTTATCCCTATCCCGTTCAGGACGGTGTGACGGACGTCCGGACCGAGCAAACGTATAAGGCGCTCTATCTGGAAAACGAATATCTTAAGCTATGCGTTCTTCCTGAAATCGGCGGTCGATTGTTCTCGGCTCTCGACAAAACGAACGGCTACGATTTCTTCTATCAGCAGCATGTTATCAAGCCAGCGCTGATCGGTATGCTCGGCGCCTGGATATCCGGCGGGATCGAATGGTGCGTCTTTCACCATCACCGGAACACGACGTATATGCCGGTGGATTATACGCTGGCGTCCAATCCCGACGGCAGCAAGACTATCTGGTTCGGCGAGACGGAGCGCCGCCATCGGATGAAATGGATCATCGGCATCACGCTTTATCCCGGCAAGGCGTACATGGAAGTCGCCGTTAAGATGTTCAACCGGACGGCGTTGCCGCATTCGATTCTCTACTGGGCGAACGTCGCCGTACACGCTAATGATGATTATCAGGTGATTTTCCCGCCGAGCGTCAGCGTCGCAACGTATCATGCGAAGAATGACTTTACCCATTGGCCCGTTTCGAATGAGAGATATCGAGGCGTCGATTACAAGGGCGTGAATTTGAGCTGGTGGAAGAATCACCCGGAACCGGTTTCGTTCTTCGCCTGGAATCTTCAGGAAGACTTCTCCGGCGGTTTCGATCACGGCAAACAGGCGGGCGTCATTCATGTTGGCAACCATCACGTTGTCTGTGGTGCGAAGCTCTGGGAATGGGGCCCCGGGATGCGGGGACGGATGTGGGACAAGATATTAACCGACACGGACGGCCCGTACGCCGAATTGATGGTAGGGGCCTTTTCGGATAATCAGCCGGACTATAGCTGGATCAAACCTTACGAAGTCAAAACCTTCAAGCAATATTGGTATCCGATTCGTGACATCGGCGGATTCAAGAACGCCAATCAGGACGCGGCGGTGAATTTTGAACTGGACTCGGGTAATACCGCCAAGGTTGGTTTTTACGCTACGTCCCGACATTCCAATGCAAAAGTGCTCCTTCAAGCCGGTGACAAGCTTGTTTTTGAGCGAATGATTGATATCGGCCCCGGCAAATCTTTTACGCATGAGGTGAAGGTACCTTCCGACTTGAAAGATACCGACCTCAAAGCGTCCTTGCTTTCATCCTCGAACGAGGTGCTGATTTCCTACCAGCCCGTGGCGAGGAAGTACGATCCCGCATTGCCGGAGACGGTGAAGGCTCCACCGGCTCCTGAGGATATCAAGACGATTGAGGAACTCTACCTCACGGGGCTCCGTCTGGAACAGATTCATAATCCTCGCGTGGATCCGAAGGACTATTATAATGAAGCATTGAAAAGAGATCCCGGAGATTCACGCACCAATATAATTCTCGGCATCGATGACTATAAGCGTGCAAAATTCGAGCAGGCTGAGCAGAAGTTCCGAAAAGCGATTGAGAGGGTTTCCGCCGAATATACCCGACCCGGTAACACCGAAGCGTATTATCACCTTGGTTTGGCCCTGCGGGCCCAGGGGAGATTCGATGAAGCCTACGATGCTTTCTATCGGGCGACCTGGGATTATACGTTTCATTCGGCGGCGTATTATCAGTTGGCCGAGCTTTCCTGCAGGAAACAGGATTTTACCTTGGCGTTGGAGCAAATCGATAGATCGCTTGCCATGAATGCGACAAATACAAAAGCCATGAACGTCAAAGCCGCCATACTCCGGAAGCTGGGCCGTTTCAAAGAGGCCAGACAACTCGCGTTGCGCGTCGCTGATACCGATCCTCTTGATTTTATGGCGATCAACGAATTATATCTTGTTCAAACGGGCCTTGGATTGAAACGGGCCCGAAAAACGCTGGCCAATCTCGATGTCAAGATGCAAGGGCACGTCGAATCGTATCTTGAGCTTGCAATCGACTATGCCAACTGCGGCTTGTGGGAGGATGCGATTACGGTTCTTCAGCGTCCAGTAGAAGATAATGTGAATTTCGCCGGCACCTACCCGATGGTCCATTACTATCTCGGTTATTTCAATCAGCAGCAGGGCGATCAAGCTAAAGCGGCCACCTATTTTGCCAGGGCGACCAAAATGCCGACGGATTACTGTTTCCCATTCCGTCAGGAATCCATCAAGGTTCTGAAGGCCGCGATAAAGCATAATCCTTCCGATGCCCGTGCATTTTATTATCTTGGCAATTTACTGTATGACCTACAGCCGGAGGAAGCGATCCCGTTGTGGGAAAAGTCGCGAGATATCGACGATTCATTCGCCCTCGTTCATCGGAATCTCGGCTGGGGTTATTATCGAACCAGGCGAGACATTCCCGAAGCGATTGCCAATTATGAGAGGGCCGTAGCGTGTGACGCGGGTAATCCCCGTTTCTATGTCGAGTTGGACCGCCTGTACGAAGTCGGGAACGTTTCGCTCGAACGACGACTCGCCTTATTCGAGAAGAACCACGAAACGGTCGTGAAGAGGAATGACAGTTTCCTTCGGGAGATCATGGTCCTGGTTCTGGCGGGGCGATACGATTCGGCTTTGGATTATCTGGCCAATAATCACTTTCACGTTTGGGAAGGGGGAGGTGAGATTCATGATGTTTATGTGGATGCGTGTTTGCTCCGAGGCTTGCAGCATCTCGAAAACGGTAAACCGGAGGATGCTTTAAAGGACTTCCAGTCAGCTTCCGAATATCCCGAAAATCTGTCGGTGGGTCGTCCCAAGAATGATCGACGCGCTCCACAGGTGGCCTACTCTATTGGGATCGCCTATGAGGCTTTGGGTGAAACCGGGAGATCGGCAGAGTATTTTAAAAAGGCGGTCGATCAGCAGGGCACGAACCATTGGCCCCAGGCGAGGTTCTATCAGGGATTATCCTACGTAAAGCTCAATCAAAACGGATCGGCGGAAGAAATATTCGATGACCTGATCAAGACCGGCCGACGAAGACTCTCCGAAAGACAAACAAGCGATTTCTTCGCTAAATTCGGTGAGGGCCAAACGTCGGAAGCCCGAAAAGCATCGGCTCATTTTACACTCGGGTTAGGCTATCTGGGCAAAGGACAAGACGAGGCGGCGAAGGCCGAGTTCGAGAAGGCCGTCGAA
>JAFGTG010000240.1 GCA_016934255.1 Sedimentisphaerales bacterium
GTCTGACCCGTAGCCGGATCGAGCATGTGAATCGTATCCCCATAGACTAAATAAATCGCATCCGAAACGGAAACATAGTTGCTCCCGATTTCGTTGGCGCCCGGCTGGTGAGACGTGTTATCGTAGAATTTACCCAGGTCTAAAAAGTTTCTTTGCCAAAGCAACCGGCCGGTGTAAACATCCACCGCCCGAAGCATGTTTCGTCCTTCGATGAAAAGCCGGCCGTCAACAACATGCGGCGACGGTCCGTGCCCGTGCCGCGGCAAGACCTCATCATTCGACGGACCACCAAACCACAGGAGACCCAGCGGGGCTTTGACGCTCTTGTCTTTCGATACCACGGTATTGGCGGCATCGGCGTATTGATGCGTCCAATCCGCCGAGTCGGGCAGAGGACCGGTCCGACTCAGCATAAGAAGCCTGCCTGAACTGACGACCTTACTGCCCGGTAATTCCAATTTGCTCGACCGCCTGAGGATTCCGGCATGTCGTCTCTTCGGGATGGAAAAACATGCTCTGCCGCCGTAAGGACGTAGAGAATGAAATACATTCTTAATCAAGAGATCCCTTTTATTGAAACCGGCGGATTTCAAGTCTTCCGATACGATCAGATTGGCCATATAGGGTGGAAGTTTCATCGTCGTGATATCACCAACGTGAACGGCAACACGCGTTCCGTATAGTCCCGTTTCATCGAGCGCGTGACGCACCGCCTCGACCTTCTCGGCATTCGGATCGAGTGCAACAATATGATGTTCCGATTGATCCAGTAACTGATACAGCAACTCGCCGGTGCCAAGACCAAGCAGCAAACAATATCCCTCTTTTTCGTTCGTCGTCTGTAGTATTTGCCTCGCCCTGTTTTCCCAGCGTTGTCGAGCGGTCGGCAGAGGCTTGTTTCTCAGAGCGTAGTATTTCGGCTCGATCTTCTCGCATGCAAAACAATAGATGCGGCCTTCGAGCGTCGTTACAAAAAGCTTTCCATCCGCGGCCGACATGCTCCAGACTTGACCCTCGATTCGTGCCCGCCACGAAAGTTTGGCTTCACTCTCCCCCGTGGGCATATCAACGGCAAACACGATGTCCTTTTCACTCTGTTTACTGCAATATAAACGCGAGCCGGCTTTCAGGTGGATCTTACCGCCATCGTCCAGTACTTTCGCCTGCCACAATCCCGTTGCCTTTTTAGCGCCGGCTTCGAGCTTGTAGGCTATGACCGCATCATTTCTCTCGCCATAGATGACATCACCTTCCACAACCGACGCCGATCCGTTGGCGACGGCAAAGCCGTCGGAAAGTTTATGCACTGCGCCACGGTTGAAGAAATAATCCCCCGAGGTAATGACCTCGCAGGTGCCGGTCTTGCCGTATTTGTTCAGATGGAAATACAAGAACTCCCCCGTCATGCGATCATAAGCCGCGGGTACGGAACGACCGCCCGATACAAGCAGCTTATCCTCCGTCGCCGCCAGATAGCCCTGCGGCGCGACGCCGGCAAAGGCGGGACTCGTATGGGGCTGCATGTGATAAGTCGAGCCGCTGCCGCTATTGTCCCAGACGATCCGGCCGGTCTCGGCATCGATGGCGTAGATAAACGTGCCCATAAAAGGCCAGATGCTGGCGGCGAAATAAAGGGTGTCCTCGTACAGCACCGGGCCGCCCCGCACCGGCCACATACCGATCAGCCGGTGGTTGCCGATGACTTTATGCAGTCCGGGACCGGCGAGAAATTTGCGGATCAGGGCGCCGCTGTCAGTACTCAGGCAATAAAGACAACCGTCGTCTGAGGCGACGTAAAGCTTGTCCTTATAGACGACCGGCGCGAAGCGCACCGGCCCGTCGGTATAGAAGCGCCACTTTTCGAGCCCCGTGTCCGTGTCATAGGCCGTCACGCTATCCGTCGCCATCGAACCGACAAAAAGCGTCTTGCCGGCGACGATGGGTTCGTAGGAGGCGTCGAATTGCAGCCTTTCCTCGCTCTCCGGCCAAGCGGGCCTCGGAGGCGCCAGCTCGCGAGTCCATTGAAGATGCAGTGGGGTCGGCAGCTCCTCGGGCGTTGCCGCGGTGCGCCCGGCGTCGTATCTCCACATCGGCCAATCATACCCCTGCACAACCGTTGGGAAAAGCCAGCAAACGATCAGGATGAATAAAAATAGGTGATGAATGCGTGCGTTGGAATTTACGTTCAGCGTTCGTCGGTTCATCATGTCAGATATGAACTCCATAATTGAATGTATGGGTATAGGCGCGACTGCCCGCAGAATTGCAACAGATGTGTAGCCTTCACCCTGTGATCCAGCCTGTTATACATTTTATGACCATTTCAAAACCTCAGATTTCACCCATTCTATCAACGGGTGAGCTCATTTTCAACTGTTTTTGGTGCCTTCTGCCTTCGCCGACGACCTTCGAAATATATCTGTGAACACGATGAGTGTAATTGGTCATAGTTAAGAAAAGATTAATTCTTTGGAAAACCGCAAAAATTTTCATCGTCCATAAAGATGTTTCTTGACTTATCGCTATCTCGATGGCATACTTTACTATATAGGCTTGCCGCCTTGGTGAATGTCGGCTTCATGCCGTGGATCTGCAAAGGTCTTAGCCAAGGGGTGAAGCCTTTTTTAATTCAAAAGGATTTCTGTTCCGATCATAAAAATTACCTCCTCCCTTATAGTTCTTTTTATCGAAGGTATCCCATACCAATTCAAACTTATCGCGTAGAAAATTGAAGTATCGCATCTCTCCTCGTTCAAAAGCCCGTTGGACGGACCAGTTAGCGTAATCTACGACCTGCAACATGAAATCTTGACTTGAGTTTAGAGTTTCAATATTCAATTGTGTAGATATATCAGTGCCCCATTTTTCCCGAAACCTCTTTACACCTTCTTTGACTGCGGCTCGCATCGTATGCTGTTGTATTTTGTTGCCTCGTTTTGAGAAGACGATATTGTTAATTTGAGCTTTATGCGTTTCGTTTTGGAAAAGTCTGCCCACAAGATATTGATAAAATCGATCTCTATTGCCTTTGTATGTACTTCTAAACATACGTTCGATCTTCCTGGCGACAACTACTTGGACAGCAAAATCCTGATCAGCCAGTGTTTTATAGACCATCATTCGTACCTCGGGGCAGTCATCTTTTGCATGGAATGCTTTTAGCGTCTTGTGAATTGAAGGAATATCTTTCAAATAGGAATCAACCGCAATCTGTTTTTTCAACTCTTCAAGGCTTTGTCTGATGGGATTTGGTTTCTCAGTACGCACAAAACCTAACAATAAGATTCGAGAACAGCCTGGTTGGCCAACGATAATATCTCCGCCTTTGCCATAAAAATTAGGATCACCAGATTCATCTACAAAAAAGTATTCGGCTTTTTGTTCTGTCTCTTTCATTTCAGAGGCTCGTAGAAGGTATCCGGTCTCGGGCCGAGGGTGTTTGTGAGGGTACCGAGGCCCTCGATGGATGCGTCGATGCGATCTCCGGCTTTGAGGTAGTTGCCGGTGGCCAGGCCGACGCCGGAGGGCGTACCGGTAGCGATGACGTCGCCCGGTTCGAGCGTCATGAGATGGCTCAGGAACGAGACAATCTGGGCGACCGTATGAATCATCTGCGCGGTGTTGGCTTTCTGGCGAACCTCGCCGTTGACGCGTAGTTCCAGATTAAGATTCTGCACGTCGTCGATCTCGTCGGCGGTCAGCAGGTAGGGTCCCATCGGGAAGAAACTATCGGCCCATTTGCCGTTGAGCCAGTCGTAGAATTCGTCCCAGGGCCGCTTCGCCCGGTTCTTCGTGAACGTCACCGTTCGAGCCGAGACGTCGTTGGCGATGGTGTACCCGGCGATAAACTCAAGCGCCTTCTCCGCCGGAACGTGCTTGGCTTCTCGACCGATCACGACGGCCAGCTCAAGCTCGTAATCGATCGTTTCGCTATAAACGGGCCAGGGAACCTGATCGCCCGGATTGGCGACCGCCGTGCCCGGCATTAGAAACGGTCTGGGGACCGTCGTCAGCCGGGGCAAATCCGACAGGCCGAGCTTGAGACCAGCCTCCTTGATGTGCTCGACGTAATTGCCCGCGAGTGCGAGAACCTTGCCCGGGCGGGGAATCGGCGCAAGGAGCTTGACCGAATTCAGTGGAATCACATCGACGGAGGATTTCGCCAGCTCAGCGAGCTTTGTCAAACAGTCCGGCCCCCTCTGGAGAATCTCCTTCACACTTCGCGGCGTATGTGTATCGTTCCAAGCCGATGGAATATCAATCAGCCCTGCTTCCGTCAGTATCCCGCAGTCCACAGGACGCCCTGCGGCGGAAACCGACGCGTCTTTTGAATAGGTGATGAGTTTCATAGAATGCCCTTATACACGATTAGGACAGAAATAGGAATGAGCAAGTTCAGGATTCTTGATAATACGGCCAAAGACTTCCCAAGGGCTACTTCTTTCATCCTGAGCAAAACCAAAGGATTTTTTACATCTTTTGGAGAATTTTAAGATTCAGCGTCAACATTCCGATACCGATAAACTCTTTACAGACAGAAATGAGTGAAAAAGGACCATCACTTCTCATGAAAGGAAGAAGAATGAACATGGGCAGAGGAATCATCGGGGGTGTTCTTGGCGGCTTCGTAGGCGCTGTGATTTGGGCGGGTCTTTCCTGCTTTACAGGTTATGAAATCGGCAGCCAGGAAGAAGTTTTGCAAAGCGCCTTAGCCAATCTCCAGAAAGATGAAATGGTCATATCTTACTGAGCCGACGAGGCCGTCGCGCAACGACAAGCGCAGGGGGAGACGATCCAGTGGCCGGCCGGTGTGAAACCGGAAGAGGCCAGACAGCAATCCGACTACCCCCAGGCGATATGGTCCGAAGCCGCATCGAAGTGGGAGGGGACGTCAACACAAGAGCACGAGCAATACCGCGATCAACTCGAAGAACACGTACGCACCAGTATCCAGGCTTTCTTTAGCAATATTTCTTCTTATGGATTTTTACACAGCTTTGGCGTCATGGATTTGTTGTTCTTCGGTTTAGCCGTCGCCACCGCCTTTAAAATCGCCACCAAAGACTCCACAACCGATATGCAGACGGAGACGAATGCAGAAACACAATAACCAAAATATGTTTTGAATGCCATGGTTAAAATGTGGAATTTCTGCGTATCGATAAACTTATTCGAGTAGTTAAAATCCGAAGGGGTGATTAAGGCTTACCCTCTTTTTGTCGATATAGTGACGTTGAAAACCCGCTCCGCAGGGGTTTTATTGCGCTTTTGACAATAAAATTCGCCAGGGCGAGGAGCGCCATCCCAGCCCAGGCGAGGATTTTGGCCTCCGTCAGAAGGAGATCGAGCGATGGGTACAAATAATTACAAATATGCTTACGTTATCATCCTGTTCGGCTTTCTCATGATCACGCTGATTACGGCGTTGTATTTTCCGACTCCACGAGCGAGCGAAGCCGAAGATGATCCAGTAGTCGCGATGGACTTTAAAAGAAACTCGTCCGTCTCATCCTTTCTTGATAATATTATCGGCGAATCCAACGAGCCCAAAGCCAAACCCGATGAGATCGTTACCGATCTGCGTGAAAAGACGACCGACGAATCCGATCTTCCCGTCGAAAATATATGGTACGCCGGCACGTGGGATCCCAC
>JAFGTG010000241.1 GCA_016934255.1 Sedimentisphaerales bacterium
ACATACACGTCGTCCCACCAGACCTTTTTGGCCGATGGATTCATTTGTCCGTTTTTAAAAAGCGGTTCGGGGAAATTAGCGCCGCCGGCGACGATCAACGCGTCTCCACTCACGCCGGCGAATGCTCCGGCGACGCCCAGCGTATTCGGCAGGTCCGGCAACTCTTGCCAACGGAGGATATCGGTTGACGTGTCGTCGGCTCGTGCGGCGATGCTCACGACGGCGAGGATAACCAGCAAGATCAGAGGACGACGTTTCATTTGTATCTCCAATAAAAAGGGAGCGGTGTGCGATGCACACCCTATCGAGGATCAATCGGCCGGTTGTTTTTCGGGTAAGGCCCACTCGAAGAAACCGATGTCGTCGAGATTTTTTTTTAGCGATTCGACTTCGTTTAGGGCCAGTGTTTCGAGCGGTAGCCGGTTCGGGCCGCAATCCAGACCGATGAGTTTCATGACGGCTTTGAAAGCCGGTAAGCCGCCATATCGGAGGCAAATACGGATCATTTCGACGGCTAAGCTATGGTATTGGCGCGCTTCATCGAGATCGGCCCGTTCGAACGCGACAAGAACTTTTCGATAGAGCGGTCCGGCGAGATTATACGTTGTGCCGATCGCTCCCTTCGCGCCGACAGCCAGAGCGGCCAGTAACATTTCATCCCGACCGAACAAGACACTGAAACGTTGATTTTCAATCTGTAAACAGGTTTGATATTCCTCAAGGGCGGAGTGTGTGTACTTGATCCCCGCCAGATGGGGAATGCGTCGGCCGCCCTCGCGAAGGAACTCGACCATGTCGAAGCTCATGCCCGTCAAGGATGGGATATGATAATAGAAGAGCGGCATTGTTGGTGCAGCATCGGAAATGTGGGCGAGACAATCGATCAAGGTTTTTACTGAATTGAACTTGTAGCATAACGGCGGCATGACTGAGATCGCATCGGCCCCGATGGACTCGGCATGAGAGGCCAGGTCACGCACTTCGGCCAAACTGTTGTGCCCGATCTGAACGATGGTGGTCAGTCTGCCGGCGGTCGCTTTTATATAAGCTTCTGCGACGGCCCGGCGTTCTTCACTCGACAGGGACGGCCCTTCGCCTGTGGCGCCGCAAATGTACAAACCGCTAATGCCTGCTTCGATCAGGTAATCAACGATGTGCGGGATCTGGGTCAGGTTGAGCGAGCCGTCCTCTTGCATGGGTGAAAAAGCGGCGGCAAAGAGCCCGGTGTAACGAATTTCTGAGTTCACAAACTTTCCTTTCTGGATTCAATATCTTTTATTTGGTTATTTGATAATAATGCGTGACATAGGTACAAGGCACGGGGCACGTGGAAACAGCCTTTCCACTTGCCGCCCTTGAGTTGTAGAAGTTTCTCGCCCCGGCGATTTAGATAGCCGAACCACTCACCGTAAGCCGGATCGGGATAATGATCCCAGGTATAATCGTGAACCGTCTCGAACCATTGTCGACATTCCTCACGGCCTGTCGAGCGGTAAGCCATCGCCAGCGCGACGAGCGTCTCCAAATGCACCCACCAGAGTTTCTGGTCCCACTCAAGCTGCTGAGGAGGCTTTCCGTGGATATCCAGGAAATAGAATATCCCGCCATATTCCTTGTCCCATGAGAAGTCGAGGATGTTGAGGATTACATCGACGGTCTTGTCGATGAGTTCCCGGTCGTCTCGGCGGCGCGCGATATCCATAATGAACCACATCGCTTCGATGCCGTGGCCCGGGTTGATCATGCGTCCCTCGAAACAATCGGGATGGGAGCCGTCCGGCGAGATATTCTCGAACAAAAGGTTTCGTTCGGTGTCGAGAAAGTCGGTCATGACTTCGTCCACGCACGTTTGCACGATTTGAATTAGCTCTCGTTCTTCGAGCAGGTTTCCCATTTCGAGCGACAGGTTCGCTAAAATCATAGGCAAATCCAGCGACTTGAGCGGCCGGGTGCCGGGGACGATTTTAGAGTATTTGCCTTTAGGATTGCTTTTCCGCCGGAGGATATTTCTGTAGGTGTTCAGGGCAATATCCCTTGCTTTCGGATCGCCGCAGGCAAGCCAGTATTGGCTGAAGGCCATCGCGGCGAAGCAATCGCTGAAAATGTTATAGGGTTGGACGAGCGGCTCGCCTTGGCGATTGAGTGAGAAATACCAGTTGCCCGCTTCATCTCTGCCGTGTTGGCTGAGAAAATCGGCGCCGGTCTTTGCAATATCGAGCCACCGGGACTTTTTCTCGTAACGATTGTAAAACATCGAAAAGGTCCAGACTTGCCGGGCCTGAAGCCAAACGAATTTGTCCGTATCGTAAGCTTTTCCCTCCCGGTCCAGGCAGGTGAAAAAACCTCCGTATTCGCTATCGATGGAATGCTTCTCCCAAAAAGGGATCACATTCTCGAATAACTCTTGCTTATAAATCGTTGCGTATCTTTCCATACCTGTCATACTCCCGGGATCATACCATAAGCCCAAAGCCGGGACAAGCTTGAGAAGAAAGTCATCGTAACAATCGGGTGATGGCATGTCCATGAACCCGTTTAATATATTTCCTGTAGAAATATTGGGACTTGCTGAGGCTGACGACAGCAGGTAGGCTATGTGGTAGAATAGGAGTATGCAATGAAAGAAGATATGATTTTTTGGGATGTGGATACGCAGTACGACTTTATGCAGCCGGACGGCAGACTATATGTCCCCGGCGCCGAGACGATTATTTCCAACGTCAGTGACGTTCGCCGATTCGCGCTCGAGGGGGGCTATTCCATGATCGCCGATATAGACTGGCATAGTTACGACAACACCGAGATTTCCGACGAGCCTGACTTCAAAGAGACGTTTCCGCCGCACTGCATGGCGGGTGAGCCGGGTAGTGAGAGGATTGGCTTTCTGGGTGACGTGCCGATCAGGACGATTCCAATCGACGAAATGGATGACGGCGCGATCCGCGAGCTTCTTCGTGATGAACAATTTCATATTGTGATAAGAAAGAACAGCCTCGACGTTTTCGACAATCCCAATACGGACAAACTCGTGAGGTTGATCGAACCGAAACGGGTGATCGTTTTTGGCGTCGCTCTTGATTTCTGTGTGTATTATGTCGTGAAGGGATTATGTAAATTTCCGGATATTCGGATTTGTGTCTTGAAGGACGCAGTTAAGGGTCTTGAGGTCCGGCCGAAGCAGGAGATTTTCGACGAGTTTAAACAGATGGGCGTGGAAATTACGGAACTCGATGCTTTCGTCGGACGAGTCTGACTTGTCAGACAGGTCGGATCCGTCGGATTAGGATTTCGCATGAAGTGGTTGTTGAAAGAGACGCCATCGCTTTTCACGGATTTGTACGAATTGACGATGGCCCAAATCTATTTCAAAAAGCAGATGGCGAGAGAAGCCTGTTTCGAGGTCTTCGTGCGTCGGCTGCCCGAACATTGGGGCTTTTTTGTAATGGCGGGTTTGGGTGAGGTTGAGTCTTATTTGCGTGAGTTTCGATTCTCCAAAACCGATATTGGTTACCTGCGTTCTACGGGTCAATTTTCAGATGATTTTCTCGAATACTTGGCGTCGTTTCGGCCGGATGTGAAGATTCGCGCTTTACCGGAGGGGACGGTATTTTTTCCCGCGGAGCCAATTCTTGAAGTGGCCGGGCCGTTAATCGACGCCCAGTTGCTGGAAAGCTACCTCCTCAACATTCTCGGTTTTTCGATTATCCAGGCGTCGCTCGCTACGAGGATATCGATAGCGGCCCAAGGCACGGCCGTCGTGGACTTCGGTCTTCGGCGTTGTCAGGGCCCCGTCGCCGCCATGCGTTCAGCCAGAGGCGCCCAGATGGCGGGTTTCCCGGCGACCAGCAACGTCTTCGCGGCCAGGGCATTCGATTTCGCACCGTCCGGAACGATGGCCCATTCCTTCATCCACGTGCATGAATCGCAAGGGCAAGCCTTTCGCCATTTCGCGGAGACCTACGGCGAAGGCTCTATTCTCCTTGTCGATACGTACGATTCCATCGAAGGAATCAAAGAAGCGGCCGACTTAGCGAAAGAACTCTACGAAGATAAGCATCTTAAGCTCCGAGGCATCCGGATCGACAGCGGCGATCTGGTCGAGCTTAGCCGTTTTGCCCGCCGATATTTCGACGAACAGGGCGTTTCTTTCCTGAAGATTTTCGTCAGCGGGGATCTCGATGAGTTTAAAATCGATGACTTATTGCGGCAAGACGCACCCATCGACGGCTTCGGCGTCGGAACGCGTTTCGCGGTCTCCCGCTTCGCGCCGGCGATTGAGATTGTGTATAAGCTCGTCCAATATGGCGACAAGGGCGTTTTCAAAAAATCACCCGGCAAACAAACTCGTCCCGGCCGAAAGACTATCACTCGGATAAAGAGCGCCCATTATAAGAGGGACATCGTTCGGCCTCTAAAAATTCAAACGAACGATTTGTTGAAACCGTTTGAATCGGCCGAAGACATGCAAACGATTCAACGAAGACTTCTCGGCGAATTGTCTCTTCTGGAGGATTCTGTCAAAGCGATCAGGAATCCGGCCGCGTATCCCGTCGAATTCCGAGAGAAGGATTGAGGGTATCTCAATACCTCGATTCATGGAAACAGCGATTTACTCTTCCTCTTCCTGCGGTTCTTCTTTCTCCTCTTCGGAGTCCGTTTCAGGCTCGGTTTTCTTATCCGTTTTCTTTTTCTTATTCGTTTCCGTTTCGTCTGGCTCTTCCGTTTCCAGGTTAATGATTCCCATCACCGCACCCAGCTTGACGAGATCAATAACGTTATCGACGCCGAGTTTCCGCATCAGGTGAGCGCGATGCACCTCGATTGTCCTAACGGAACGATTCAGTATATTGGCGATCTCTCTATTACTTTTGCCCTCGATAATGAGTTTGAGGATACTGGCTTCGGCCCGGGTCAACGGTTGGCCCAAACGAGCGTCTCCGGGAACGCCGTGCTGCAATATGGATTTGACCTTCCTCACAAACGTCTCTTTAACCAAAGGTTTCTCGATGAAGTCCACGGCTCCACCTTTAATGGCCTTCACGGCCGTCGGGATATCCCCGTAGCCGGTAATCACCAGAACAAGCACCCACGGAGCGAGCTGCTTGACTTCCGCCAATAATTCGATGCCGTCCTTTTCAGGCATTCTCAAATCGGTAATCAGCAAATCGCATTTCACCGAGCGCAGTTGAGCGAGACATTCGGTCGGAGAGTCGAAACACTCAACTTCGAGATCCGAATCCTCGAGCGTTTCCTTGACGACTTCGCGTATTTTCGATTCGTCATCGAGGAAAAAAACGTACTTTTTTACACTCTGAGCCATCGTTACCCAACCGGAGCTTTGGTGCTTTAACCTTGAGAACCTAACAAGCAATATCAACGACTAACGCAACCGCCCCTTAAAGAAAGCTTGTCTAAAACCATCTTTTTTCACCCCCCGTCCATTCCCGATCCTTCGGATATAACATAATAATCACTCATTTCACCATTTTTTTAGTGGTATGTCTATTGGGGTAACTACGTATTTTGCTTGACATTTTACCTATTGTGCTTATTGTCATTTAATGAGCATATCGAAGCATCTTTTTTGGGTTTTCAAAGGGATTCTAACAAGGTAAATCCTATAATCGCAATGGTTTAGCTGTTTTTCGTGCTCCAGGAGGACTCGTCAGTCTTTCGCATTTTCGATTAAGCCCGCTCCACTCCACCCAAAGTTTGCTTTGGAGAAAGTTGAGGGAGCAAGATTGTTTTACATAATCATGCACTTTCATATATGTGTACTTCGGTTTTCGCTTGGAAGCCAGCGATTGGGTTTGTTTTTTCGTATCGACATTGGCATTCCCCGGCTACATACGAAAGACCAGATATCAGATATGAATTCTGGTCAGGATTCGTACTGTTTTACGCAATCTTTGCATATATTAGCATTTATGGCTACAGAAATTCCATAATTACACGGTTTCATCGCTATCTCGAACGAGCACGAACTCAGCCCAAAGGTGTAGATTGGCTTTGTTTTGCACATTAACCTCATATTTTCGCGAGTGTTGTCATTCCGCACTCGATGCGGAATCCAGATATTGGGTTTGTTTTTTCAGTTTCAACCACGGATGAACGCGGATCAACGCTGTTTCTTTTGTTTTTTTGCACGGATTCAAAGGATTTTTGAAGATTTTTGTAAATTTATGTGAAATTTTGTGCATTTTTGAGTGTATTCTGTTTAAAAAGAAACCACGAATGAACACGAATGAACTCGAACTCGATCTTCATTTAGGATTCCCGACCGGAGGCCGGTAGTGGCTTTGTTTTTCATTAACCGCGGATACCCATACCTAGGGCACAGGTGGTACAAGTTTCGCGGATGACGCGGATTTAAATCTACCAAAATGATATGAATTTTCCTTCGGCATTGGATATTGGGTGTTCGATATTCGATACTCACAAAATACTATTCACTATTAATTTTAGTTAAGTATTGTACTAAAATTTAAACCGAAAGTCAAGTCCATTCTTTGTTTTTTAGCCACGAAGCCACGGAGGCACGAAGATACGGATAACCAGATACCAACAACCAACGACTCATTTTTAGCCACAGAGGGCACCGAGTACACCGAGGAATAATTTATGTCGAAGGATTCTCGTCATCTCGACCGGAGGCAGCCGAAGGCGGACGGAGCGGAGATCCGGTTACGAACGGACCAAATTACCCATTTTGTAGGGTGGCGGCTGCGCCTCACCGATCTTTCTATCAAGAAAAACTTCGTGATCCTTCCCGTTCGACAAGCTCAGGGCAGGCTCCATTTTACCCGGGCTCATGGCCGAGGGCGGGCATGGACTTCGTGGTAAATGGGCTTTTTTGATGCTTTTTCGTATTTTTCACTTTTTAGACACAGAATTCGGTGATTCGCACGGCTTTTTTCATCAAATAAAACACAGAGACACCAACGAAAAGGATGCTGGAGCAGCATGAGGATTCATATTATACTACGTTAAACAATTAATGCTATAGTATTATACCAGAAAGAAGTCCAAAGAATCGGACCTTATAATAATGCCGATATGCGACAAAAGGATCGTGACAATTATTTCCGGGGAGCATAGCTTTGAGTGCACAAAACGAAATGCTTTCTGATGTTAAAAGAAATCTAAAGCGTTGCGGTTATTCCGATCCCTTATTACACGCTGATTATATTTACGAAGATGGGATGGGGCAGCATATTGTGCCATTGGCTGGATTTGCCAGTTCTATCCATGATGCTCGCACATCGTGCGTTTCGGTTATTATCAATAAAGAGTTATCACAAATACAACCTGGGTATGTCAATCAATATCGTGGCCTTGGTGCTCCTGTTATATTTGTTTGCTGCAATGGAACAACCCAGTGGTGGTCCGTTCGCAAAGAGGGAGTCGACTGGAAAGGTACCTTCACTAAGGATAAGATTAATGACTTCTTTTTGAAGAGGAAAGAAGATTTCAAACCTAATAGGCTCTGGCGCGCCAAAAATCTGGGGCGAGTAGACAGGAATCAACAGTTGGAATTTGTTGACATTGGTTTAATGCCCCTTTTAGAGAATGAAATGGGGGAGCGTCTTGGCGGTTTGATGAGCCGGATCATTGGTTCTCTTCGGAAAGCTTTTACTGAAGGTCAACTAAAAGAGGCAGATAATCAGCGCTGGACTTTTCAAGCAGCATTTTGGCTTCTTTGTGCAAAGATTCTCCAAGATAAGGGCGTCCGAAACTTTAAGCGATTGGATCTTACTAACATTCGTGATGTTCTTGAGGCCGTCACGACTCACTATGGGGCACAGGACAAAATAGATATTAGGACGAAAGGGCAAACACTCGCGTTTGAAGAGGCCGCGGATAAGATCAGTACTTTTCCCAGTCTGTCCAATCTGACAACGGAAGCTTTTGGATATATGTATGAAACCCTTTTTGTGGATAAGAAGTTGAGGTCTGCTTTGGGTATTCATGCGACACCTTCCTACCTTGTGGATTATATCGTATGGCAACTCTGGCCGTGGATCAAAGAGATTCCGGAAGAAAAGCGGGTTGTAATTGAGCCTGCGTGTGGTCATGCACCATTTCTGACAGGTGCAATGAGATTGTTGCGAGAGCTTTTCGAAGGTGATGAAAAGGCATTTCGCAAATATGCGAAAAAGAACCTTATCGGTATCGAAGTGGATCCCTTTGCCCGCGAGATAGCCAGGTTGTCACTGACGATAGCTGATGTTCCTAATCCAAATGGATGGAGCATTATGAGTGGTGATATTTATCGTGGTGATGTGCTGAGCAAACGCGCAACCAATGCGACGATACTGTTATGCAATCCACCCTTTGAGAATTTTACGCCCAACGATCAAGCCTTCTACAATGTGGATGGACAAAAACTTAGATGTTTCAATAAAGCTGCTGAAATGCTTTGGCGGACTTTACCTTTCATGCCTGAACAATCCGTGTTCGGTGTAATCCTCCCCAGGGCTTTTCTGCACACGAAGAATCTCGCTGAACTAAGAAAAACCATATTGCGTGACTTTGAGTTATTTCACATCTGCACCCTGCCCGAAAATGTGTTTTCTTTTGCCGGGCATGTCTCTGTACTTATGCTTGGACGCAAGAAGATTGCGCGAAGAAAGAGTGTCATTAATAATAAGTTTCTTTATAGACATGTTCCGAAAGAGGGACTCAAAAGGTTTAAAGAGAAATATCAGGGACGTGATCAATACGTCCTTCTATCGAAGCTCGGTATGAGTCCTATATGTGATCTAAGGCTAAGAGAGCTTGACGATATTTGGCAGTATTGTGAAAGAAATTTTCCGAAGTTGGATTCAGTGTGTGTAGGTGGACAGGGATTAATCTACAAGGGAAAAGAACTTCCACAGGGAGCCAAGACATTTGGCAAGAAGCAATTTGCAGGAGCAATCAAAGGATATGTCAGATTTATCGAAAATGATATCCCGTTGCATGGATTGCCAGGTGTGTACTGGATGAATCTCGATCCAGAAGTTATCCGACGGCCCATGTGGGGTGTCCAAACGGGGAAACCTCAAATTCTCGTGAATTATGCGCGCGTGGGAAGTGGTCCTTGGAGGATCAAGGCATTGATAGACCATCTAGGACATCCTGTTACGAGTCGCTTTTTGGTTTTCCGGCCGCACGAAGGAGAATGGAGTCTATATGTGTTATGGGCGGTCTTGAATTCTCCTTTGGCAAATGCGTATATGTATTGCAATAGTATGGAACGTGATAACTTGGCTGGTACAGTTAGAGCAATACCCATTCCTTTCTGTACAAAAAAGGATCTTGAGAAACTTGAAGGATTGACTCGTGAGTATTTCACATTGAGGGAAAAGGGCGATACGCAATTTGGATTGGATGTTCGGGACAGAGCTAAACGTATATTACTTTCAATCGACGCCGAAGTGATGCGGCTGTATGATTGGCCGCCTAAGATGGAAAAGCGGATTCTCGATTTATTCCAAGGCGTTCAAAGAAAAGGTGTGGATTTCGAGTTCAAGGGGTATTATCCGGAAGGATTTGAATCTGCGGTTCCTCTGCATGAGTTATTGTCAGAGGAGTATCAACGGTCAACAGTCTCTTCTATAAAGAAATGGATTGACGATAATAGATCGCCGGAAGTCATCAAAGCATTCGAAAATGCTGTAGAAGCATTCCAGGATGAGTAATCGTGCGGGATTACCTTTTAGATACAAATATCTGGGAATACTGGTTTAATTCAGCCAGGCAGCCGGAGCATAATCGCGTTTTGAAACGTGTTTCTGAACTTACTGAGCAGTGCGAAAGAACAAAGTCTCATTTTAGAATTTGGATATCATCCATAACCTGGGGTGAACTTGAATATGGATATCACGTACAAACAAAAAAAGATCGGTCTTTGGAACTATCGTTTCGGCAATTTGTTCACGGCATTGCTCCTAAGGAATTTCTCATTGATAAGCACGTCACGTATGATTATGGGAGAATACGTGCGAGGTTGTTTGAGAAATACGGTCCGAAGGAGAAAAAGAAAAAAGGGCTTAGACCCGAACAACTCATTGATCCAGTTACATCTCTTCAACTGAAGATACAAGAAAACGATCTCTGGATCGTTTCCCAGGCTATCACAAGAGACTTCGTACTCGTTACAAACGATAGAAGGTCTTTGCAACCACTGAAAGAAATTCTCGGTGATGAATTACACTTGGAAAACTGGGCAGATGTAAGTGATTGATGTAATCGGGATTTATTACAAACCCAGGAGATTATCAGGGTCGAGGGGATTATAAGGGTCAACCCTTAGGAAATAAGTTTTTTTATTAGAGGGGAATAAGTGGATTTCCGTGTCAATCTTGTTAATCTCGTTATCCCGTCAAAACCTATACCAATGGATTCCACCGTAAGGTGTCCCGAATGGGACTGCCTTCGCCGTACCGTAAGGCATCCTGCGGAGAATGACAAGCGCCGAGAATTGAATAATGAATCCATTCGACTCCGCTCAGGACAAGCATCGAATAACCAATATCGAATGTTAAAATCTAAAGACCGTTTTGAATTGACTATTTCCTTTGAATCATCCAAACCAAACCCTCCGGTCAAACCGGGGGCTAAATAATGTGTCGTCCATCGTGTGTCCCATTCGACTGCGCTCAGGATAAACTAAATTCTGTCGTCTGATTTCTCTGTATTACAAGGTTGTAAGAACGTGAAATTTTTTCCAGATAATTGCCAGGCTGTTCTTTAAGTTCTTTACTATCATTATG
>JAFGTG010000242.1 GCA_016934255.1 Sedimentisphaerales bacterium
AATTGACATCGCTATAGAGGACAAAGACTTAACGGTGACGGAACAGCCGGATGGATCTTATAACGCTAAGATTGTAATCTACAATAGAGGCTCACATTCTTTTCCGAAGTTTGGGGTGTATTTTTATGCCGGTGATCCGGACAAAGGCGGACGGCTTCTTGCAACTCATGGCGCAGGCCCGATCATGCCGGGAGACGGTTGGGGAGAATACAATCCCGGCTTGAGACTGAAATCGGGAGAAAATACAATTTCCGTTGTCGTTGATCCGGATAACAAAGTGGCAGAATTAAACGAGACGAACAACAAAGCTTCAAAAATAATCCCCGGTAGACAATCGAAGAAACCTGAGACGTCCGAAGAACCAAAAGAAGGCCGACTGAGACACTTCGTCCGATTGGTTGTCGGTGACGGTAAGATGACCTTTCAAGGGCAAGAAGTGACCTGGGAAGAATTGCCGTCGCTATTAGAAAAAGTAGCGGATCGTCATCAAACGGTTTTTCAAATAGCCACCCATTCGGAGAAGGATTTTTCCTTCGATCAAGAAAAGAACACGACGTCCTTCAGCGTCGAGTTTGATGAAATAAAAGATCGAGCCGGACAATTGTGCAGTTCATTCGGATTCGAGTATTTGAGTTTTGTGGGCGTACATCCCTTGGGTACGAAGGGAGACCCTTCGCACTTCGTTTCTGATAAGAAATAGCACAATTGCCGGATTGAATTTGAAGGATCGTCATTGTATTGAAAAACATTCGAGTGTGTATGATAAGCCGAGAGGCTATGTCTCGGCTTTTTTTATGCGCCCGTAAAAAAGATCGCTTTCTTTAGACCCGAAAGGGCGGTCAAATTGTTATATTAGCGACAAACGTTTGTGACCGAATCGATTGGGCCGGCTCAATGGAAGACAAACTGCTTGTTCTACGATGTCAGCGCGGGAGCCGGGAGGCGCTCGCGCGGATCTATGCAAAGTACAAGACCGATCTGCTCGTGTTGGCGATGGCTTTGCTGAACGATGCGGGCATTGCGGAAGATGTCGTACACGATGTTATCCTCTCATTTGCCCGGGGGATTGAGAGGTTTCGGCCGACCGGCAGCCTCAGGAGCTATCTTCTGACCTGTACGGCCAATCGCGCCCGCAATGTCAACAAGGCAAAACATCGACAAGGTGTTGAATTCGATCCGGCGGTATCTGAGGATTCTCATTTAGACGAGCCGTCGAAACTCATGATATGCAACGAACAATTGAAGCAATTGAGCGATGCTCTCGCGCAATTGCCGTACGACCAGCGGGAGGTGATTATGCTGCACTTCCAAGCGGCGATGACCTTCAAGACCATCGCGAAGTCACTGGCCATATCGGTCAATACGGCTAAGAGCCGGTATCGCTACGGGATAGAGAAGCTTCGGAACCTCTTCGAAAACGAGGTGAACAATGAAACCGGAAGAAAGAATCAAAGGGCTGATTAACGAATCGGATGTTGTGACCGGCCCCGAGTCGGATGAGAGAATCCTCGGTGATGCGTTGGAGCATTTGGAAAAACTCAAAAAGCCGGGCCGAGCCGGAACGCAGCGGAATATTTGGAGTACCATTGGAAAACTCGCCGCGGCGGCGATGATCGTTATTGCGGCTCTTGTCGGTATATATCAATTCGCTGCTCCGGGGGTTGCCTGGGCGGATGTCGCCGCGCGCTTCCGAACGGTTCCTTTTTTCGGTGCGACGATTTATATAAAAGATTATGCGCTGCTCGAGCCGAGACAGCTCGAGTTATGGATGGGGCCTGAGGGCCGCGCCCGGATGAGAATCGGCCAACAGGTGATTTTCGGTCGGCCGGACCAGGCATTGAAAGCCTTCGATATCCGAAGGCGGATGGTAGTTGAACCGGATCAGCAGGCCGTCGAATTGCTTGATATGTTGGGCGACATGGAAGAATATTCTCTCGAAACCGTAATTCGGAGTATTTCCGGCGGAAAACTGGTCGATGTGACTCCTCTTGTGAATGCGGACGCCGTCATATCGGAGGACATGGTTGTTTTTGACGTTCCCTCGAACGACGGTCCCGAATGGCTTCGTGTGTACGCGCTGCGCGAAAGCAGGCTGCCCGTGGGCATTCGAATGTGGAACCCTCGGGGTGGAAGCTCCGTGGATGTGTTTATCAGCTATTTCAGGCGACAGCCGGATGAGTTCTTCGATGCCTCAACGTTTACGACAACGCTTTCGGATCAGAGCTATACCGAGGTTGACCTGGCTCATGTTTTCCTGAAAGATCCCGGAGGACGGTTCATCACGGAAAAGGATATGCGCGAAGGGAAATCAAATGACGAACGTAAATGATAAACTCAGAAAGTCAAAGAGAGGTTTTACTCTTATAGAACTGTTGGTTGTGATTGCGATCATCGCAGTTTTGCTGGGCATTTTAATACCTTGCCTGCGCGCGGTTAAGGAACAGGCACGCCGGGCGGTGTGTCAGAATAATCTGCATCAAGCGGGTGCGGCCATGTTTATGTATGCCGGGGATTTTGATGAGGCCTTGCCCATCGGCAGTATTATCGATCGAACGGCTCCTGGATATTCGCCCTCCTGGGACCAGCACGACCAAATGGCCCTGGTTAATGCCGAGACGATGATGCACCTGGGTCAAGGGTACGGTCTGACCGACGAGCATGCGACCTGTGAGACGGCGCGCAAATACTTCGAGGCCAAGGAGGACTGGCTGGAACCGAGGCAATCGTCGCCACAATATACGCAGGTGTTTCAGATTGGCTGGATCTATTGGGGCGCACGCGGGTGCTGGACCGATCCGGACACAGGCAAGGAGTACGTGACCGCCAAAAAACTCACCGACCGGCCCACGTCGAATACGCTGGCGACGTGTTTTTGCTATAACAGGTATGGCGCCGTCGGCGATGGGGGCAGTTGGCCGGCGTGGTACGGCTCGCACATCCGCGGTTCATTCCAGCATAGCGTCGGTCGGCCGATGAAACCGGCGCCGGATGGTTTGGTCGTCGGTTATCTGGATGGGGCCTGTCGTTTTAGAAAATGGAAGAATCTAACCGCCAGCAACCACGGAGGAAATTATTTGATTTATTACGACAAAACGAATTAGATGTCATCGAATGTGGGCCTTTGATGCCCGAAGCTTAAAATGAACGAAAGGAGAAACAGAATGAGTTTGAGAAACATGTTTTTGGTTATTGCGGCGCTATGGGTTGTTTCTGCGGTGCCCGCCGGAGCGCAGGAGAATCTTGGGGACCTTGTCGCCCAGTACGGCTACGACTGGATGATCGGCAAGTGGTCGGCAACCAGTGACAACGGCTCGCAGGTCGAGCTTGAGTACAAATGGATACTGGACAAAAACGCCATGTGTGTGAACGTCAAGATCGGCGATTTCAAATATCATGGCTTAATTATGTTCGTGCCGTCCCGCGAAGAAGTCATCCAGATCGGCGCCGACAATATGGGCGCCACGTGGAATGGGACCTGGACGGAGGACTATAACGGCGCGGTCAACAGGAACGAGCGGGTTGAACCCGATGGGACGACACAACGCATGGATATGGTTTACATCAAGGTGGATAACAACAGCTTTAAGGTCAAACAATATGACGTCGATTCGGGCGGCTACCGCGCCTCTCAGGTCAGGAGCGAGATGACGTTCAAACGCCAGAAAGCAGATGCGGCCCAAAAAGGCGCCGAAATGGATGGGACCTGGGTCGGGACCGCCGGAGGAAGCTACGGCGAATGGACGTTTACGATCTCAGAAGGTAACGTGGAGGTCAAGGGTCCGGATGGCGAGTATTACTCAGGCGCCATGACGATGAAAACCGGAACGAATCCGAAACAGGTGGACTTTAAGATCAAAAAGTGTTCGCTGGCGGAGTACGTGGGTGAGACCTCGCTGGGTCTTTATAAGCTCGATGGAGACAAGCTGACCATCGCGGCGAGCGAGCCGGGCTCGTTGTATCGTCCCTACGGTTTAGAATCGGGCGGCGATGCGATGGTTTTTTCGTTAATCCGCAAGTAAACGATTGGATGTATCACACAGGCCGGACGGGATCGGCCGTCCGGTCCGTGTTCGATTTTATTTATAATTTCCAGGCTTTGGCAAAGGCCTTGAAGCTGCGATCGTACGTTTTCTCGACGTCGTTGGGGAAGCAGCAGGCCGGCAGTTGCTTCATACTTAAATGATATTGTATGCACTCACAGCATATGCCCTTCTTGCTACAACCGGGATAGGAGCAATTGCAATTCTGCAAATTCTGTTGCTTGTTGCATTCCATATTCAAATCTTTCCTTATTTTATCATAAAAGACGGATCGTCGTTCCCTGTCATGCTGAACCCTTCGCTTCGCTCGAGGACAAGCTCCGTGAAGCATCTGAGCCACGATTCATAATACTCCGCCCAGATTCTTCGGCTTCGCCTCAGAATGACAAATGTATTAAGAACGATATAGGTAGAGTTTAATTCCTTATCCGGAGTCTGTAAAGACTGATGCTCAGCGGCGGCAGACTCAGTGTGTTAGAGACATTTGCTAATTGTTCCTCTTCGATCACGACGTTCGGTTCTTCGCCCGGTTCATTATGAGCCATCGGATCGGTATGGGCG
>JAFGTG010000243.1 GCA_016934255.1 Sedimentisphaerales bacterium
CAGACTGCGATTTCCGAAAACCAGCGCCGACGGCACGGCGACACTCGAATTCGCCGGCATTACAAAAGAAAAGAATATTCCTTCGGGATGCCAATACGTTGAATTCGATGGGATTGATGTGAAGAAAGGAAACTGCCGACTATTGGCGACTCTAAAATTTGGTGATAAAGACTCGGGACCCCATCAGGTCGATGTCTTCTGGTAAGGAACCGCATGATGCGACGACGTGAGTTTATCAAACTGGCCGGGGCGGCTATAGGGAGCGTTCTATGGAACTCCACAATCCGGGCAAACGCCCAGGTCTCTCGCCCCAATTTCGTGCTCATCATTGCCGACGATATGGGATGGGATGATTGCGGGGCCTACGGACATCCCACGATACGAACGCCCA
Source organism: Sedimentisphaerales bacterium (assembly GCA_016934255.1). Taxonomy (GTDB): domain Bacteria; phylum Planctomycetota; class Phycisphaerae; order Sedimentisphaerales; family Anaerobacaceae; genus JAFGTG01. The sequence continues at coordinate 392 of JAFGTG010000243.1, forward strand.
ATATCGACAAACTTGCCGCGGAAGGCGCGCGCTTTACGAATGCCTTCCTGACGGTCAGTTCGTGCAGTCCGAGCCGATCCAGCATCATTACGGGTCGTTATCCTCACAATACGGACGCTGAGCAACTCCATTGGCCACTCCCGGCCGAGCAGAAAACTTTTGTGGAGCGATTAAAGAGTGCCGGCTACTGGACCGCAGCCGTCGGCAAGTGGCACCTTGGCGACGCGGTCAAAGATCGTTTCGATTACATCCGGGAAGCAGATGTTTCGGGATTTCAGTTGCCTTCGGGTACCGATAAGACGACGGGCGTAATGGTGGCAAAAGAAAAGAGCGGCTGCGAGCACTGGGTCTCGACGCTTCGCAACCGGCCGAAAGACAAGCCGTTCTTCCTGTGGCTTGCTGCGCTCGATCCGCATCGCGATTACGAAACAGGTATCCTTGCAAATCCGCATCAACCAAACGACGTTCGCGTTCCACCCTACTTGCCTGACGTGCCGGAAGTAAGAGAAGAACTGGCGCTGTATTATGATGAGATAACGAGGCTGGATGGCTACGTCGGTGACGTGCTGAAAGAAATCGAATCGCAGGGAATCGAGCAGGACACCTTCGTTCTTTTCTTTAGTGACAATGGCCGACCGTTTCCCCGTGACAAAACGACGCTCTACGACGGCGGCATCAAAACGCCATGGATAGTGCGCTGGCCCCAGCACGTTCAGGCCGGAACCATCTGCACGCAGCTTGTCAGTTCCGTTGATATTGCCCCGACAATATTATCGCTGGCCGGGATAGATAATTCTTCCACCTTCCAGGGGCGCAGCTTCGCACCGCTTTTGACGAATCCACAAAAGAAAATCCGTGATTATATCTACGCCGAAGACCACTGGCACGACTATGAGGATTTAGGTTGTGCCGTGCGCTCAAAACAATATAAGTATATCTGTAACGACTACCCGGATTTACCAGGCACTCCTCCCGCCGACGTGGGTCGCAGCCCAACATACAAAGCGATGCAGCGTTTGCGATTACAAGGCAAACTCGACAAGAATCAGTTGGCATGCTTTGCGAAGCCGCGTCCGGCAGAAGAACTTTATAACGTTGTAAACGATCCGCATGAGCTTCGTAATCTGGCTGAAAATCCCGAATTTAAGGAAGTTCTCGGGGAATTTAGAAAAGCTTTACGCGAGTGGTCGCAACGTACGAATTACCGAATTCCCAAAGTTCGTACACCCGATGAATTCGACCGTGAAACCGGCGCCCCTCTTCCCAATCGTATCCGTCCACGTCCCTCCAAGAAAGACTTTCAAAAAGCGATGTCAAAACGTTCTCATTAAGCATCGACCATCTGGACAATCCCATTTTTAATTTGTATAATGGGATGAAATCTTCAGAATCTTCTTTTGTTGTGAACGGGATTATGATGAAGCATAATATTTTCTTATTTCTCCTCATTCTTATTACGCCGGCCGCATTCGCGAATCTCCCTTCGCTCGAAACACTTAACAGCGGCGTTTTCACCCAGGAGGTCAAACATCTTCCCCCCGAGTTCGACGAGATCGAAGACATTATTTTCGTCCAGCGCGGCGGATACCAAGATCCGCACTGGTACGCTAATATCGGCTACTTTTGCGACAATGAAAACGATCCCGCCTACACGACGGGCGCGCAACTGTGCAAATTCAACCTGAAAACCGGTAAGATCACCGTCCTGCTCGAAACGGAGACGGGTTGCATCCGCGATCCGAAGGTCCACTACGACGCGGAGAAAATCATCTTTGCCTGGCGCAAGGACGGCTTGCCCAATTATAATCTCTATGAAATGGATATCGACGGTGACACCATCCGTCAGATCACGTCCGGGCCTTTCGACGACTACGAACCGGAATATCTCCCCGACGGCGGTATCGTTTTCGTCTCCACCCGCGCCCGGCGATGGGTCGGCTGCTGGATCACCCAGGTCGGCACGATCCATCGATGCGACGCAGACGGCACGAATATCGAAACGCTGTCGTGCAACATCGAGCACGACAACACGCCGTCCGTCCTGCCCAACGGGCAGATTCTCTATATGCGATGGGAATATATCGATCGCTCCCAGGTCGAATTTCACCACCTCTGGACGATGAACCCGGACGGCACCAACCAGGATATCTACTACGGCAACGAAGTGTCCTGGGGCGTCTTCCTCTCCTGCCGGCCCATCCCCAACGACGACCGCGTGATGGGCATCTACTCGCCCGGCCACGGTCGCAACGATCATTATGGCTGGCTGTCGTTCTTCTCGAAAAAATATGGCCCCGACGATCCTCGCGGACTCGAACACGTTGAATTTCCCTGGGGCAAAGGAAACCTGGGCGATCCCTGGCCGCTCAGTTCGAAAACGGTCCTCGCCGCCGAGTTCAACAAATCCAAGAAGGCGTTTGTGGCGCGACTAGTGTACGTGACAAAGAACAAAAAGGACAACAAATACACACCCCGCGCCCTCTACGAAATCAACAATAACACACAGAAATGGATCGCTCAGTCCCCGCGTCCTGTTATTAAACGACCGCGCGAAAAGTTGATCGCCAGACGATGCGATTCGTCCAATCCCGTGGGAACGCATATTTTAGTTGATATTTATAATTCGCAAAATTTAAAAGGCATCCGGCGCGGCGAAATCAAAAAACTGCTCATTATTGAGACCCTTCCCAAGCCCGTCAACTTCTCCGGCGGACCGGACACGCTAAGCATGCTCGGTTCATTCAACCTCGAACGCATTCTCGGCACCGTCCCCGTCGAACCCGACGGCTCGGCGTATTTCGAATTGCCCGCGGATCGCCCCATCTTTTACGTCGCGCTCGATCAAAACGATCTTTCGTGCCGCCGGATGCAAAGCTTCACCTGTGCGCGGCCCGGCGACACCATTGCCTGCATCGGATGCCACAACTCGCGCAACCATTCGAACACCAACGTCGGCGGCGCGAGACGAATTATGGCCCTCCAACGCCCCCCTTCCAAGCTCCAAGAGATCGAAGGCATTCCGGACGTGCCGGACTTCATACGCGACGTCCAGCCGGTCCTCGACAAATACTGTATTTCATGCCATAACACCGAAGATCGAAAGGGCCGCCTGTCCCTCGAAGGCGACATGGGGCCGATATACTCCATGAGTTATTACTCGCTCGCCATGAGAAGCCAAATCGGTGACGGCCGGAACGGCCTGGGCAACCAGCCCCCCCCGCTCGCTCGGCTCCAGCGCCTCCGCCCTGCTGCGCAAGCTCGAAGGCCATCATCATAACGAAAAAGCGTCGCGCGAGGACTGGCTGAAAGTCTGGGCCTGGACGGAAGCCGCGGCGCCGTTTTGCGGGACGTATGGCGGTTTGAGAAATCAGAAACAACAGGATATCAAAGTCGGGATTTTTACGAGCCGAGTCGGCAACATTCTGCATAAACGCTGCTTCACATGTCACAATCCCAACGGAAAAGGCCCGGAGAATCAATTAGTCGATCCCTTCGATTGGGAAGAACGAAAAAAGCATTTCGATCCTTCAAAGATAGGTCGATATGAACGCCTTGTCCTGAAAGACGATCCGGCTCGCTATTTTTCCTGGCATGTTTTGATCAATGCCACGCGGCCCGAAAAGTCCGCCGTACTCCTGGCACCTCTGAGCAAGGACGCCGGCGGCTGGGGAACCTGCCCGAACGTCTTTGCGTCAAAGAACGATCCCGACTATCACAAGATGTCAGCAGCGGTCGCCGTCTGGCAATCCGAATGGCAAAAATCCCATGCGTTCGGCTCGCCGACGTTCCAGGTCAATTCCCAGTATATCCGTGAAATGGCGCGTTTTGGAATTCTCCCGAAAAATACCCCAGCCAAAGATGTCAATCCATACGAAACCGACCAGCTTTATTGGGCCATGTTTCATCGTACGCCGAAAGTCAGTATGGATAAGGATGTCCCATGAATCGGAGACAATTTTTATATCGCTCCTCCATGTTTGTGACGTTGTGTAATTCGATTGCCCGCTCGGCGACATTGTCTTCAGAGTATAATCTTTCGATTATCGATACGCATCAGCATTTATGGAGCCTGCATTATCTTCGGCCGCCCTGGCTCCAACCCGGCGGTGAACTCACGAGGGATTACACGCAGGCCGACTATGCAGAGGCGACCAGGGGACTTGGGATTACCAAGACTATTTATATGGAAGTCGCGCTGTCACCCGAGCAGCAGTCGGCCGAGGCCCACCATATCATCAAGGTCTGTGAGGATAAGAGCAACCCGACCTGTGCGGCTGTGATTGGAGGACAGATTCTCAACAAAAGTTTTAAGGACTATATCCATCCATTCAAAGACAATCCGTATATCAAAGGCGTGCGACACAATCTGTACGATCCGAGTCAACTCAACAGCAACCGACTTATTGAAAACCTTCGGCTGCTCGGGGCATTGAACATGCGTTTCGATTTGCTGGTCCGTCCCGATCATATCGGTAAAGCCGCGAAGCTGGTCGAGCGATGCGGCGATACGCGATTCATCCTGGATCACTGCGGCAACGCCGATCCGCTGGCATTTACTCCCCATTTGGATTGGAACCGGGAACCTCAGCATGACGCCGATCAATGGAAACAAGGCATCGACGTTTTGGCCAAACAAACGAATGTGATCTGTAAAATCAGCGGAATCATCGCCCGCGTGCCGAAAGGCAAAGCCACCGCGGCGGTGTTGTCGCCGATCGTGAATCATTGCCTGGAGTCGTTCGGGCCGGATCGGGTCGTATTCGGCAGTGACTGGCCGGTCTGCACTCGCGGTGCTCCGTTGCACGTATGGATGACTCTACTCCATGAGATCATCCAAAAACGATCGATTGAAGAAAAACTGAAGCTCTTCCGAACCAACGCTCACCATTTCTACAGCCTCGATTAATCAGCCCGGATGCATCTTTGGATACCAATGTCCGATATCTCGCGTACGGCCGATGAACCTTCAATTGAAGCGACAACACCTACTGGGTTTGCGTGATTTACAAAAAATACAAGTTCACTCCCATCTAAATCCTGCCGATGAACCTTATTAAATTAATGGTGAGTAGGTCTGCATTCACTTTTAAAACAAACACACGGAGGATGGTTTTTCTATCGAAAGACCGCCATTGAACGATGCGCTCTTATTATTATTGGGTGAATCATGAAAAAGAAAACCAGAACAATCCTCGCGGTTGATGATAATCGGGATAATCTTCTTTTGCTCGAAGCCCAGCTCGACAAGATGGGTTTAACGTCGATCTTAAAGGATAATCCCTACGAAGCCATCGAGACGGCGATCAGCGAACAGCCCGATTTAATCTTATTGGACGTTATGATGCCGGACTTGAACGGGTTCGAGGCTTGTCAAAAGCTCAAGGCCGATAATCGCACGTCGTCTATTCCGATCATTTTCATTTCAGCCCGAACCGATACCGTTGACAAAATTACCGGATTAGAACTGGGGGCCATCGACTATGTCACCAAACCCTTTAATGCGGGCGAGCTCCGGGCGCGCATCGGCGTCGTCCTTCGGATCATCGAATTGCAGGAGAAAAACCTGGCCCTGGCCAACTATGACGAATTGACGGGTCTGATCAACCGCCGGCATTTTTTCGAGCTGTTCAAACGCGAGATTCTGCAGGCGAAAATGAAATCCCAGATGATGGCCCTCATGCTGCTCGACGTGGACCATTTCAAGAGCATCAACGATACCTACGGCCATCTGGCCGGAGACGTCATTCTCAAACAGACCGGCAAGATTCTCCGAGAAAATCTCTACCCACTGGATGTCGCCGCACGCTACGGCGGTGAAGAATTCACCGTCCTAATGCCGGACACGTCCCTTCATAAAGCCAAAAAAGCCGCCGAAAGATTGCGCGGCATCATCGATCGATGGCAATGGGAGGCCGCCGATAATCCACTATCCGTCACCATTAGTATCGGCCTGGTGGCCCAGGATCCGAACCACATCATCGACTGCCGTGACATGGTCGGCAAAGCCGATGCCGCCCTCTACGCGGCAAAACACAAAGGAAGAAATTGCGTCGTCTGCTGGAATGAGATTGACACGGAAACGGAAGAAATCGTCGAATCCCAGGCCCAGGATTATCACGAGCTTCAAGCCAAGATTTCATCTCTCACCAGAGAACTGCGAACGCAAGCCATGGGAACGGTCTCCGCCCTTGAAAAGGCCATGAGTCTCGCGATTCGGGATCCCTATCTGGAGCACCATGCCAAGCACGTTCAAATCTATGCAACCGCCATTGCCCAGAAAATGAACTTATCCGCCGAGTTAACGGGACGAATCGGTACGGCGGCGTTATTGCACGACCTGGGGAAGATGGGCATGCCCGGTTATTTATTCAGTAAAACCGCCCCCCTGACGGAAGAAGAACTGCATATCATCAAACAGCATCCGTCCGCCAGCACCCAAATCCTGGCGCCCCTTGGTATTTTCTACCACGAGCTTCAAATCATCCGGCATCATCACGAACGTTTCGACGGCACGGGCTACCCGGACGGTTTGAAAGGACGAGAAATTGAAATCGGGGCGCGCGTCGTGACGGTTGCGGACGTGTTCGACGCCATTACGTCCGATCATCTGCATCGAAAAGGCCAATCCTATGACACCGCATTAAAGGACATACGCGAAGGTTCAGGAACCCAATTCGATCCGGAAGTCGTCGAAGCGTTCATGAAAGCATGTAAAAAGCACAAGTCGGAATGGCCATTAAGCAAGCCTAAGTCCGTCGAGAATCGGTCTCGCGAAACGGTAACGATAGGGACGTAAAACGAGACGGGTTATACATATAAACGAAATGACGATTCTCCCGTCTCTGCCTTTTATACTATTCATTCCATTTCATCAAACTGAGCATTCTTCAGTTGTAATCGCTTAAGCTGTGCCAGCTCACGTTCCAATTCTTTAATACGCTGATCTAAAATCATTCCCAGAGATCGCTCATTGTCCTCATCAGCGTTGTTATCGGTCACTATATCCTGGTTCTCCGAATTCGAGTGATACAGTCCAATGGTATCAAAAAAGACCTTTCCAACAGGAAGGGGTTCGTCAAATCGAACAGCGACGTTCCACAAGGTCGAATTGACTTCCTGTACCCTGAGGACTTGGCCGGTTCGATTAAAGTCCATCATTGACGCGTCATGGACCTTGGAATTGGGGATACTGAAACGAATATTCAATTGCTGACCCTCATAGGGGCAGTTTTCATCAGCATTGCATCTGAACGCCAAGCCTCCGCTGGAAATATCCAACATTTGACCTTCGTATGCCGTTGCCCCGCTCTCGGTATTGTCCGAATAGTGAACGGTCACCCGATATCGCAGTCTTGGCGCTCTTCGTCGATTTTCGGTTTTATTCATAACCGGCTCTCCTGGAATTTTTCAATCTATTCAGAAGAATCGACACATTAAAAGCCCTACTTTAAGGAGATTGTCCGAGAAGGACCCGTATTGACGTGAAAATGCGGATTTACCGTCAAAAATGGGCATTTTACTAAAGTCAAAACATAGATAGCCGAAAAGTACTTCTGGAGAGTCTTTTAGCGCGCGAGGAGTATCTCATGAAAAACGAGAGATTGATCATTGGAAGGCTATCCATTGTCGGGCGGGCACTGGTACGCGGACGGACCGCATTCAATGTGCTGATCTTCGTGCTCGTCTGCATCTTCTTTATCAACATGACAATCTCTATTGGATATAACCTCTTTTTTCAAAAAGAATTAGAAGAAATAACCGGCATCCGAAACGTCAAAGTCGTCGGAAATATATTAGCCAGATCGACGGAGGCGTTGATGGCCGTCGGAGAAGTCTCGACGCTCCGCCGAGCCGTTTCAGAAGCGGCTCTCGAACATGACCTCGAATACTGCCGGATCGTTTTGCCTGACGGTGGTGTATTGGCGGACTCCGACCCGAAAAAAATAACGGTTCTCGAATTGCCGGAATCATGGAATAAGGCAAGTCTTCCCTATACCGAAGCGGTTGAAGGTCAGTGCGCCATGCTTAGTTTTCCTTTGGATGTTCCCGGCCGAGGGGGAGCCTTGTTACAAATTGCCGGACGTTTCTCCAGGCCGTCAGTCAAAGACGTGGAATCGCAGACCGCCCAAATGACGATTGCCTGTCTGGCCCTTGTGGTGATGTTACTGGTTCATCATCACGTGCGTCCCAGGCTCAAAGCCATCGACACCATTCATCAGGCATTACAGGATACGAACTCTACACAGACCGACATTGCCGCCCTGGAAATTGACCCGCGATTGGGAACGGAAGCCCTGGCCTGGAACAAGATTATTCGTCAAACCCAGGGACAACAGGTTCGATTCGCCATCGAGCATGTCAGAGAATCCATTCAGGAAAAGTCAAAAGTCAACGTAGCGCTTGGCGCCGCCTGCGACGCCTTACCGTACGGCCTGATTGTCGTAGGCGAAAGAATGGGTGTCGATTATGCCAACGGAGCTGCGGCGTCATTGCTCCGAACAAACGTCGAGGAACTCCATAATCAGGAAATAACTCAATTTGTCACGAATGAACGAGTGATCGAGGCCATCCGCGATGCGGCCGAAAGTCCCCTGTATAAACGAACGATCGTCGAGGTCAAGCAAGACGGTTCGAGTTCGTCGAGCGTGTTGCGTTTCATGATTCGCCCGATCCGCCAGGAAAATTTGGGCGTGGCCGTGCTCATGATTGAAGACATTACGCAACAAAAGATGGCGGAGGAAGCGAGAAGCGGTTTTCTCGCCAGCGCCGCGCACGAGCTTCGCACCCCCCTGACGAACATCCGACTTTGCGCCGAAACCGCCCTGGAAGATACCGAACATAACTCGATAGAAACCTTGAAGTTCCTGAACATTATCAACGAAGAATCCCATCGGCTGGAACGCACCGTCTCCGGAATCTTGTCGGTGGCGGAAGTGGAAGCCGGATCGTTCACGCTCATGCGCGATGACGTGCGTCTGGACGTATTGCTCAAACAGGTGAAGGCCGACCATGAAATGCACGCCAAAGAAAAGCAAATACAATTCGAATTCGACATCTTGCCCAAGCTTCCGATTCTGCACGGCGACCGGGACAAGATATTGCTCGCGCTGCATAACCTGATTGGCAATGCCCTTAAATACACCCCGGAGAAAAACAGCGTTTCCGTCAAAACCGTTCTGGAGAAGGGACAGATCAGCATCGCCGTTTCCGATACGGGGATCGGTATGAGTCGGGAGGACGCGGAGAAAGTCTTCGACAAGTTCTATCGGGCGGGGGACAAGCGCGTCAAAGAAGTGACCGGCTCCGGACTCGGCCTGGCTATTGCCCGCCAGGTGATCCGTCAGCACGGAGGGGACATTACCGTAGAAACAGAACTCAATAAAGGGAGCACATTTACATTAACGCTTCCCGTTATAACTGAGGAGGTCGTCGCGTGAAAGTTGTTGCAGAACAATGTGGAGGTGTGGCGGTGATGAGGCCGGAAGGGCCGATCACCTGGGCCAACGCCGAAGAATTTAAAACCGAAATGAGCGAATCGATCGGGAAAAACCTGGGTCGGATCATCCTCGACGCCACGTCCGTGTCCTACGTGGACAGCAAGGGACTTGGCGTACTCGTGGAACTCTCGCAAGAATTGGCTCAAAGCGGAAAAACGCTGAAGATTTGCCACATGAATGAAACGATGAGTCAGGTGATTGAATTAACAGGATTGCGGCCGCTTTTCGAGTGCTTCGTTGATACGAACTCAGCCGTCAGGAGCTTTCTATGATCGAATTCGTCAAACGTCAGCGTTTAGGCGAAGCCCTTATCCAGGAAGGCATCCTGTCCGAAGATCAGCTTAAGCGAGCTTTAGCCGAACAGAAATCCTCCGATAAAATGCTGGGCGAGATCCTGGTCGATTTAGGCATCATCAGCGGCCCGGACATGCTGCGCGTCTTTTCACGTCAGCTCGATGTCCCTTACTGCGAGCTGCGTCACGGCCTGATCGACTTTTCCCTCATCGACTTGATCGGCCGGGAAGAAGCGGAGCGGCTCAAGGCCATCCCGATGTTCCTGGTCAATGATACGCTCACCGTTGCCATGGCCGAACCACAATCTCTGCCCAAGATCGACCGGCTGCAACAGTTAACAGGTTGCAAGATTCGCCCGATCCTGGCGTTACACTCCAATATCATCGAGTATCTCCAAAAAAGTGAGACGGCGTCGTCGAATAACTCAAACGTCGATTCGTTTCTCGCCACGCTGCAGGAAACGGAAGTGTCGGTCGTGGAACGGGAGGCGATCGATGAAGGTCCCATCACGGATTTGGATAAGATGGTCAATGGCAGTCCCATTACGAATCTCGTCAATATGGTTTTAATGACCGCCATTAAAGACGGAGCCAGTGACATCCATATCGAGCCGGACCGAAATCGAACGCATATTCGCTATCGCATCGACGGTGCGCTGAGAGACCTGATGAAACCGCCGATGGGTCTGCACGCCTCGATCATCTCGCGGATTAAAGTCATCGGCAATATGGACATCGCGGAAAAGCGTCTCCCACAGGAGGGACGCGTCCGCATTATCGCCAAAGGTCACGAGATCGACTTGCGCGTCTCCAGCATGCCGACGCTGCTCGGCGAAAAGATCGTGATTCGCGTTCTCGATAAATCCAGTCTGAAAATCCGCATGGAGGAGCTTGGATTCAGGCAGGAGCCGCTGGCGGCCTTTAAACGAATGCTCAATCAACCCCACGGTCTCGTGCTGGTAACGGGACCGACGGGAAGCGGCAAAACAACGACGCTCTACTCGGCGCTCGATCTGCTCAACAGCCCGGAGCGAAATATCGTCACAGTCGAAGATCCTGTCGAATACCAGTTGGATATGGTAAACCAGATTCAGGTCAATTCCGCCATCGGCATGACCTTTGCCCGGGCGTTGAGAAGTATTCTCCGGCAGGACCCGGACGTCATCATGATCGGTGAAATCCGCGACGAGGAAACGGCCCGCGTCGCCATCCAGGCCGCCTTGACCGGGCACCTCGTGCTGGCGACGTTGCATACCAACGATGCGCCTGGGACCGTCTCCCGATTGCTGGACATGGGCATCGAACCCTACTTGTTATCCAGCGCCATTAACGGCGTCGTGGCCCAGCGACTGGCGCGGACGGTGTGTCCGAGCTGTGTCACCAACTACTCGCCCGAAGAAAACGTGCTGCGCGACGCCGGTTTACAAAACAAACCTGGCAAGGTCTTCCGAAAAGGGGTCGGCTGTCGAGAGTGTCACAATTCGGGGTCGAAAGGACGGGCCGGTATTTATTCCATAATGGAAGTCACACCGACCTTACGACGACTGATCCACAGAGCGGCCCCGATGCACGAACTTCGGGACGAGCTACGAAAAGACGGGGTTCTGACCCTTCGGGAGGAAGGCGTGCTTCTGGCGATGGAGGGCAAAGCAAGCCTCGAAGAGATTCTGGCGGTTACGCACAGCCAGGATACGTCGGAAGATGTTGTAAGTAACGGAACCAACGAAGCCAGGCGAAGGTAAGTAATATGAAGCTGGCTTATACAGCATACGACCAAAAAGGCGAAGCCGTAGCGGGCACGATTGATAGTGCCAACGTCATGACGGCGACGGAAACGCTCCGTAGCAAAGGACTGTTCGTGGCGAACATAAACGAGTCCGCCGCCACACCGGTGAAAGTCGAGACAAAGCGAAGATTGAATCTCAAAGGCGGTAACAAGGCAAAGAATCTCACTGTCTTTACCCGCCAGCTCTCCGTGCTGGTTCGTTCGGGCTCACAACTGTCCGAAGCACTTGAAGCGCTCGAAAAGCAAGCCAAACAGGGTCCCTGGCGGGCCGTTATCGCCGATCTGAACGACCGGGTCAAAGAAGGAGCGGCCTTATCGGAAGCCATGGAATCCAACAGCCAATACTTCGATCCCGTTTATTGCAGCCTCATTGCAACCGGCGAATCCAGCGGCCACCTCGTCGATATGCTCGACCGCTTAGCGTCTCTGAAGCAAAAGCAATTGCGGATCCGCAATTCCATCATCGGCGCTATGATCTATCCGATTATTCTCGTGACCCTGTCCATCTCGATTTTTATCCTCTTAATGATTTTTGTCGTACCGAGATTTTCGACTTTGTTTGAGACCCTGGACGTACCCCTACCCGCCAGCACGCAGATACTTGTCAATATAAGCGAGTTTATCAGAAGCTACTGGTGGATCATAGGTATCTGTCTGACGGGGGCGCTCATCGGACTCATTACTTTTCTCCGTACTCCAAAGGGCAAACGCTCGTGCGATACGATCTTGCTGAGAATGCCCTGTATCGGCAATATCGCCCAGAATCTGATCACGGCCAGAGTCGTATTTCTGCTCGGCGTGCTGATGGAAGGCCACGTCAAAGTCCTCGAAGCCCTGCGACTCGTTCGACGCGCCGCGGGCAACGCCCATTATTCGGAACTGATCTCCAAAGCGGAAAAGGATGTCTCCGAAGGTGAACAGTTGAGCCTTGCTTTTTCAGATCCCTCTCTAATCAATCCCTGCGTCCACGCGGCCATTCAAAGCGGCGAGCAAAGCGGACAATTAGATCGCCTGTTGTTGAACATCGCCGGATTTCTCGATGAGGAAAATGAGACGATTCTCCGGTCCCTGACCAGCATTATCGAACCTCTGATCTTAGTCATCATGGGCGTCCTGGTGGGATTGATCGCGGTCAGCATGTTTCTACCGCTGTTCGACCTGACATCCATGACCCAGGGAGGTGGATAATGAAAAGCAAGGGCAAAACTCGATCCTTCATCGGTATCGACGTCGGGACGCGAAGTATCAAGGTCGCTCAACTATTAACGTCCAGCGGCCAGTCACACATCGCCGCACTCTCAATGCTGCCACGGATGAACGAAGGGGATGGAATCGAAATCGAAGAAATCCTCAGAATGAAACGGATCTTGGCAAGACAGGGTTTCTACGGTAACGAAATCGTCTTGGCGGCTCCGGAAAAAGAACTGCTGCGAGGCGTCTTCGACATTCCCCCCAAAATTTCCGGCGCCCCCGTGGCCCAAATTGCACGTATGGAGTTGTCGCGGATCCACAATGCCCCCCCCGATTCCTTCGAGATGATCTGCTGGGACCCGCCCGATCCGGGCAAGCCCAAGTCCACGACGCAAACCCTCGCAGTCGGCTGCCCTCACGACGCGGCGGAAGCGTATCTCGACCTGTTCGAGAACGCCGGATTCACCGTCGCCGCCCTCGATGTACGCATCGCCGCGACAATAAGGGCCTGTCAAACACTGACTGTTCCGTCACCCGCCTTGACGTCCATTCTCGACATCGGATGGGACTCGACGAAACTGCTGCTCGTTTGCGGAAACACGATCATCTACGAAAGGTCCTTTAGAAATAAATGTCTGGCCAAACTCAGGGCTAAATTATGCGAAACCTTCGACATGACGGAAGAGGCGGCGGATCAGGTCATCAGCGCGATCGGCTTCGAGGCCGACGATGAAACCGGTGAGATCGACCGGGAATCGGTCGAAGTCATTCGACGAATGTTGCGAAAACACTTCGACATGATGCTGGAAGAGCTTGAAGCGTCCTTCGACTATGCCCACTATCAACATCCGGGTGAAGGCGCCAAACGATTGCTCCTGATCGGGGGCGGGGCCAATATCTCGGGGCTTTCATATTATTTTCGCAATATCCTCGGTGTCGAGGTGAGGGCCGTCGCACCCCATGACATCCTGGAGAACGGATCGGAGAACTTCACGAACGCCGGCCATCCGGCGATAACGGTGGCCATGGGCCTCGCCATGTTTACGGGAGACTAAACGCATGCCGGATGTGAACCTGATACCTCCAGCCAGAATAGCCAGAAAGCGACGTAACTCGAAAATACGCCTGTGGACGGTGATCTGTGGAACGTATCTCATTTTACTTGGCGCACTCGCGCTATCGGCCCAGGCCTTTTGGAGAGACACCGACGATTCCGTCATCAACGAGCTTGCGTTCACGAATGAGCGGATTGAAGGATATAACATCAGCATATCAGAGTTGCAGAAAAAACTGGCCTCAATAAAATCTGAGGTGGAAGCCGCTCGAGTCATTAGTTGCCAGCCGGACTGGATGAAGTTATTCGTTCTGATTGGCGATGAATTAAAAGAAGACGTTGTTCTGAAGAACTGCCAGCTTATCGCCACAAGCACGAAAAATGAGAACTCTTCATCCCCCAGCGCATTCTTAGCCGATCGGCAATTCAGGTTGGAGCTGAGCGGCTTCGGCCGAACGCAAATGTCCGTTTCACAATTCGTCCTTCGGCTGGAACAGATGGCGGTGTTTGACTCGGTCGAACTGGTGAATAGCCGTCGTCAAAGCTTCTTGAACAATGAGGCGGTGACGTTCAACATCGAGTGCAGGATATAAATCAGAAAAAGAAAGAGAGACGACCGTGAAACTTTGGATCGGCAACAATAAGGCGTTACGACACATCGACGCCATCGGCGTCGTTATTTGTCTCGCGGCGTCA
>JAFGTG010000244.1 GCA_016934255.1 Sedimentisphaerales bacterium
CAGAAGGGCTTTTTTCGGCTTTGAGGAGGCTCACAATGATGGACTTTAGATATTTGTCTCTGACACCTCTACGGATGACGCCCCAAAGGGAGGTGTAGGAGCTTTGTTGATGTGGAAAGCCCGGAAACATGTTATCCCATCTTTGAAAAAGCTCATTTAGATGTCGCTTTAGGATTCGTTTTTCGAGTTGTTTATCGACAATATGCCCTTTTCTGAACTCTCCGAGCAGTCCTTTTAGGGCTTTTATCCCCCAATCGAATTGTTTAGTGTCACTTTCCATTCTCAGATCGCGTTGTTGTCATTGTTGGGTAGATTATCGTATCAGAACCTTCTATGGATTGCGATGATTTCAGTGTTTTTCTTATGGTTTCAGGAGGTGGGTCGCCGTAAATTGAGTCCGATAAATATTTGTTTTTTCTGTCGTCGATTCGAGGGCAACGAAAGGGTGAATGATTTATAAAGGTCGGATTCGTATAACTTTAAATCCATCATTGTCATGAGCCGATATTCTAACGTTTGCCGAAGTTCGAATACACTATGGGATTGATTGCCTGGGGCAAATTATGGAAACGGATCGAATACTGAACACCGTGTATGTGCCGGAGGCGTTTCGCCCGGTATTCGAAAAGGCCCAGGACTACGTCAGTCGATATTTCGGTCTGAAAAAAGAAGATGCCTCCAAAGGCACGATCGAGATCTATGGCGAACCCTACATCCTGGTTCGCGCTGCGTCCATGTCGGTTGATTTCTTTGGAATGGTGAAGAACCTTTACTGGAACAAAGGGACAGAAGAAGCCATTCACATCGCCCGAAGCGTTTTATTCGACATTGCCCATACGATCGGAAAGATGGATGCTCGAAATTTTCACAAGAAGATGAATCTTCGCGATCCGATTGAAAAACTTTCGGCGGGCCCGATTCATTTTTCACATAGCGGCTGGGCGTTTGTCAATCTTTCCCCGGAATCTTCACCGACACCGGATGAACATTACTGCCTTGTGTACGATCATCCGTTTTCTTTCGAATCGGACGCTTGGCTCCGGGCAAAGAAGACGGCCACGTTCCCCGTGTGCGTGATGAATGCCGGCTATTCCTCGGGCTGGTGCGAGGAAAGTTTTGGCGTGTCATTGGTGGCGACGGAGATCATGTGTAAAGCCCAAGGGGACGAGGCGTGTCGTTTTGTGATGGCTCACCCGTCAAAAATTGAGCAGTACATCCAGGACTACCTTCAAAAAGCTCCTGAGATCGCCACGAAAGTCACCTCGTACCAGATCCCCGGTTTGTATGAACGGAAATGGATGGAGGACAAGCTTCGTGAGTCGGAGGCGAACTATCAGACGATTTTTAATGAGGTCAACGATGCCATCTTCGTGCACGATCTTTGTACGGGACGCATACTCGATGTCAACGAGCGGATGTGCGAAATGTTCGGCTATCCTCGAATAGAGACGTTGGCTCTCAATGTGGGGGATATTAGCTCCGGCGCGCCTTTCTATACTGAGCAAGATGCTGTAGCACTCATTCGAAAGGCCGTTGCGAAAGGGCCTCAAGTGTTCGAGTGGCAGGCAAAACACAAGGATGGACACCTATTTTGGGTCGAAGTCAATTTAAAGCTGGCCAAGATCATGGGGGAAAATCGTGTGCTGGCTGTCGTTCGTGATATTACCGAACGGAAGCTGGCCGAAGAGGAACTGGAGAAACTCAATACCAGCATGGAATCGGCCAACCGCGAGTTGACGCGAGCCAATAGAGAGCTACAGGAATTTGCGTATATCACGGCTCACGACTTGAAAACACCATTGCGAGGCATCGGCACCCTGGCGAACTGGATATCGCGAGATTGTGCCGATAAATTTGATAAACAAGATAAGGAGCACGTCAATTTGCTCGTTTCGAGAGTTCAGCAAATGAGCGATCTCATCGATGACATCCTGCAATATTCCACACTGGGTCGAATGAAAGGTAAACAGCATCGCGTTGATTTAAAAGCGCTTGTATCCGACGTAATTGCCGAGCTCGATCCACCGAGCCATATTAGAATCACATTTCAGGACGAATTACCGATCCTGATATGTCGAAGAACACATATCAAACAGGCATTTCATCATTTGCTGTGCAATGCCATAAAGTATATAGACAAAGCCGAAGGTCAAATCACCATCGGTTGTGTTGAGGAAGAAAAATGCTGGAAATTCCGCGTGACCGATAATGGACCGGGGATCCGTGAGAAATATTTCGATAAGATCTTCCAAATGTTCCAGACGCTTGCACCCCGCGACGAGACGGGGAGCACGGGTATCGGACTGCCCATCGTCAAGAAAATTGCCGAGATGAACGGGGGCACTGCCTGGGTCGAATCTGAAGTCGGCAACGGAAGCACATTCTTCTTTACCTTTGCAAAGCAAAAATGTACGACTCCTATAGCACATTAAGTTGATACTATCTTGTTTGTGAAAGGAGTACGTATTAAACGATTTTTTTTAACAGACTTGTTCTTAAAACGAACGCCAATCATTCGATAAAAGACGGCCAGAACGAATATCAAGACGACGATTCCTACGGCTCTCAAAAACAGGTTATTAATAACGGATTTGTAACCGCGAGTATCGGGAAAGTTTACTGCCGCCAGTAAGTTCCTATTATCGTTGGCCGCTTGAGAAATCTGTTCCGCAGTCTCACGATATTCCATGATGTTAAAGGAATCGCTTTCTTTAGGAGAGGGTGTTCTCTTGTTGAATTCTTCCAACGACGTGGCCGGTGGCCTTAGCGGCGTTCTCCCAGGCCTGAGCGGTTTCGGTGATGTTTCCGGCAGCCGCGTTCAGCGAATCCACGGTGTTGTCCAGTTTCTTAAGGGATACGTCAATGGCAAGCGTGATTCTTTCGGCTTGTTGGAGTGTATTTTGAAGGTTTGTTTGTTTACGGTCTATATCCCCGATAAACAGGGTGAACTGTCCTCGAAGATTCTCCGGCAGTGTCTTAATCGAATCTTCCAAACGATTGCTGCTGTCAGCGAATTGCTGGAGGCTGTTCAAAAAGGATTGGGTCATGTCGGCCTCTTCGAGGTCGAAAAGGAGTAATTGCAACTGCCATCGTGAGGATTCCGGCAATTTGGCTACAATATCGGAAAAGCGTTCGGTCGCATCCCTGAACGAATGTATCGCCGGGGCGGTTCGATCGACGCCTTCGATGGCGCCGAAGGGCGTCATAGGGACCTTGAGTATGCTCAGGAAGGGATTGGATTGATCTTTTCGTACTTCCGTGGCCTACACGGTCACGTTAGAAAACGTGCCTTTAATGGGATTGTTGTAAGCGAATTCAGTCACGTTTTTATCGGCTGTTTTAAAGACGTTTTCTTTGAGAAAAACTCGGTCGATGTGTTCGATTTCCATTTCCAGGTGTTTAGCCCCTTGAAGAGCGATTCCCGGGCCTTCTCCGAAAAGCAAACTGCCTTCACCTTCTTCAAGATAAATGCTGAACCTTGTGCACAGGGCCCGCGTCTTGATAAAAGCGACGATGGGATCTTCCTGGTCCAACATTGCGCTGATGAGGTCAAAGAAACGACGGAGGAATCGATCTTTGCGACTTTGGTATTCACAAAATCAACTACCGCGCCGCAAACGAATTCTCTGGCTTCACTAAAATGCCTTATTATGTCAACGCATCAATGTACGTTAATCGTCTTCTTTTTTCTTGGCGTATTGGGCGACGATCTGCTGCTGGACATTCGGCGGGACCAGTTCGTAATGACTGAGCGTCATCGAGTAGCTGCCCCGTCCGCCGGTAACGCTTTTAAGCTGGCTGTTGTACTGCGTCACTTCCGATAACGGCACCTGGGCCTTAATCGTGATGAAATTGCCCGGCAGCGTGTCCTGGCCCTGCACTCGGCCTCGTTTGGAGGCCAGGTCTCCGGTGATATCACCGACGTTCTCCGATGGGATTGTGACTTCCATATTGACGATGGGTTCAAGCAGGACGGCTTTGGCTTTCTGAAGGGCATCGATGAAAGCCCCCTTGCCCGCCGCGCGGAAGGCAACTTCTTTCGAATCGACGGGGTGGTGCTTACCGTCGTAAATCGAGACGGCGACGTCCTGCAAGGGAAATCCGGCGACGACCCCGGTTTGCATGACTTCATTGATCCCTTTGAAAATAGCCGGCTCGAATTGGCCGGGGATGGAACCGCCGAAAATATCCCAGCTAAACTGCAAGGGCGGATCGGAATTGCGTTCGGCCGGTTCGACGCGGAGATAGACCTCTCCGAACTGACCCGCTCCACCCGTCTGTTTCTTATGACGGTAGTGGCCCTCCGCCTTCACAGTAATGGTCTCACGATAGGGGATTTTGGGTTCTTTGGTATTGACCGTCAGCTTAAAGCGGTTATGCATCTTTTCAAGTATGACGCGTAAATGCAGATCGCCCAATCCGTTGGCGACGAGTTCTTTGGTTTGCTGGTCCCGCGAGGTTTTAAAGCAGGGATCCTCTTCGCACAATCGTTCGAGGGCGGTGCTGATTTTCTGCTCGTCTCCCCGCGTGGCCGGTTCGAGTGCGAGCGAGAACATCGGCTCAGGGGCAGCCGGCATGTCGATTTTGCCGGAGAAGCTGCCGTCATGGATCAAGTCGCCGATTTTCAATTCCTCGACTTTGGCTAATGTGATGATATCGCCCGCCACGCCGACATCGACCTGTTCCGTTTCTCCTCCCTGGGCTTTTAAAATATGGCCTGGACGAATGCCCTTTTTATCATCGTTACGGTGTATGTTCGTGTCGGATTTGATTGTCCCGCTAAACAAGCGGATCGTGGAGTACTTCATATTCGATCGTGGATCAAATCCGATGCGGAAGACGAGACCCGCCAGCGGGCCGGCGGCGTCGGTCTTTAATTCGGTTACATTCTCCGCATTTTTCAGTTGTGCCGGGCTGGCCTGCACGGGAGACGGGGTGTATTTGACGATCATATCCATGAGTTCCTGGATACCGCTTTCGCTACGGGCGTTAGTGAAAACGATGGGAATGACCGTTCCGGCTTTGAGGGCTTCGACGAAAACCGCCGCGATTTTTTCGACGGGTATTTCCTCGCCGCCGAGATAGCTTTCCATCAATTCGTCGTTTGCTTCGATCACGCTTTCAATCAATTCCGTATGGGCCTGGCCCACGTCCATGAGGGACGAGTCTCCGCTTTCGTTTTCGATGCAATCGATCACGGAAGACTTATCAGCCGCGGGCAGATTCGCACAGCGACATTGCGAACCGAACGTGTCCTGGATATTGTTGATCAGTTCGGAGAAGACGACGTTTTCAGCATCCATTTTATTGATGACGATTACCCGGGGCATATTCGCCTCGGTGGCCAGTTGAAACATTTTGCGTGTGTTGGTCTCGATGCCGGTCGCCGCACTGATTACAAGGATGGCGGTCTCGGCGGCGGGGATCGCTTTGATCGCCGGACCGATAAAATCGGGATAGCCCGGCGTATCGATGACGTTAATCAGCTTGTTCGCGTGTGTGACGTGGACGCATGCCGATTGGATCGAATGTTGATGCTCTTTTTCTTCGTCGTAGTAGTCGCAGATGCTCGTTTTCTCATCGACGCTCCCAAGCCGGTTGGTTACACCGGTTTTATGCAGCATGGCCTCCGCCAGAGAGGTTTTGCCGCTGCCGCCATGTCCAATGAGTACAACGTTGCGAATATCACCACTATCAACCACTTTTAAGCCTTTCGATTTAGGATTTTCGATTTACGATTATCGTGCCGTAGGGCGTTCCTTCGGGGCTTGCACATCAGCGCCAGCCCAATTCACAAACCATGAATCATAAAGGATAAAGGCACAAGAAGGCAAGAGTTTTTTGCAGAAATCTGAAAGAGATTGTTTAGGCACAAACAATTATCGACGCGTCGAACCTCAACGGAGATACCGCGCTTTAATAATTGTCAACGGGCAATAGACAATCGTCAATGTTTAGGATCTGAGAATGGGTCCCAAATCTTCCATTTCCTTTTGTGCGGCTTTCTTTTTATGCTTGTGTTTTCCGCCCCTCAAAGCCTCGATCTTGGCCGTGGCTTTGTCCTGCAATGCGCCCGGCTGACGGCCTTTGTCCAGCATTTCCTCTAAGGAAATCTTGCCCGTATCGTAGAGTTTCCAGAGGTGCTCGTCGAGAAGCTGCATACCCAGCTTTTTACCGGTCTGGATGCTGGAGTCGATTCGGTAGGTTTTATTCTCGCGGATGAGGTTTGCGATAGCCGGGGTAACCACCATAAACTCATAGGCGGCAACCCGTCCTTTGCCGGCGGCCAAGGGGCAGAGCGCCTGGCTGAGCACCGCAATGAGATTGCTGCTCAACTGAATACGAATCTGCTCCTGCTGGGTCACGGGAAACACGTCGATCAATCGTGTAATCGTCCCGGCGGCGCTGGTCGTGTGCACCGTGCTAAAGACGAGGTGGCCTGTCTCGGCGGCCCGGACAGCTGCTTCGATCGTCTCGAGGTCACGCAATTCACCGACGAGGATCACGTCGGGGTCCTGCCTCAAAACGCGTCGTAAGGCCTCGGAAAAGCTCGATACATCGACGCCGACCGATCGTTGGTTAATAATCGACTTTTTGTGGGAATGGTAATATTCGATAGGCTCTTCAATCGTGATAATATGACGATCGAGTTTTTCGTTAATGTAGTTAATCATGGTCGCCAGTGTGGTTGTTTTGCCGCTTCCGGTCGGTCCGGTGACCAGGAACATACCTCGGGGTCTGCGGCACAGTGCCTGGCAGATTTTCGGCAAACCGATTTCCTCGAAGGTCAATATCTTCGACGGGATCAGACGCAAAACCAGTGCAAGGTTGCCCTTTTGCCGAAAAACAGAGACGCGAAATCGGCCTTGATCGCCAAAGGCAAAACCGAAGTCGGTGCCTCCCTCTTCCGAGAGTTCCTGCTGGTTCTTGTCGGGCGTGATGGAGCGCATTAGAGCCGCCGTATCATCGGGTTCGAGCACCTTGGTTTCCAGCGATCTGAGATGGCCGTCGATTCTCAAGACGGGCGGCCGACCCGTGGTAAGGTGTATATCCGATCCCCCCTGTGAAACACAGGCCTGCAATAATCGATCCATATTGACTGTTGATGCCATGCAACTACCTTTCTGTTTATGATTTATGATTTATGACTTACGATGTATGATTGTACCTCATTCCGAGCGACAGCCCAATCTGAAATCGTAAATCATAAAGTGAAAATTCCTTTAATCTATTGCTGAGCCTTCCGTTTGCGTGATTCTCACAACTTCCGCAGGCGTGGTTGTTCCCTTGAAGACTTTTCGTATTCCATCGTGCATCAATGTTTTCATTCCGCTGGCTTTAGCCGCCTTTCGAAGTTCCGTCGTCGGAGCTTTTGTAAATGCCAGTTCTCGGAGCTCATTGTTCATCTCGAACATCTCGAAGATGGCGATTCGGCCTTTGTACCCGGTATTCTGGCATTGACTGCATCCGGCGCCCTTATAGACGGGCTTTGTCTTGAGGTCTTCCTTACTAATACGAAGGGCCTGCAGATGATCCATGTTCGGATTTTCATCCACTTTTTTGCATTTTTTGCAGATCACGCGAACGAGTCGCTGGGCCATAATGGCCTGGATCGAGCTGGCGACGAGGAACGGCTTAACGCCCATATCAATCAGACGCGTGATCGCACTTGGGGCGTCATTGGTGTGCAGCGTGCTAAAGACCAGGTGCCCCGTCAGCGCCGCTTGGATGGCGATATCCGCCACGATGCCGTCTCGAATTTCACCGACGAGAATGATGTTCGGCGCTTGTCGGAGCATCGCTCTGAGAATCTTGTCGAACGACAGGCCGATTTCATCTTTGACCTGACACTGGTTCATCCCGGCGAAGTTATATTCTACCGGATCCTCGGCGGTGATGATTTTCTTGTCCGGCTTATTCAATTCCTGCAACGCCGCATAGAGCGTAGTGGTTTTGCCGGAACCGGTCGGACCCGTCACCAAAAAGATGCCGTTCGGCCTCTTAATAATCTGCTGGAACTGCTCGTAGTTGTCCTGCTCGAATCCCAAGGATTCGATACCGATGTTGACCGCGTCCGGGCGCAAAATTCGGAGCACGACGCTGGGACCATGCGTACCTGGCAGAGACGACACACGGAAGTCGATGTCGGAACCCGCAATCTCGCGTTTGATACGACCGTCCTGCGGAAGCCTTTTCTCTGCGATATCCATACCGGACAAAATCTTGAAACGGGTGAGCAAGGAGGCTTGCATGCCCTTGGGAATACTATCTCGCTCCATACACACGCCGTCGATACGATATCGCAGCCGGACCCTTTCAGCCATCGGTTCGATGTGAATATCGCTGGCCCGCATATGGTAGGCGTTGTCGATAATCAGGTTCACCAGTCGAATGATCGGGGCGTCGTCGTCGGCGCCGGCGGCCTGGGCGCGAAGCGTTTCAGCCTGGAGTTCATGGCCGACTTCGGCCAGCTCGGCGGCCGTGGCATCGATGCTGTGCCTGAGCCGGTCGTCTTCTTCCTTCCGCGTCTGGTCGAACGAATCTTCGAGATAAGTGCGGATTTTCGTCGGACTGGCAACATAACATTGCGGATCGGTATTCAAACGAAAACGAATCGCATCCATCATCTCGAGATCGGTCGGATCGCTGATGATGAGCTTCAGCCGGCCATTGTTCATCTCCATCGGGATGATATTGTGTTTTTTAACGAGTTCTTCCGGAATGAGTTTCGCGGCGTCCGGTGAGATGGACGTGGTATCCAGATCGACGTATTCCAGATCGAATTGCGTGGCGATACATTTGGTCAATGCTTCTTCACTGATCAAACCTTGTTCGACGAGGATCTCGCCGAGACGCTTGTGGTTGGTCTTGGAAGCCTTTATTGCCTTGATGAGGGCTTGTTTCTCAACAAGCCCGGCTTTATAGATGATTTCACCTAAATGCTTGCGCTGTTTTACCATAGTCTCCTCAAAGATCCTGATGACCCCAATATCTTCTATTATACCATCTACACCGGGATGAGTCAAATATTCAATTTCAGCCGGAGCATGTTTAATGCAGTTTGTGCCGCTCGCTGTCGTATAGACCGTCTGTCATGCGAGAAATTATAACGCACAGTCTGATTTTCGCCCTTGGAATCCACACTAATATATACCAATCCGACGGGCTTTTGTTCGGTTCCGCCGGTCGGTCCGGCTATGCCGGTTATGCCTATGGCAAAGTTTGTACCGGCTTTTTTCCTGGCCCCACGGGCCATGGATTCAGCGACGTGTTCGCTGACGGCTCCATATTCGGCAATCATCTCGTCGGGCACACCAAGCTCGCCGATCTTCGCTTCATTGCTGTAGGTAATCCAGCCGGAGCGGAAATATCTCGTCGCGCCGGAATGATCCGTCAGCAATTTCGCCAGCAAGCCTCCCGTACAGGATTCGGCGACGGCGATGGTTTTATTTTGTCGAGCCAATTCCTCGCCCACAACCTGGGCCAGAGTCTGCTCGCCCGTACCGAAAATCAATTTCCCAAGGAGTGTTCGCAGTGTGGTTTCATCGCTTTGAGCCATTTGCCGGGCCGTCGTTTCATCTTCCGCCTGTGCGATGATATGCAGCGTGATGACGCCAGACGAAACGGTGCAGTTAATGAGCGGATTCCTGCCTCGTTGCATCATTGTGCCGAGCTTCTGGGCGACCGTCGATTCGCCTTCTCCGTAGCAGTTGAGCTTTTGCACGACGACGGCCTGTCCGCCTGTAACTCGTCGCAGTTCCGGAAGAACCGATTCGGCGAACATCCACTTCATCTCCGACGGCACGCCCGGCAGGGCGAAGAGCATTTTGCCTCGTTGTTCCGCCAGAATCCCCGGCGCCGTACCCATATTCGGCAGGGCTTTCGCCCCGGCTGGAATGCAAGCCTGGATTTTGTTTTTTTCCGGCATCGGCCAGCTTCGGTTGGCGAAGAAGTTCTCCAATATCTCCAATAGCTCGCTTCGTAATTCTAATTCAACGCCCAGGAATTTAGCTAAACCCTGGCGTGTCAAATCGTCGTCCGTCGGTCCTAAACCGCCGGTTGCGATGACGATGTCGGCCTCGGTGCTCGCCAAATCGAATGCTCGGGCGATTGCATTAATTTCGTCGGCGATAACATGCGCGCTGACAACGGGAATGCCGGCTGAAAGCAGTTCGGCGCTTAAATACGCGGCGTTCGAGTTCA
>JAFGTG010000245.1 GCA_016934255.1 Sedimentisphaerales bacterium
GGTATTTCCTTTTCTCCGGATAAAATGCTCCAGGCCCGCGTCGTTTCCTATGCGGATGCGCACCGTTATCGCCTGGGTGTGAACTTCGAGAGCCTTCCGATCAATCGTCCGAAGGTCCCGGTGAATAATTACCAGAGAGACGGGTTTATGCGATTCGACGGGAACGGCGGATCATCCGTGAATTACGAGCCGAACAGTTTCGGAGGCCCGAAGGCCGATCCGGCTTATGCCGAGCCGCCGCTGAAGATTTCCGGCGATGCGGACCGCTACGACCAGAAACGCGGGGTCGATGACGACTACGTTCAGCCCGGCAATTTGTTCCGGCTTATGCCGTCCGACGAGCAGAAACGACTGATTCAAAATATCACCAACAGTTTGAAAAAGGTTCCGAAAGAGCTACAGAAAAAAATGGTGGCCCACTTCCGAAAAGCGGACCAGGACTATGGAGACGGCATCGCGAAAGGACTCGGACTCTGATCCGATGTGTTTGAAAAGGTAAGATCCGTAATGTTACGGAAGAAAGGGATACGTTTTTTAAAAGGAGAAAAACAATGAAAAGACCAATGAATGTTGTAGGTGTGTGCCTGGCTGTTGTGGCCGTGTTGGTTGTCGCAGCGGCCGGGGCAAAAGAAACAAGCTATGCACCTGTCGTCATCACCGAGGAATTCGATTCCGTCATGGCGAGGATGAAGGCCGCCAAGCCCGGCGTGATGAAACGGCAGATGGATTTGCTGAATGAAAGGTACGACTTATCCGACAGGCCGGTGCGGGGAGTCACGATGTCTCGGGGAAAGGGCGTGCAGGATGGCGTTCGCGTCAAACTACCCGGCGGGATGACCTGGGAGAAGCTGGCCGGGATGACGCCGGAAGAAATCCAGCAAAAAGGCTTGTTCCCGAAAGGCTTCCTGCCTCTGCCTCATCCGAATCACGGCGAAGGGGGCATGGTTTTCCCTCAGTTCGTGATCGATGAGATGAACAAGCAGGAAGGGCGGGATCTGACGCGTTTCGATCTTGATTTCGATCTTCCGGATCATTTTCTGCCCGAGTTTCCGGCTGCGATCTTTCTGACGACCCGTCCCGATCTCGGCGATGTTTCGCAGGGCAAGGTCGTGACCATCGATAACTACTACGAGCTCTTTAACGGAATCCTCAATCCCAAGCAACTCGAAGGTCTTCGATTGCTGGTGACGCCGTTTCCGCAGCAGCAGTTCAACCAGACGGAAGACCGCCGGAGCGCACGGCCCAGCCGGGGTGTCACCTGCTTCGATTGTCACTCGAACGGTCATACCGCCGCTCCGACGCATTTGGTTGGGGATATACGGCCGCAAAAGCTTCGCCATCGGCTGGATACCCCGCCGTTGAGGGGCGTCAATATCCAAAGGCTGTTCGGCTCGCAGCGCGCCCTCAAGACGATTGAGGACTTCACCGAGTTTGAACAGCGTGCGGCGTATTTCGACGGCGATCACGTTATTGCGGCCAAGAAGGGCGTGAACGCTCTCGAACGGGGCAGCCAGGTGCATTTCATGGCCGAATTTCAGGCGCTTCTCGACTTTCCGCCCGCGCCGAAGCTGGACGTATTCGGAAAGCTCGATCCCGCCAAGGCCACGAAAGCCGAGCTGCACGGCCAGGATGTCTTCTTTGGAAAGGGCAAGTGCGCCGTATGTCACACGCCCCCTTACTACACGGATAACCTGATGCACAACCTGAAAGTGGAACGGTTCTATAAGCCCCAAATGGTCAATGGCCGATATGCGGCTTCGGATGGTCCCATTAAGAATTTCCCCTTAAGAGGTATTAAGGATTCTCCGCCGTACCTACACGATGGAAGGCTCCTGACGTTAGATGATACGGTCGAGTTTTTTAATCTGATCCTCGAAACCAAACTCACCGAACAGGAGAAAAAAGACCTCGTGGCGTTCATGAGGGCCCTTTAGGTCAGTATGAGTATATAAGATATTAGAGAAAAGGCCCCTGCTCGATGATAAAACGGAGATGAAGTATCCGAACTCGACGGGGGCCTTAGACCAAGGCTTTTATATAAAGATCATCAGCCGTGTCTTCATTTAATTGACGGACTTCTTTTTAACGGTAAGGATACCGTCTGTCCCGATCCCACACATCTTATAGGTTAAGTTTATTCAAAAAGTTGAGTTAAACTTCGCGAATTGCCCTTTTGTTCCATATCTATTCTTACAATGAGGCCTATTCTGACTTTTGGTAGGTATAAAGATGTTTCTATTATGAGGGACGGGGAATGATTTTATTTCGACAGATCGGTCGAACAGACTAAAAAGGGTGAGCCCCTGAAGGAAGGAGGAAGAAAACAACAGGGGCTCCGTAAATCGTGCAACTTCAAATTCTCCTGACTCTTATTTTCAGCATTTTACAAGTTTCATTGTATCAATAATCCACCAGACAAACCGATTCCGAAGAGCCGGGGAGCAACGGTATTGTTATCGGTAAGATAAAGAATAGATACAAGAAGGATATTGCTTGATGTGGGTTTCTGGAAACCTGTGTTTGGATAAGCCATATCCTTTGTCGACGTCAGGGATGGGTGCGATTGGCTTGAGTATATGCCCGATAATAACGCGTTTTTTCCAATGAGCTTTTCAGTATTCTTTGAAACTTTGCATCCAGTCCGGCCAGACGGGCGTGCCGGCGTTGAGCCGGTCTTGAGGCCAGCCGCGATACCACCGGAGTTCCCAAAGCTCTTTCAATCCAATCGACCGGACCGAGAAATCCGTAAAAACGCCGTTCACAAAACCATTGTGCCGATTAATGCAGAACGAGCCCATACTCCGGTCGATGAGGATATAGTAATCGGACGGGGGATCGTCCGTGGGACGCGGAAGCGCGTCCACCCATTGGGCATCCACGAAGACGGGAATTTCGTTTCGGCTGCCGGGAATCGTGTTGATATTCCGCCAGTGCTTCTGCTCGCGCTCCTCGTCGCAGAGCCACCAGTTCCACCCATAACTGCCGTAATCGCCTTCGATGGCCCAGTCCGGGACGGAGAAACCGCTTTCTCCATACACTCCCCAGCCGACGTTCGGCCCGGTCACGTCGTCGCTTAAAAACTTGTGCACCATGGGACAGTTGCGGATCTCCGGCTCGTGGCTGTAATACGGCCGCATCGCATAGACCCAACTGTTTGCCGGGTTGCTGCCCGATTCGACGTGAAACTTACCGTTGAAGTCTTCGGTGTATAGCGAGACGACCAGGCCCATCTGTTTGAGATTGGACTGGCACGCAACCGCGCCGGCTTGTTCTTTCACTCGCTGAAGAGCCGGCATGAGGATCGCCATCAGCAGCGCGATAATCGAGATCACGACCAAAAGCTCGATCAATGTAAATCCATCTCTGTCGCGCTTCATTTTGGCATTTCCTTTCGATTAGAAATCGCCGTGATGTTTCTTTCGCATAAAATTATACCATAATCAGCCGGGATACGACAAGCCAAAAGTGTGGCGTTCGTGTTCTGATATGCCGTCAGAAAACTGTGGTTTCGCCTTGTACTCAGTCAGACACGCTTCGAGGCCCGTCGCATTGCCGAACTCATCGTACCAGGGCTGCGTGGCGTTCGGGCAGCAGGTGACGTCGCTGTCGTACTTGTGATAATCCCCCATTGCTTTGCACCAGCGATTGTTGCCCGTGTTCTTGGTCGTGCCGTCAAAACCTTCCATGAAATAGCCGCCGTAGTCCTCCGTGTACATCGAGAACCACAGGCTCCACTGTTTTAAAAGCGACAGGCAAGCAACGGTTTTGGCCTGTTTCCGTACGCGCTGCAAAGCGGGCATGAGAATCGCCATTAACAGTGCAATAATCGCGATCACGACTAAAAGCTCGATCAATGTAAATCCTCTTATTCTACGCATAGAGATTCCCCCCTTCTTAAAAGAGCCTTATTCAAGTTGATTTTTCTTTTTCGGGCATGATGTTTCTCCTGAATTTTATCTCTCATGATTATACCAATTCCAGGCATGTGGATGCAAGTGATGATGCCATGCGAGGATATAAACTTTTGAAAGTCTGTTTTTGAGGATACCCATGAACAACTAAAATTTTCTGGCAATCCGTCATTTCCAGGATATAGTGTCCAGAGCGGTAGCATTCTTACTTACGTTTTAGATGAAGGAAAGATAAAATGGAGAAATTACAATTCAACAATGGAGACTCAATCCCCATTCTGGGGCTGGGAACTTGGAAGTCGGAGCCGGACCAGGTCTATGAAGCCGTTAAAGAAGCGATACGGCTTGGCTACCGGCATATTGATTGTGCGTCTGCTTATGGCAACGAAGCCGAAATCGGTCAGGCCCTGAGTGAATGTTTTAAGGAAAATGTCGTCACGCGCGACGAAATGTGGATCACATCCAAGCTATGGAATGATGCTCATGCGCCCGAGGATGTCGAGCCGGCTTTGGATAAGAGCCTCTCGAACCTGCAATTGAGTTACCTCGATCTCTACCTTATTCACTGGGCCGTCGTGTTGAAGAAGGGCGTTCCTTTTCCAAAATCTGCAAAGGATATGATCTCCCTCGATGACCTGCCTGTCTCGAAGACCTGGGAGGCCATGGAAACGATGGTGGACGAGGGATTGTGCCGACATATCGGCGTGAGCAATTTCAGTGTCGCCAAACTGAGGCGTCTTCACGATAATGCGAGGATCAAACCTGAAATGAACCAGATCGAGCTGCATCCGTATCTTCAGCAGCCCGCGATGCTCGATTTTTGCAGCAAAAATGGAATTCACATCACTGCGTATTCACCATTGGGATCGCCGGATCGGCCTGACTTTTTGAAGGCGGAGAGTGAGCCTATTCTTCTAGAGGATTCGACCATTGCGAGGATCGCCGAGCGACGGGGCGCCACGCCCGCCCAGGTGCTTATCAGTTGGGCGATCCATCGTGGGACGGTGGTCATTCCTAAATCGGTCAATCCGGTGCGAATGAAGGAAAATCTGGACGCCGCCGATGTGTCGCTGACGAAAGAGGACATGAAGGAAATCTCTGGGATCGACCGGAATCGTCGCTATGTGGACGGTGCATTTTGGGTGTTCGAGGGAGGTTCTTACTCCGTCCCGAATATCTGGGACGAATGACCGATCAATTCAGAAAAGATCAATTTGAAATTCTTGACGGGCCAAGGATAACCGGGGACGGTTCGTACGAATCGGTCGTTCTGGACCCGGAAGGCAACCGCCTGGAAATATGCGTTTAGCAAGTGGGTAAAGAGATTGAAAAATGACCGAAAAAATATGAATAACTTGCCAAAACTAAGATTACGTGTTTTACATGAGGTTTTTGCGATTTGCTCTTTTCCGCCGGATGCGACGTTGCCTGATTGGGCGGATCGCCCCTCCATTTTTTCGATTACGAAAACGCCCAAAGAGATTACCATCGTGTGCGAGGAAAGCCACGTTCCCGGCAAATGCAAAAAGAGCGAAAACTGGAAGTGCATCAAAGTCGAAGGCAACTTCGCTCTCGACGCCGGGGGCGTTCTTGCCGGTATTGCCGGGCCTTTAGCACAGAATGAGATCAGCCTTTATGTTATTTCCACATACGATACCGACTATGTCTTGATTCATGCCGATGATTTGGACAGAACGGTATCATGCTTGAGTGAATTTGGTCATTCATTTATTGGTATGAGCCCATAGACCCTGTATGGCTGGGAAAGAGCAGCAACACAGGGATTTGAAAACTGATTAATAGTCCTTAAAGCCTCGCATCCATTCGGGCCAGTCTTCGGCGCGCACGCCGCCGGCCTGGGTCCAGACGCCTGCTATGTTGTAACTCCGGTTCCATCTCAATGCCCACAATTCCTTAAGCCCGACTCTTCGGATCGAATAATCCAGGAAGATACAGTTGATCGCATTCTCGTGCCGATTGATACAGAACCGGTTCATGGAATCGGAGTCGGGGGCCATACGTTCGCCGTCGTAATTCGGCGGCGTATCCGTATGCTCCGGCCAGCCGCACCAGAACCAGCAATCCATAAATAACGGAATCTGCGCCCCCCTGTTCACATTGGGAGAGCCCCAGAAATCCGCTTTGGATTTACCGTAAAGGACGTCCGGGCCGCAGACGTAGATCCAGCCGTTAACGCCGTAGCTGCCCCAGGTGCCCGCCGGGCGTCCCGCCGTTTCGGTGAGCCGGCCCCAGGACGTTTGGGCGTCGCCGCCGATCACGAGCGTTCCGCTGGCACCGGGTGGATACTGCGGGTAGGCGATCTTGGTCGCCACCGGACAGCAGCGAATTTTGTCGTCTCTAAAGTAGTAATCGAACAGGACGTCAATCCAGCGGCCGGACGAATCCGTTCGGATTGGAAACTTGCCGTTATTGTCGTCCGTGTACATGGCCCAAATCGTGCCCCAATTTTTAAGGTTCGACTGGCAAACGACCCCTCGAGCCTGTTTCTTGACGCGTTGCAATGCGGGCATGAGAATCGCCAAAAGCAGGGCGATAATCGCGATAACGACCAAAAGCTCGATTAATGTAAATCCTCTGTGTCTGCTCATGACCGTTCTCCTTCCCCTTCAAGGGCGTTTTTCAAGCCCACACTTCATTCTGATAGAATGAACCACCCGACATTCATCTATCCTGATTATACCATATGCGAAGATGCGATGCAAGCATAGAAAGCCCCTGCAAGGCGGAGGGGGGGTGAAGTCTTTTCCTTTGCAGGGGCATGGGGGCTGATCGTTTTGGATACGATTATGGAGCCGTACCGTTTGCGGCGGATTAGACGAAGATTAAAAACGGATTAATTCTTCGGTCGTCTTTGACGCTGGATATCCATTGAAGAACGCTATATGATGATGGGATGAATCATTTATGTTTAAGGAACCTATTGAATAGGAGAATGGTCATGCATGCCGATATGGATCGTAGGAAGTTTATCACCGCAGCGACAGCCGGGGCGGGTCTGCTGGCCCTGAACGCCAAAACACTCGAAGCCCAGACGCCTCGAACATCGACGATGCCGCTCCGTCCTCTCGGAAAAATGGGATGGATGATTTCCATCGTCGGTTTCGGCGCTGGATCGAGGTATCTGACACAAAAGAATCTCGACGTCGCAGAACGAATGATCCATCGCGCCGTCGAGTTGGGGATTAACTATTTCGATACCGGATTCTCCTACATGACGGGGGACGTTCGGGAAAGCCATCTGCGTTACGGCCGGTTTCTCACGCCGAATTACCGCGATAGGATTTACCTTTCGAGCAAGCTCCACGCGCGCGATGCGGAGACGGCCAAACGCGATTTCGAGCAAACGTTGATTGATTTAAAAACGGATCACCTGGATGTGCTGCATTTTCACGGTGTGGCGTCCTCCGAAAAAATCGATAAAATCCTGGCCAAAGACGGCGCGTTGTCGGTTTACAGGAAATTGAAAGAAGAAGGATCGATTCGGGCCATTGGCGTGACCGGGCATGACAGCCGGGTCATCGCCGAAGCATTGCGTCGCATCCAGCCCGATTGCGTGATGTGCCCGCAAAATCCGGCGCACGCGAATGTCCGCCGGGGTTATAAGGGACTGGATTTCGCGCGGGATGTGACGCCCTATGCCCTTGAACACGGCATGGGCTTGCTGGCGATGAAAACCACCGCCCAGAACCAACTGATCGGTAAAGGGGGCGTCAGCGCCGAGCAGCTCGTTCGTTACGCTCTGAGCTTGCCGGTAGCTGCGGCGGTGATTGGCATGCCGACGTTGGAGGTGGTCGAATCCAACGCCCTGATCGCCCGAACGTTAAAGCCCATGTCCGATCCCGAACGCAAGAAAATCAGTCAACAATTATCCGACGCCGTTGCGGATGGAACCTTGCTCTATACCGCTCCAGGCTATCGTGATGGAACCTGGGTATAAAAGTGTCTTGAGAGATGTTCAGGTGTCGAATCATCATCGCGATCATCGTGTTCTCATCGGTGCTTCCGGCCGACATGAGTAACGGCGCCGATTCGGATAGTAGAAACACTCCGACGATTATTCTACAGTCGAGTCCGGAGAATCCGACAGGCCGACCGGGATGCGGTTTTAAGATTACATACCGCTGGCGAGCGGCGCCGCTGGACAAGGACTATACCGTCTTCGTCCACTTTGTGGACGAGGATGGGAAAATTGTATTCCAGGACGACCATCAGCCTCTGATGCCGACTTCCCAATGGAGCGGTGACGTTGAATACACGCGTGACGTTCCTCTCGAACAATGGCGCGTCGAGAATAAACGCACTGTTTCCGTCGAGTTGCCCGAAGGCAGGTATCCGATTTATGCGGGCCTTTACGACGAGAAAGAAGGCCGGAAGGTTTTACAAGCCGGACCTGATGTTAGACAAGTGGAAGAGGGGCTGTACCAGATCGGCGTACTCACGATTGATAAGCAAGCTCTGATTCCCGGGCCGGGTGAGAAAACGCTCGATCTGACGGATTATCACGTGACATTCAACGAAGAATTCGATGATTTGAGCGTTTCGGCTTGGGGACCGGCCGGATCGGAAGGGATGCGATGGATTGCCCATACCCCGTGGCGCGGAGATTTTGGTGATGCCCGGTTCACTGATCCGAAGCCCGGCTTTCCCTTCACGGTCAAGGATGGCCTTTTACGTATTGAGGTACGAAAGGAAAACGGGCGCTGGCGCAGCGGATTACTTTCAGCCGTCGATCCCAACGGCAACGGTTTCAAGCAACAATACGGCTATTTCGAGTGTCGCGCGAAGTTCCCCAAAGGGCCGGGGACGTGGCCCGCCTTCTGGCTGATGGGGCTTAAAAGCCTCAAGGGCTTGCCGGGCAATACGGGACCGAGGATCAATCCTGAAATCGACGTCGTGGAGCACTATGGCCACTGGCCCTGGAGATATCATTATGTCCTTCACCAGTGGGGCCGCGGCGGCGTCGAGAGCAAGCATGAGGGCAAGCG
The DNA here is from genome assembly GCA_016934255.1 of Sedimentisphaerales bacterium. Classification (GTDB taxonomy): domain Bacteria; phylum Planctomycetota; class Phycisphaerae; order Sedimentisphaerales; family Anaerobacaceae; genus JAFGTG01. The sequence goes on from JAFGTG010000245.1 coordinate 8,918, forward strand.
ATTTGTGGTGTTCGGCATGGAGGAGGATTTCCACACCTACGGCGTCATGATCGATGAGCAAAACATCGTTCTTTATTTCGACGGCGTTGAGTTGCACCGGGAAACAACACCGGAATCGGTTAAGACACCTTTGTTCCCGTTGGTGAACCTGGCGCTTGGGCCGGGATGGCCCACGGATAAAACACCGAATCCTTCGTATATGTACGTGGACTACGTCAAGGTGTGGAAGAAAGGAAAAGGGCGTGCCGATTAGCAACGGGCAGCGAGCCATGTTGACATCATAGGGCTAAAACCGATACGAGAATAACCCTCGGAAGGGAACAAGGATGAAACGATTTTGGATCCTTATTGTTAACGTCTGTATGCCGTCGTTGGTCATGGGTGTCTTGAGCGTGCACCCGGAGAATCCGCGATGGTTTGCCGATGAGTCGGGCCGGGCGATTTATCTCGGTGGGCATCAAATTTTCGTGGACCTGCAGGACAATTCGTTTAACAAAGAGTTCATCAGAAACCACGAACGTCTCCTGGACTGGGATGAATATATTGAGTTCCTGAAGGAAAATCATTTCAACTACCTGCGTAATTGGGTGATATGGAGTACGGGCAGCGGATCGATGGCATCGGCGAACAACGCGATTGCCTATCCGATGCCGTACGAACGGGTGAAGGGGCACGGCAAAGCCAAAGACGGAAAGGATAAATTTGATCTCAACCGGTTCGATGAGGCATTTTTCCAGCGGATGCGAAACCGGTGCGAGGACTTGCAGGACGCGGGAGTGTATGTGTCCATTATGCTGTTCGAGGTCTATGGATTACTCGGCGGCGAGGCGGAAGGCGATCCACCCCAAACGTTATGGGATGGAAACGTTTTCAATAAGGCGAATAATATCAATGGCATCGACGTGGATGAGGACGGCAATGGAAAAGGAATTGAGTTTTTTTATACCGACGACGAACGGATTCTTCGGCTTCAGAAAGAATACGTCAAAAAGGTTCTGGATACACTCAACGATTTGGATAACGTGTTCTATGAGATCGCGAACGAGTTGTATGCACCTCAATGGCAATACGAGATGATCGAGTTTATTCATCGCTATGAAAAGACTAAGCCCAAGCAACATCTTGTCTTGATGTCGGCCGGGGGGAGGACGCGCACCGGCGGATGGAAACAGATGGGGAGGGATCCCGTGGTCAACAGTCCGGCGGATTGCTTCGCCGTGGCGGGCAGTTGGCAATCGGGACGTTTCAAAAAGAAAGACCCTCCGGCCAACCATACCGGCAAGCCGGGGATCGTGGATACCGATCACGTTTCACCGGGGACCAACGATGTCGGATATATATGGAGCGCCTTTACCAGAGGATATCACTTCAATCTTTACGATAAGCCGTTTGAAAATCCAGGCGCCGAAGGTCCCGATTGGCAACGAGCGAGGCACAGCGTCGGTAAAGTGGTTGAATACGCCGGTAAACTGGACTTGGCTAACGTGACGCCGCGAGATGATCTGGCATCGACGCATTTTTGCCTGGCGAAGCCGGGATATCAGTATGTTGTGTATCAGCCCGGTGACGGACCGGTGACGGTCTTCGACTTACGAGCGGGTACTTCCTATGATTACGAACTGTATGACACGCAAAAAGACAAAGTGGTTATCAAGGGACGTATAACAGCGTCCGCTTCGAGTGAGTTATTCAACTCTGCGGGCAAAGGATTGGTTTTGTATATCTGTTCCACAACCGGGCTAATGAAGGATAAATGACGATGTTATTGCATAGTGACCTATTGGAACTCAAACGCTGGAACACTCCTACGATTTATAACGGGTGGGAGCAAATCACACATTGCAATCCTGCCAGAGATGGTTTTAACCTGGAAGAAACGCGCGACTATATGCCCCAGATGGGACCGATGGTCGGTTATGCTGTCACCGTGGTATGTGAACCGAGCAATGCGCGGCACAAAGAAAATCCATCCGCCTTTATCGATTATTTCCGTTACCTTGCTTCCAAACCCGGCCCTAAGATTGCCGTGGTCCAGGATCTGGACAAGCCCCAGACGTTCGGATCGTTTTGGGGCGAAGTTACTGCGAACATTCATAAATCTCTGAGATGCGTCGGCACGATCGTCGATGGCGCTGTTCGCGACGTGGATGAAATGACCAACGCCGGATTCAAAGCGTTGGCGCGACGATTATGCGTCGGACACGCTCATTCCTGGCCGGTACGTTGGGATTGTGAAGTCGAGGTGTTCGGCAGAACCGTGCGGCCCGGCCAGCTTATTCATGCGGATAAACATGGATTCCTGGTTATTAACGAGGAGGATCAGGCGAAGCTTCTCGGCGCCGCACGTTTTATGGATGCCAACGAATGTCAACACCTGATATCCGCAGCGCGAAGTGCCGTCGGCAAACCGATGGAGGAGATCCTTCGAGAGATTGAAAAAGGATTCCAAGACTTCAGGCAAGCCACGGCTGATCGATTCCACGGGCAAGCTGAATTTTAAAACGTATCTCATGGTGCCGCGTCGGTCTGAGATTTAACGCGCAGCCCCTTAATAGGAAGCCCGTCCGGCCCGACGATCCGGGCGCACGCCGACCAGCCGCCCCCGCCCTGTGTAACTTTAAGAAGCAATTCGTTGGCGCCTCGTTTCAATTTGATCGGGGCCATGTCCTGATCGACCACCTGGCCGCGGTCAACGTTGTTGCTGTGGACCACGGTACCATTCAGCCAGGCTTTGATCCCGTCATCGCTGCCCATCAAAAGGATTGCATCCGTCGTTTCAGTAGCAATAATCTCCGCCTTAAGATAGGCGACGCAATTGGATCGATTGGGAAAGAGTCCCGCCAGATTCACCGTGTCCCCCGCCGGGACGGTATTCCATTTCGCAGTCTCGCCCGACTTTTCAGGTGCGAAGGATAAGTTGAATACCGTGGTTGCACCCGTCGCGCCCTTCCGGCTGTACGGTCCGCATACGAGCCAATCCCGAATGAAGGGACCTCCGGCTGCGGGCTTGGCACGTAAGGCCCAAGCGCGTTTGATGATGGCCGGCGTTTGGGAATGTTCCAGAACCTTACGGGCCACCTCGTCGGCAAGTTGCGGTGTATCTTTCGTTAGAGATTCGGCAATCGTGAGTGCGGCCAAGCCGGCTTCATTGATGAGGTCCGGATCGTCCAGATAGTGCAGCGCCAGATCGAGCGCGTTGGCACTGGGAATTTGACTTAGCTGACTTAACGCCAGTTTTTTCTCTTCGGCTCGGCCGGGAATTGATAGGGCTTCTCGAAGAAGGGCCAGACGCGCGGAAGGATTGGATTCGCGACCGGTTACGGTGATGCCTCCGCGCAGCGCGAGCGTTCGTAAAGACCGATTGGGATGGGTCCGGGCCATTTCGAAAAGGTGTTTAGCCGGGGCGGCGTTGGGCCACTGCGAAAGCACGCGAATGGCCTCCCGCACGAGTTGGTTATCGTTGTCCTGAGAAGCTTTTTGCGCTTCGTTCAGGGCGTCGACTGTGGCAATCTCCGCCAGCAGCGGTAAGAGAAAAGAGCGTTCCGCACCCGGCAGGCAGTTCAACGCCGTGATGACCCGACGTCCGGTTTGATCCTTGTCGGAATTCGCCCGGCAAACGACGTGAAGGGTTTTTAATATGGCGGTACGGTCGGATGGAGATTTCGACACGATAGCTAAATCAAGCAACGGCTGAAGTGTATCGGCAACCGCTAGGTTGCGAAGGGCCTCCAACGCGGCGAGACGAAGGGGGCTTTCGGCTGAATTGGCGTATTGCAATAGAACCGGCGCAGCCTCTGTGTCACCTCGTTGGCCCAGTGCGCTGAGCAGTTCGATTTTTTCGACGGTCCCGGCTTCATTGAGATAGCCCAGGAGGGTCTCACGCACATCCGGTCCGTGCACGCGCGCGAGCGCTTCGCGGGCGGCTTCTTTTTCCAACGGTTCACCATGAGCTGCAGCGCGAGTCAACGCTGAAATGAGGGAGGTGTCACCCAGGAGGGCCAGCGCCCGCCACGCAGCGATCCGAACCGCCTCATCTGAACTCGTGCTCGCGATGCGAACCGTGATAAGAGCATCGGCGCCGAATGGCACATGGGCATCCAGCACCGCCAACTGAGCCTTGGCGGGAAGGGAATCCCATTGCCTTAAGCAGGCCTTAATCATCGGCTCGTCTTTTATTTCTCGCACGACCTTTAGCGCGACGCTATCGTTGTATTTAAGAGCTTCGATGATGAGTCCGGGACGTCGATTACTGTCCGACATAACCAATCCCCGCCAGGCCGCCGAGCGAATAGCGGATGGAACCTCAGTGCCGAGCAGAAAATCATATGTCTTCGCTGCATTTGAATCGTCACCCGCACTCATCTGTTCTTCGGCGCACTGTAATAGCGCTTTCATGATAGCCATTTTAATTTCGGGATTCGTATTGATGATCGCTCTTCTGAAACAGGAAATGGCCTCTTCATTGCCGATTCTCCCCAGTGCGGAAGCCGATGCCCTCGCCAACGTGAGATCCGTGCCCGTCAGCAGCGGCGCCAGTAACGGCACCGCGGCTGTATCGCGCCGCCAACCGAGCGAATCGATGATGCCGGCTTTGGTCAAGCCGGAGGTTGTGCCGAGCGCATCGCGCAGCGCGGCACCCGCTTCGGGATACGGCATCCCTTCCAGTGCGTAACGGGCGGCGTGGCCTACGCGTTCGGCTTCCAGCAGCGCGGCTAAAACGGGAACGGATTTGGCCGTGCCGAAGATTCTCAATTGCTGACATGCGGAACATTTCTCAACGGCGCCGGCCGATGATTGTAGAACGGCGATGAGGTCCTGTTCATCAGCGGCATGGACACTATGGGCAGAGAAAGAAATAAATCCAATGAGCAGAATATAATAAAATAAACAAGTCTTCATAAACTTCCCTTTTTCCTAACGGGGCCAAAGTTTCATTCAGGGACATTTCAGAGACGCCACGGCGGACGCGACGTATAGGAAAGAAGGCGGTTGGCCGTTTCATCCCCCGGGAATTCGAGCGTGGCCGGGTTCCATCGAACGTTGCGTTTTAAGGCCAGCGAAATACCGCCGATGAAAATGGCATTAATTGTGTAAGCCGCGATTTCCGGATTGCAGATCGTCGGCCTGCGCGTGCGGATACATTCGAGGAAATTCCCTGAATGGCTGTCGGCGTAATAGACGCGTTCATCCTCGGTCCGGAGCGGTTCCCTGAGGATGTTCGCCGGATATGAAACGATATTGCTGCGATCGACGGCAATGCGCCCCTCCGTGCCCACAAAGCAGGCGCCGCCTTCGCCGCCCGTCGGTTCTCCGGGATAAGCGACTGAGTGGACGACGACTCCATTCGAGTAGCGGTAATGGACATTCTCTTTGTCGTATTCCACTTCGATGGGTGCTTTGGGATCGGGATTCACGGTCCACTGGATGATATCATAGTGGTGCGGACTCCAGTTGACATCGCCGACGAACAGACCCGGTAGTGTGTGTCCGGCGGAACCGCCATAGGGTCGCCAGGGGAGCGGTCCGAGCCAGAGGTCCCAGTCGAATCCTTCCGGCACGGCAACTGATTGGTCTGAGGTCCAGGCGGTCGGTACAAACGCGCCCGGCTGGCGGTAGGCATAGACTTCTTTAAGTTGGCCGATGCGACCGTTTCGAACGAGTTCGCACGCCTGACGGAACTTGCCGTCGTATTCAGCACGTTGCTGTGTGCCGGCCTGGTAAATCCGCCCGTACGTACGAGCCGTCTCGACCATCGTCTGGGCCTGTCGCACAGTAATGGCGACGGGTTTTTCGCAATACACGTCCTTGCCCGAACGCATCGCCATGATGGACATCGGGGCCGCCCAGTGATAGGGCAACGCGAGCAATACGGCGTCGATATCGGTTCGGGCGAGAACGTCCCTGAAGTCATTATGCGCCTTCACGCCGTCGTAGCCGGGCTGGTTGAATCGCTGGGCGTATATCTCGTTGCATCGTTGCCATGCGCGGGTACGGCGGTCGCGACGCACATCACAGACCGCCATGACCTGCACGTCGTTCCGTGCGATATACCCGCCTGGGATGTACGTCCACGACCCTCCGAGCAAATGTCCGCTGCCTTGCCCGCCCAGGCCGATGAATCCCATATTGATACGCTCGCTCGAAGCGGTCCGGCCGTTGCCCCCGAGGGCCGCGACGGGGATTAAAGTGGCCGAAGCCATCGCACCGGCGCTGTGTCGTAAAAATGATCGTCTGGTTAATTTGACCTGTTGTTTCATAGTCGATAAAACTCCTGATGATGAGGAAACAGTGTCGAACACACCTTATCAATCTGTCATACTATAGGAATCCTCAAAAGGACGCAATTGTGAAAATCATCTCAAACAGAGATTGCAGAAGGGACATCGTTGAAGTAGATTACGGAGAGTACCGATATAGAAGCGGATTGTAGAGTTAGGTAACTCCGAGGATATTGGGCATGGCAGAAGGAACAGAGAAAAATCCCATCTTCCATAACGGGTCCAAAGCAGCAAGAGACTTTTGGAGACTCATCAGCGTCAACGACGTTCTGGATCGGGTTGGGACGCTATTAATTCGAAAAAGCCCCAGAATGACGTTACTCACGGCGGCCATTACGTCTTCAGGCTATATCTCGAATTCGCTGGGTCTTCCGGGCTTCTCGGCGCTGGAGGCAGTGGCTGTTCCCTGTATGGTCTTTGGCGGAATGCTGGGCGGCGGGACGGCGATGAGGTTTATTCCACGGGCCATTTGCTCAGCACTAACAACGATTGCAGAAGCGAACGATCTGAATCTGATGGAGGATTACCGGAAATCCCAGGCGTTGGAGCACTTGAACGTCCTCTGGGACCGGGTGTTCTGGTACGAATCCGATCAAAGGTATAGCCGGGTTGAAAGGGTAGCCGAAAGAGATCAAATCATTGCGGATAGATCGTTCATTGGTCATCAACTCCGCCAATGGCCGGAAGATGTGCTGTTTCGGCTGGGGATCAAAAAAGACGAAGATATCGACGAGGTCGTGACGGATATCATGACCTCTTTTCCACTGACGGATAAGATGGAGAAATCCAGAGAAGGATTCATCGTGTCATCTTTGTTCGCTCTCAGACACGCGCTCCCACAATCCACCCAGGCCAGGCGAGTCGGATACCGAATCAATCTCTGGGAAGATGAACGGGATGGCGCCTACTACGACCGAACCGACGTCAAGCTCTTCGAGCAATATTTTGGCAACACCACAATCACCGATATTAAAAATGAGGTGGGGTTTTGCAAAACAGATCACCTCAGGGAACTACCAGGAAAACTGTCACGAAAAACGTGGTTTCACCTGATCACACGAAAGGTGGCCATTGAGACGGGCAGGGCTCTTAAAGCTCTCAACGTCACGTACGATACGGACATGTTTAATTCGCAAGCATTGCTCTGGCCCGGCGAGGAGGACGCCGAATGGCTGGAGGATTTCCCCGGCGCTCGCGAGGAGATTCTCCGCTTGAGAAAAAAC
>JAFGTG010000246.1 GCA_016934255.1 Sedimentisphaerales bacterium
CTGTGTAATCTTAAGCGCAACAACCCAGAGCCGGACGGCCTCAGCCGGGCAAATTAGCGGGGAACTTAAAAAATGGCACAAGATAACGTTGACGTTCGACGGACCCGAGACAAACGAGACGGCTGATCCCAACCCATTCCTGTACTATCGCCTGAACGCCACATTTACACACCAGGAGAGTGGTAAATCCTATTGTGTGCCTGGTTATTACGTAGCCGATGGGGACGCAGCTAACACCAGCGCCGATAGTGGCAACAAGTGGTGCGTTCATTTTGCACCTGATGCTACGGGCACCTGGAAATATCGCATTTCGTTCAGGAAAGGACATAATATTGCCGTCACGGAAGATGAAAATGCCGGCCAAAGTGCAGGCTTTATGGACGGCCGGACTGGAACCTTTGACATCGAACCCACTGATAAAACCGGTCGAGATTTTCGATCCAAAGGTATCCTTAAATACGTGGGTAAGCATCATCTGCGCTTTGCCGAGACCGGGGAATATTTTTTGAAATTCGGCGCCGACGCCCCCGAGAACTTTCTGGCTTATAAAGATTTCGACGGCGATTTCAAAACCGACGGCCAAAAAGATAACTTCATCAAAGATTGGGGCCCGCACATTAAGGACTGGAAGCCCGGCGACCCAGCCTGGCAAGGGGGAAAAGGTAAAGGCATTATCGGGGCCGTGAACTACCTGGCCTCGAAGGGAATGAACGTTTTTTCGTTCCTGACCATGAACATCGGGGGCGACGACCGTAATGTCTTTCCTTATACGACCTATGACGAGCGTCTGCGTCTGGACGTCTCCCGTCTGGCTCAATGGGAGATCGTCTTCGAGCACGGTACGAAGCTCGGTATGTACCTTCATTTCAAGACGTTGGAGAACGAAAACCAATTACTGCTTGATAACGGTGACCTCGGACCGCAACGTAAACTCTACTACCGTGAGCTGATCGCACGATTCGGCCATCACTTGGCCTTGAACTGGAATCTGGGCGAAGAGATCAATAAAGCCACTCACGAGCAAAAAGTGGCCTGGGCAAACTATTTCTGGACGCAAGATCCCTATCAACATCACATCGTGATCCACAACATGAACATTCCGCATTATGACCTGCTGGGCGACGCATCGAAGCTAACCGGCTTCTCGCTACAGACCAACAAGCCCGATTTCAGCCAGGTCCACAGGCGGACCCGTGACTATATCGATCGCTCCGCGGCCGCAGGCAAACCCTGGGTCGTCGCCTGCGATGAGCCGGGTGACGCTACGCACGGATTGATCACGGACGCTGAGGATCCCACGCGTGACAATGCCCGCAAAAACGCCCTTTGGGGTAACCTCATGGCCGGCGGCGCGGGCGTCGAATGGTATTTCGGTTACAAGCACCCACACAGCGATTTGACCTGCCAGGATTGGCGCACCCGTGAGAAGGTATGGGACCAGTGCCGCATTGCATTGGAGTTCTTCAGGAAATATGAAATTCCGTTCTGGGACATGAAGTGCGAAGATGAGATGACCGAGAACACCGACGATTATGTTTTCTGCAAACCCGGTGAAATCTACCTGATCTATCTCAAGCACGGGGGCAAGGTTAATCTCAACGTGTTAGTTGGTAATTTCACTTATGGCTGGTTCAATCCACGCACGGGCGACGGTTTACTCAAGACCGGCTCGCTCAGTGCCAACCAAAAAGCCGAGGTTACTGCGCCCGATATGAACGATTGGCTGCTTGTGATTAGAGGCTCCGGAAAACTGGAACTGGCTTCGAAAAACATGAATGCTCCCGCACACAACAAAGACTCTTTCGATAGAACTAAGACTACAATTTTTGAAGAAGTTGATGGTCAGGTGGCTGTCGAAGCCGAACATTTTGCCGTGCAAACCGAGACGGAAAAAAGACAATGGTACATCACAACAACAGACCGAACACCGGATGTTTCTCCCGATGGTGATGAAAACCATGCCGACTCGGCGAGCGGCGGCGCATACCTTGAAATCCTGCCCGATACGCGCCGAACGCACGACAATAAGCTCATCCAAGGCGATAACTTCTCCAACGAACCGGGCAAGATGGCGGTGCTGGTCTATCCGGTTCATTTCAATACGCCGGGCCGATACTACGTATGGGTTCGTGCGTACTCGACCGGCAGCGAAGACAACGGACTTCACGCCGGTCTCGACGGCGTCTGGCCCGAATCCGGTCAAAGATTGCAATGGTGTGAAGGCAAGCGGTCGTGGCGCTGGGAGAGCAAACAGCGAACACAAAAAGAGCATTGCGGCGAGCCGTATAAAATCTATCTCGACATCGAGCAGCCCGGCTTGCATACAATTGAATTCTCCATGCGCGAAGACGGCTTCGAATTTGACAAGTGGCTCATGACCACAAACCGCGACTTCACCCGACCTGCGGGCAAAGGTCCCGCAGAGCGCCACCACAAAAAGACTTAATCCCCGCACTGATTACGTCATCCCAATCACCACTCGTACACACACAATCTAAGCGGAAAGCTTTTCTGCGACTTGATTTTCCCTTGCCCGTGTCACAGGAAAAGTCTATAATGACTTTTGTGCTTTCGGGCAAGCGAGTTTGGGAAAAGACGTTTGGATTCAACGAACTTTGACCAAGTGAGGCCAAAATGCGAGGCTGGACAAAGGTATGGATGACGACTGTGGTCCTTTGTATCGGACTGACCCTCTACGAAATTCCCAACGTCAGGTTGATCTGGCGATGCGCGCGCACCATTGATAGCCATAAACGGAACTACAAAAACAAATCCGACCTGGAATCTGCCCTTACAAAGAAGATTGTTGCGACAGATCCTGAGGCAGCCGATATCCTGAAATATTGCCTTACAGATCCCAACATTGAAGTATTCCAAATATCCGGACAACAAGTTCTTTCTGGCTCAATTGACCTATAAAATAACTGAGGCCAATCTCATCGATACACGGGCTGCTCTGGTCCTTGCCGACCGTCTTATTGCATTTGATCCTAACAATGCGCACTATCAGTACATCAAAGGCTGGATACGGCTCAAACCACCGAGGGATTTGGGATGCGAGCAGGATGCTCTGAAGCAATTTGAGTTGGGTAACAAACTGGACAAATTCTACTTGCCGTATAGTAACTTCAGGCAACGCGTGAACAAGCTGAGTGACAGGGCGAGGATTAATCCCCTGAAAAAAAGGCTTGCCGAACCCAGCGAGACCGACGTCTATTTTGAACTCACTAAGTTTATCTCGCGAGCATATGGGGTGTATCCCAAGTTGGACCGGGAGTCGTTTCGACGTCTGAGCGCCGCGGTGGCCCTAGCGGCAGAAAAACTGATCAACCATGCGCGCCGTGGTCGTGAATTGAGCCATGGTGACATTCTTCTTATATCCTGCGAAGGAGCCCGGCTCAGATATCTTGACCTGGCACCCATCGAGGCGCAGCAAGCCCGATTTCGATTGGCCCGGTCGAAGGAGCTTAGTGGCATTTCTGGAAAATCCACGATTACCCTGTTCATAACACTCGGCGAGATAATCAAGATAACGACGTTGATTACTGTATGCATGGCCTTTTTCTTTCCGCCGATGTTTCCGCTGGTATGGCTGTTCCTTGTGATTGTCAACACGCTGCGAGGCAGGGCGGAAAACATCTCGGTGGGCGTCAAAACACCTCTTCTATTCGTTGTTGGCTTGATTGCTTTTTACGGTTTGATCTTTCTGTACGGGTACCTGAACAGACTATTGCCAGGAAGATTTCTTCCCATGCTTGTATTTGTCGTAGCAGCCACGATCATGTGGTTCGTCCTAACACTGTCGGCGCCCATCCGTCCTGCTGATCGCGTCGGTTCCGAACGTTCACGTCGGTGGATCTCTCGTATTTGCAGGCTGTTCTGGATTGTCGGTGCGATTGTTGCTGCCGCTGCTTGCTCGCTATTTCTGGGCAAAACCGGCTTCGACAGAAACCTGATTTTTTTTGGCGTGCTCCTCGGCTGGTCAGTGTTTTGTGTGCTTGTTTGGATTGTTATAGTGTATCGACATCTTGTTTTCAGAAGCACTCCCAGTCAAGGCCCTCTGAACAACCGTTTTGCACAACTTCTGCTCGTATTGCTCCCAATGGTGGGAATGATAGGTCTTTTTCGCCCTGTGCCTGTTGCGCCGTGGATTCTGGCCTTTTTTACGGTCCTGCTCATCGGTCTTGTGACGACGTACACTCCGGTTAACCGGCTCGCTTGTTTGCGCGCCGCCCGGCATATCTTCAGCCGAGAAAGTCAGATCGTTGTCGCTCGTACAAAAATGGCCCGAATAATGTCCACCATTTTGCTCATCGCTTGGATTGTCCTATTGGCTGCTGTCCATCTATCCGCGAATAAGTGGTCGAACCTGAAAAGGGAGTTGACCGATACATTGTCGGTACAGAAACTTCTACCGGAGGCCAATCGCGAAACCTATGAACGTGTGCTATCAAACAAGTATTCTGACGACCCTAATGCAAATCCCAGGGCCGGATATAAGGAAGATGTCGGTCTTCCGATGGAATTGCATCTTGCTTCGCCTGAAGATTTAAGAGCCATCATCAATGAGAGGCAGGCGGAGGATCAGCCGATTCGGGAGGAGATGCTTTTGAAGGTGATGTGGCAAGGTGGACATGATGTTCACCCGGTTATCGTGAAAGCCCTAAAAGACCCGAACGCTTTCGAAGTCCTGATCAGGCGAGCCAAGCGGAAAGAAGCATCTGTCAAAGGCATGTTAGAGCGTATCTTTAAAGACAAGATGGCCGAACTGAACGAGACAATAGCCCCAATACGAGAAGACCCAAACAATATTAGGTCGCTCATCATCAGGCACGCCTGGGAAGATGAGACTGCGAAGAGAAAACTTCACCGAACCTTTCAGACGGTCTGAAGACATATCTGACCGTTACCTGGAACCCATATTTCCCTACATGAGTACCGAGTCCATCCCACTTTTGCTCGATCATCTCAACTCCGACAATGACCAGTTACGCGCCTTTATCGTGTGGCGTTTGACAAGACTTGGCTATGAATGGTCGCGCGATCGGCAACGGGAGCTTATGAAGGATCCCTCTTGGAAGGTTCGTTTGAATGCCGTTTTTGCTTTGGATCCGGATGAACTGGCGAACGCTCTTGATGATGAGAATGCAGTCGTTCGAATCATTACGCAGATACTCCATCAAGCCCAACCTTCATAAATAACTACTCTTACATCATTTAGGAAAAGGGTGATATTTTAAAAAACGCCGGGAAGGAATAATTTATTGATTCGGAGCACCCTATTTGCCGTTAAGGTGAAATACTTGAATACCCGATTATACATATAGAATGATTAACCTTGAGCATTAGACTATGGATTCGATACGTGGTGGGTTAAAAAGGAATCGTTACAAACCAAACGTGAAAATCAGCCCAAAATATAAAATGCTCTTCATGAGTCTTATGATCGTCGCAGCCGGCTGGTTGAGTTACTATTGCCATGGGGTGATGAGAACCTGTGTAATCTACACCCATTTATATTATATACCTATCATTTTCAGCACCCTTTGGTGGAAACGAAAAGGATTCATCGTCCCGGTCATTTTAGGAGTGTTCTTGATCGCCAATCACATGATATTTCTTTCTGAAGTTCCCCTGTTTGACGATTATATACGGGCGATCATGTTCGTTGTCGTAGGATTTGTGACGGTGATGTTAAGTGAGCAGACGGCCAGGGCGGAACAGATCGCGGCTTTAGAAAGAAAAAAATTGCGTTCTTTAACGCAGCGATTATGCAACGCGGAAGAACAGCACAGACTGCATATTGCGGCCGGTCTGCATGACTCCGTCGGCCCCAAACTTTCCGCGGCGAAGATCCTGATACAAACATTGAAAAATAAAAACCCCCAAAACATTCCCGGCCATCTGGGAAAAATCATCGATTGTGTGGATAGTTCGATCGTTGAGATTAGAGAGATGATCTTTCAATTGAGTCCGAAAGTGCTCTATCAACTCGGCCTGAAAGCCGCGGTGGAATCTCTGATTGAATCGTTTGAAAAGGAAACATCCTTGAAATTCGATTACGAATATGAAGGGCCCTCAAATACCCTAAACCGGAAAGTACGTTCCATTTTCTACCGCGCTGTTCGTGAACTCGTTATTAATATTAATAAGCACGCAAAAGCGCAAAATGTACATATCAAGATAGAGAATGATGCTTGTCTATTAACCGCCACCATCGAGGATGACGGCGTTGGATTCAATGTCTCCGAGGTATTAAACAATCATGACGTTATCAACAATTTCGGGCTGTTCAGCATCCGTCAACAACTACTCAGTCTCCATGGGCAACTTTTTATCGAATCCGATGCGGGAATCGGCAGTAAAATAACCATGGTCTGCCCGATAAAACCAACGGAGAAAAACATAGAAAGCGAATGGGACCATGCCGATCAACATACTTATAGCGGAAAATCATACAATCATGTGTGAAGGACTTCAGATGTTGCTCGAATCTGAAGCGGATTTCAAGGTTGTCGCACAGGCGAAGAACGGACAGGAAGCCGTTGATATGAGTCGCC
>JAFGTG010000247.1 GCA_016934255.1 Sedimentisphaerales bacterium
ATGCGCGGCCCGCACACCTTTGTCTTCGTCGGTTGCCGAAATGTCAGGGTGCGCGATGTCTCCTTCGCGGACTCGGCCAACTACGCCATCTTTTTCATGGTCAGCGACGACGTGGATATTCGCAACGTCACCTTCACCGGCGGCTGGGACGGCGTCCACTTTCGAGGCGCACCCGAGCGGCCCTGCCGGAACGTGAATATTACAAACTGCCGGTTCTTCACCGGTGATGATTCGATTGCCGGCCGGTATTGGGAAAACACGCTCATTTCCGATTGCATTGTGAACTCCTCGTGCAACGGTATTCGGCTCATCGGCCCGGCCACGCACCTGATCATCCACGATTGCCTGTTCTACGGCCCTGGCGTCCATCCCCATCGCTCATCGAATCGCAACAATATGCTCGCGGCTCTTAACCTCCAACCCGGCGCCTGGGATGCTACCCAAGGAAATCTCGACGATGTGATGATCTCAGACGTCATCATGCACAACATTGCGACGCCGTTTCATTTCTCGTTGAAGCCGGGCAATACCGCCGGCCGCATTGTTGTGAATCGTGCCACCGCCACGGGCGTCTATCGCGCCGCATCATCGGTCGAAAGCTGGGCCGATACAGCTTTCGAAAATGTTACCTTCCGGGACGTCACCATTGAATACAAAGGCGGAGGTACGAAAAAGCAAGCCCTCATGAAAGTGAAATCACCGGGCGTCGATGCCCGCAATCTCCCGGCATGGGGATTCTACGCGCGAAACGTAGATTACCTCCAATTCGACAACGTCCGACTGCGGTACGAAAAGGAAGACCTGCGCCCCGCGCTGATATGCGACGGGGTAAAACATCTTGTACTGAACGGCTTCAAATTTCATCGTCCCGCTTATCAATCGATCCCGCCGGTTTTCAATAACGTCGAGCAGCTCGATATCCGTGAGTCTGACATCCCACAAGAGTAGCGCTTGCGAATCATCCCCCGGCTTCGTATAATCCGAAGCAGTTCGACAAATATCTTTAGATTATTTTGGGAGGAATACTATGGATCGTCGTGAGTTTCTTAAAGCCGGAGTAGCCGGGATGGCGTTATCCCAATTCGTCGGATCGAATCCTTTTGCCTTTGCTTCATCCGCTCCAAAGCGCTACGGTTTAATCGGCTGCGGCTGGTACGGCAAGAGCGCCCTATTCCGACTGCTTCAGATCGCTCCCGTCGAGGTCGTGTCGTTGTGTGACGTGGATTCCAACATGCTGGCCGAGGCCGCCGAAATGGTAGCCGCACGCCAGGCATCGAAGAAAAAGCCTCGGACCTATGGCGACTACCGCGAGATGCTCCAGAAGGAAAAGCTTGATATCGTCCACGTCGCGACACCCGACCACTGGCACGCGCTGGCGATGATCGCGGCGGTCAAGGCCGGGGCCGATGTCTATGTCGAGAAGCCCATTAGCGTGGATGTTGTCGAGGGCCAGGCGATGCTCGCCGCCGCGAGAAAGTACAAACGGGTCGTCCAGGTGAACATGCAGCGGCGCAGCACGCCGCACCTGGTCGAAGCCCGCGAGCGTGTGATTAAAGAGGGCAAGCTTGGCAAAGTGGCTTATGCGGAGGTCTGTTGCTACTACCATATGCGCGCCCGGAACAATCCGCCGGACGAGACGCCGCCGGAACATTTCAATTACGACATGTGGACGGGCCCGGCTCCGATGCAACCCTATAATGCCCTCATCCACCCGCGGCGCTGGCGGGCCTACATGGAGTACGGCAACGGCATCGTCGGCGATATGTGCGTTCACATGCTGGACATGGTCCGCTGGATGCTCGATTTGGGCTGGCCGAAGAGCATTAGTTCGTCCGGCGGTATCCTCGTGGACAAAGACAGCCGGGCCAATATCAGCGATACACAAGTCGCCACGTTCGATTTCGATGAATGTCCCGTAACGTGGACGCATCGTACGTGGGGTAGCTCGCCCGATCCCGACTATCCCTGGGCGGCTTTCATTTACGGCGAGAACGGAACGCTCAAGGCCGACGTGCATAAGTACGAATTTATCCCCCGCGGCCGGGGTGAAAAAATCTCAGGCAAGGCCCTCTACGAATACGACAAATATCCCGAGGACGAAACCGAAAAGGACCTGGAGCGCCATGTGGCATCCGCCATCCGGGCGCATTGGAAGAATTTCCTGGAAGCGGTCGAAACACGCGGACGACCCGTTTCTGATATCGAGCAAGGGTATATCACGGCCTCGTCCTGTATCCTGGCCAACGTTGCCTGTAAGCTTGGCCGGTCTCTTGCCTGGGACCCGGAAAAAGGGCAGATTGTGGACGATGCCGAAGCGAACCGCCTGCTGCGTCGCCCGTACCGACGGCCCTGGGTGCATCCCGATCCGGAAACCGTTTGAAACAACATTTCATATTGAGGTGTCGGAATAATGTGGAGTCTGCGCGCGTTCGTATGTATTGGATGGATAATACTAAGTTTTTCGAGTATGGCTTTTTCAGGTGAATGGGGCAAGCCGGTAAAGTGGCAGGATCACGAATTACCGCATGTCACCAAATCACAAACCGAAGTCATCGCCGCCCGGCGTCACGAATACACCATCCAAATGGGGGGCACGGTCGATATGGATCATGCCCTCACACGCGAATATGGCATCTGGCGTCTCGGCTGGCAGCCCAACGAATCGTTGACGATTGAAAACGTCGGCTCGGCGCCGGTTGAGAACTGCAAGATTATCGTCAACGATCGCGGCGACTGGTACACGATGGAAGGCTTACTGCGGGAAGTCATCGGCACTGCAAAAAACGACCAGGAAAAAGTGTACTTGATCTGGAATTTTCTGCGCTCGAACCGCCACCACGATGATCCGCTTCACGGCGGACTCTGGGGTGACGAGCTTCACGATCCCGTCAAAATGCTGGCGATTTACGGCGCCGGTTTGTGCGACGACTCCGGCTCGATTGGAGCCAGCATGTTCTGGGTGGCCGGTTTCCCCGAACCCGAACCGTACGTTCGCGCCCTCCACGGGCATATGATGTGCGAAGTCTTCGCCGAAGGACGATGGCAATTCATGGATATCGACGAGAACGCCTTTTATCTCGATCGCGAGAATCGTTTGCCCGTATCGGGAGACGTTATCGCCGACGACCATGATCTGTGTCACCGCGAAATACACTACGGGCCGATCTTCAGCGATTGGCCTCGGTCGCGCCGAGCAGCCGCATTGTTCGGCCGGGACGATGAGCAATCGAGGCGACTGGCGAAAGGTTATGAGATTCGCGTCAACCTGCGGCCCTCCGAACGAATTGAATACCGGTGGGACAATATCGGCAAATGGTCGATGAGCATGCAAGACCGGCAACGACGGTGGGTGGGCAATTCCCGAAAAATCTATCAGCCTGCATTGCATTCCTTAGAATCCGAAGCGCAGGAAGCATCCAACGTATCACCTGTCACCTTCGAAGGTCGTCCGGCTATCGCCGCTGAGAATGCGGACGGAAGCATTATTTATCGTATGAGCAGCGGATTTGTCTTTTGCGGAGCCAGTCTCACCGCCTCGTTTAATCTACGTGAAGCGTCCGATGAAGCGCGTATCGAAGCCTGGGCGACGGACAATAAAGGCGAAGGTAAAACCGAACCGGTGGTATTGTGGCAGGCAAACGGTCCGGGACCGAAACGGGCTGAAGTGAACCTCGACGAGGCGATCAATCCGACCAGCGGCCCGCCGGAATATGAGTTTTGGGTGCGGGGGCGTTTATCTTCAAAGAGCGGCAAAGGTGCTGCCGTGCTGACCGATCTGTCCATTCGCGGCGATATCATGGTCTCACCGCTCTTTCTGCCGCGATTGCGCCTGGGTGAAAATAAGGTAGTCTATACCGACAAGTCCGGACCGAATCGAAAAGTCCGGGTGACATACAAATGGCGCGAAACGACGGCGACAAAACCTCTCGCTACTCCCAAATTGATTTTCCCCTCTGACCAACAGATACTACGGGACGAGATAGTCACGTACAAATGGCAACCTGTAGAAGGCGCGACGGCTTATCATTTCCAGGTCTCGCGCGACCCGGCGATGCGCTGGCCGTACCGGCCCAGTTTCGACGTGGTGTATAAAGAAACGGAGTATTGCGTGCCGTTCTGGGGAATTTACTCACCGGATGAGGATTATTACTGGCGGGTCCGCGTCCAAAATGACAAGGGCATTTGGAGCGAGTGGAGCGAAATCCGCACCTTCCGATGGGACGGGCCGTGTGTACCCAGGAAGGTCAAACTCGTTGATAATGACGGAAAGTATGTTTTTTCCTGGGAGCCGAATCCACGTGGGCAAAGCCCGGTCGCCTACGAAATCTATGGTAGCAACATCAAGGGCTTCAGTGTCAGCAAAGAGCCATACGAGATCGAAACGCTGGGCACGGTGCCGGCCAATTACTTAGGCCGAACGGCTTCTACTCAGATGGTCGTCGCAGGTCATCAAACTGAGGAGATTATACCCGCCGGTGTGGAGAATCCAGACAGCTTGAATCGTTGCTATTACCGGGTTGTTGCCATCGACCCGCATGGCACGCACAGCGGTTGCAGCGCCTACGTTGAATTACCCCACCCGTACATCTGGACGAAGCCCCCAACCACAGTCGGTGCCGGCCGGGAGTATCGTTATCAGCCACGGATATTTCACTCACTGGGCGATATGCAATATCGCTACGTCTCGCCCAACTGCAAGTTCTGGGAGCGCGAACAAGTCCGCTTCTCACTCTTAAACGCCCCGGAATGGCTCAAGATCGACGCCCAAACGGGCCTTCTCACCGGCACCGCCCCGTCCAATAGCTCCGGCCGCTACGCCGTGTCAATCCAGGTCATCGCCACCTTCGAGAAGCGCACCGGCAAAGACACGTTCACCGACGACCTCCCCCCACAAGCCTGTACTCAGAACTTCGAGCTTAATATTCAGCAATGAACGACCGATCACCCGCTGTCATATCGTCCTAAGGACTCCTTACGGAGAGCGCAGTCCGTCCAAGGCGGATGAAGTCGAGATATCTGGTAACGAACGGTAGGTTTCACACGCTTATTAACGAGATTTCTCCATTCCGGTCCGTCTTCGACAGCCCTCCAGTCGAAATGACAGCGGGTGCCAGCTTCTTGACCTGTAAAATTTTCAGTGTAGAACCGGTAATTTTACGAGGTTGACCGGTATTCAGATGGGTTTATGATGATTCATGTAACGTGGGCTTTGTCTGTGATTATTAGTTTTCATAGCCTTCTCCATGCTTCGAGCCCCTGCTACTGCTTGCTCCCGACAAAGCAGGGGCTTTCTCCTTTTCATCCGTCATCGCCATTGACAATGGGCCCTTGTTTCTATATGGTGTTTATCATTGCTACAACAAAATCGCCCAGGGCAGGCACAGGGACCTGCCCCTACAGCGACGTAAAGCGGCATTTTTTAATTGGGAGTTAACAATGGATCATACGTGCGACGATATCGCGAAAATGATTGACCATTCGCTGTTGCGGCCGGAACTGACCGTGGAGGATATCCGTAAAGGGTGCCAGATCGCCCGCAAATACAAGGTCGCCACCGTCTGCTGTGCCCCTTGCGACGTTCATACCGTCATGGAGCTTCTGGTCGGGTCCGGCGTCAAGACGACCACGGTCGTTGGCTTCCCGCATGGCTATAACTCAACCGCAACCAAGGTCTTCGAGGCCAAGCAGGCGATCCAGGACGGCGCGGTCGAACTGGACATGGTTCTCAATATCGGCAAGCTCCTCAGCGGCGATTATGATTACGTCAAGGAGGATATCCAGGCGGTTGTCAAGGTGGCCCACCCCCGCAACGTGCAGGTGAAAGTCATTTTCGAGAATTATTACCTGACCGACGAGCAGAAGAAGGTAGCCTGCCGGCTCTGCGAAGAAGCGGGGGCCGATTTCGTCAAGACCTCGACGGGCTTCGCGGCCGGGGGCGCAACGCTGGAGGACTTGCAGTTAATGCGGGACAATGTCTCTGAAAAGGTGCAAGTCAAGGCCGCCGGGGGCGTTCGCGATTTGGATATGGCCCTAAAAGTACGAGAGATCGGCTGCACACGATTCGGCGCCACGCGAACCGAGACGATCATGGAAGAATGTTATAAGCAGAAGAAGTGAGCTAAAGTGAGTTAAAGTGACTAAAGTGCCTAAAGTGTCTAAAGTGAGCTAAAGTGACTAAAGTGTGCTTGCGTTGGCTTAAACTTTAGTCACTTTAGTCACTTTTAACTTTAGGCACTTCATAAAGGAGTTTCTATGGAGAAAATCAAAGTTGGTGTTATCGGCACGGGCTTCATCGGACCCGCTCACATCGAAGCGTTAAGGCGGCTGGGATCTATCGACGTCGCCGGCCTGGCGGAATGTTCAGAAGACATCGCAAAAGCCAAGGCGGAAGCCCTGGGCATTGAGCGTTACTATGGCGATTATAAGGAGCTTCTTAAACAAGACGAAATTCAATCCGTCCATATTTGTTCACCGAATTATCTGCATTACGAGATGTCCAAAGCCGCTCTGGAGGCCGATAAGCACGTGATCTGCGAGAAGCCTTTGGCGATTAGCGTGGCCGAGGCAACCGAACTCGTCGAACTGGCAGAGAAAAAAGGGCTTGTGAACGTCGTCAATTTCAATATCCGCTACTACCCCCTCATGCGACAACTTCGGCTGATGGTGGATAAGGGGGACATCGGCGAGGTCTTCGCGGTACAGGGTTCTTATTTACAGGATTGGCTATTCCACCCGACCGACTACAACTGGCGTCTGGAACCGGAGCAATCGGGTCAATCGCGGGCCATCGCCGATATCGGTTCGCACTGGATGGACCTGATCGAATACGTCACGGGCCTCAAGATCAGTGAGGTTTGTGCCGACTTCGCGACGTTTCACAAGATCCGAAAGAAGCCGCTCAAGCCGGTCGAGACCTATGCGGGCAAAGTGCTCCAGCCGGAGGATTACAAGGACGTGCCGATCAATACGGAAGATTACGCGACAGTGCTCTTTCGGTTCGAGAACGACGGGCGAGGGGTAATGACGGTCAATCAGGTCGCCGCCGGGCGGAAGAACCGGCTGTATTTCGAGATCGACGGCTCAAAACAGGCCGTGGCGTGGGAGTCCGAAGCGCCGAACCAAATATGGATCGGCAAGCGCGACGGCGATAACGAAATTAAGATGCGCGATCCGTCTTTGGTTTATCCGGAGTGTATGAATCTGATCGACTATCCGGGCGGCCATAATGAAGGATTCCCGGATACGTTCAAACAATTATTCAAGGAAGTGTACGGACGGATAAGCGGTGTGAAATCAGGGTCTGCTTCATATCCGACTTTCCGGGACGGATTGCGAGAGCTTGTCCTGTGCGAAAAGATCATGGAGAGCAATCAGAAGAGAGCATGGGTCAACGTTAAATAACAGGAGTCACGACGATGGTTAAGCTTGGATTTGTAAGTGCAATATTGGCGGATCTGGCGTTCGAAGAGGTTATTTCATTCGCTGCCGGGACGGGCTATTCCTGCGTCGAGATCATGTGCTGGCCGGTGGGTAAGGCCGAGCGGCGATATGCGGGAGTCACGCATATTGACGTGGCAAAGTTATCCGCCAAAAAGGTAAAAGAAATACGCGATTTTCTCGATGAAAAGGGCGTCGGCATCTCCGGCCTGGGCTACTATCCGAATCCGCTCGAAGCCGACAGAAAAAATGCGGCGCATTACGTCGCCCATATTAAAAAAGTCATCGACGCCGCGAAACAATTAGGGCTTAAGAATGTCAATACGTTCGTCGGTCGAGATCACCAACTGAGTCTCGAAGAGAATTTCAAACGATTCAGAAAAGTGTGGCCGGGCATTGTCAAACATGCGGAGAAACGCAAGGTGAAGATCGGGATCGAAAATTGTCCGATGTTCTTTACCGACGACGAATGGCCGGGCGGTAAGAACTTGGCTTCGTCGCCGGCCATTTGGCGCAGGATGTTCCATGAGATTCCGTCTGAGAATTTCGGCCTGAATTACGATCCGTCCCATTTCGTCTGGCAATTTATGGATTACATCAAGCCGATCCACGAATTCAAGGACCGGATATTCCACGTGCACATCAAGGATGCCAAGGTTCTTCGCGATGAGTTAAATGACGTGGGCATCTTAGCGACGCCGCTTTCATTTCACCGACCTAAATTGCCGGGACTGGGCGATGTGGACTGGGGCAAATTCTTCTCGGCCCTGATGGATATTGGTTATAAGGGTGCGGCCTGCGTTGAGGTGGAAGATCGCTCGTATGAAGGCTCTCTGAAGACGCGGAAACAATCGCTGATCCAGAGCCGGGAATACCTCAGGCAATTCGTCGTGTGAAAGACGTGCGGTTTGTTTAAAGGCGCCAGGGCGACCGCATGGGCCGCGTCAGCATTCGGCTGGCTTCGGAATCGTTTACGAAGTCCTCTTTTTGCGGATCCCACTGCAGCGTTCGGCGCAGCCGGGTACAAATATCCGTCAAATGGCAAATCGTATCCGTACGAACAGCGACGTCGATCGGGCAAATTGTCCTTTCTCTTGTTTTGACGGCATCAAGGAAATTCCGCTGATGGCCCTTGCTTTCGGTTAGATGAATCTCATCCTGGCCAATCACGGACGTCAGCAAGGATTCCGGCTCGGCCCAGATGCCGCGACGATTCACATGCACCCACCCTTCCGTTCCCTGGAAGGTGACACCTTGTTTGTGTTTCTCATTGTCCATATAAATCATCGTCACGCCATCGGCGTACCGATGGGAGACTTTCCAACCCGTCGCACAGTCGGCCAGTCCATCTTCCGGGAATACGGCCATTCCTTCTATTTCAATCGGACCCGTCTCATCGGTGCCGTGGCCCCACTGAGCTATATCTACATGGTGAACTCCCCAATACCCCCCGATACCGCCGAGGCAATAGTCAGAGATGTGGTACCAGATGGAATAGCTCTCTTCTTTTGTCCACGGTCGGCAACGTTGATACGTGTAGGGCGCCCAGGGTGCGGGCCCGAGCCACATATCATAATCAAGCCCATCGGGCACCGGCTGCGTCGGCTGGTTGGGAACGTCGAAATCGTGAGGAACACCGACCCGAATAGTGTGCAATTTACCGATCCGTCCGTTGCGGACCAATTCACAGCCATAGCGGAAGTTCCGATCGGATCGCTGCTGGGTGCCCCATTGAAAGACCGTTTTGTATCGGTGACATGCCTCCTGAAGCGCCTTGTCCCAGGTGAGGCTCAAGCCAAGCGCTTTTTCGGTGTACATGTCTTTGCCGGCCCGGGCGGCTTCGAGCGAAACGGGAATATGCCAATGATCCGGCGTGGCAATACAAACCGCATCAATATCCTCTCGCCCGCAGACCTCGCGGAAATCGCTGTAAGTGACACAAGCGGTGTTGCCATAGTGGGCATCGACAATACCTTTGGCCTTCTGTCGCTGGCTTTGGCGAACATCGCAAACCGCGATGGCTTGAACATCCTTGTGGCCCAAGAAGGCCCGCATCAGTCCGGTTCCCTGGATTCCCAGACCAATGAATCCCATCGTAATCCGGTTGCTCGGTTCGACGGCGCCTGGTTGGCCAAGTACATTGGAAGGAATACAATACGGCAATCCTATCGCCGTAGCGGCGGTCCCCACCGCATTCCGAAGAAAATGGCGTCGGTTAAGATTTGTACTCATGGTTTCCTCATTATTTAATGGTATTGTTTATGGGGGGGATGACACAACCGTAAGGTCTCAAGTTAGAGTGATATAAAGGCAACATAAGACACTGAAATCCAAAGGCTTAAAGACTGGGCGATACAGGACTCGAACCTGTGACCTCACGGGTGTGATCCGTGCGCTCTAGCCAACTGAGCTAAACGCCCTTTTATAATGATTATTGACTATTGATGATTGATTATTGAAAAGATTGTATGCATCAATCATCTGCGAATAAGTACATAATCAATCGTATCAGCACATTGTAATCGTCAACGGCAGGCCGTCAAGCAAAAAACTACATGGCAACGATATTTAATCGTCCCAGTTTGACGCCCTTCATGCTCAGAATATGCTCGGCGACGTGGTTGATTTCACTCACTCTCCCGCGCAGCACGATGATCTCCATACAATCGTGTTCGTCGAGATGAACGTGGAGAGATGAGATCACCTGTATCGTGGAACTCGTCATATGGCTATGTTGGAGCTCGATAAGTGATTTCGTGAGTTTCGTGGAGTGATGATCATAGACCAAAAACACGGCCGCTACGCCCTTGGCCTTCGGATCTTCAAGTCGCTGTTCACTTAACTGCCGGCGTACAAGATCGCGAATCGCCTCTGATCGGCTCTGATAACCCTGTTCACTAATCAGCTTGTCGAACCTCGAAAGCAAGTCTTTATCCAGCGATACACCAATGCGTTCAAGTTGTGTCATCTGTCTATACTCCATTCATTATAACGATGGACGAGTGACGATAGACGATGGACGCGTAATTCGACAACACGGCTTGATGGAATACCTCGTCTATCGTCCATCATCCTTTCGTCCCTCGTTTTTTCCCTGGCTCGTTACATAAATCGCCTGTTCGGCGAACAGGTTCGGTGCAAATCTTACCGGTGTCTGCCGTGTCTTGACCAATAGGACTCGTTTTTCCACTTTCGCTCCGAGCGTCCGACAGAATTCGTCAAAGTCCTTGAGTGACACGACGTGAATGTTCGGCGAATTGTGCCAGGCAAAAGGAAGCGATTTGGTCATGGGGGCCTTTCCTTGCAATAGGAGTTGGATCCTGCAACGCCAGTGAGCAAAGTTCGGGAAACTAACGATCACTTTCTTCCCGACGCGCAACACTTCCGTGAACACCTTTTCGGGATCTTTTAGCGTCTGGACCGTCTGTGACAATATCACATAATCGAAACTCTTATCGGCATAGTAACCCAGTCCTTCTTCGATATCCTGCTGGATCGTCGGCAATCCACGACAGACGCAATCGAGCACGTATTTCTGCCTCAGCTCAATGCCTTCCCCCTGGATATTTTTATCCCTGATAAGGTTGGCCAGCAATTGCCCGTCGCCGCACCCCACATCCAGTACCGTGCTGTTCGGTTCGATCAGAGACTCAATCTGCTCGTAGTCGGCGCGGCTTCGAGGGTCGTCGGCAAGCTCGTCTTTGGAGTGTTTGCCAAAGGCGCAGCACGATTCGGCTTGTTTCCGCTTGTCCGGCTGATGCGTGACGTCCAGGAAACACGAGATAAAGGCGCCTAACGTCTCGGTCTCCAGGAGAAAGGCGTCGTGACCGTAGTCGGAGGCGATGTCGCAATACGTGACGTCTTTTCGATTGGCCGCCAGCGCCTCGACGATCGCCCGGGACTGGGCGGGCGTAAACAGCCAGTCGCTTGTGAAACTGACCACGAGAGATCGCGCGCGAACGTCGGCGAACGCCTTTTTCAGCGAGCCGTGATCCTTCTTAAGGTCGAAATAGTCCGCCGCTTTCGTGATGTATAAATAACTGTTCGCGTCGAACCGTTCCACAAACGTCTGGCCCTGATAATCCAGGTAGGTCTCGACGGCGAATTCGGAGCTAAAATCGTAGCCGTATCGGTCGGTGTGCCTCAGGTTTCTGCCGAACTTTTCGCGCATCCCCCGTTCCGAGAGATACGTGATGTGCCCGATCATTCGGGCAATCGCCAGCCCTTTGTCCGGGCCGTTCGAGTCATGGTATTGACCGTCGGCAAAATGGGCGTCCTCTAATATCGCATGACGTCCTACGGCGTCGAAGGCAATGGATTGAGCGCCGAGGTGGGTTGTTGTCGCAACGGGTATGGCGGCTTTCATCATGTCGGGATAGTCAATCATCCACTGAAGGACCTGCATGCCACCGACGGAGCCGCCGATGACCGCCAGAAGCTTTTTAATCCCGAGCTTGTCCAGGAGTAATTTTTGGACTTTAACCATATCGGCGATGGTGATAATCGGAAAGTCCAAACCGTACGGCTTGCCGGTGGCCGGGTTGATCGAGGACGGCCCCGTCGTTCCGCTGCAGCCGCCCAGAAAATTCGAGCAGATAACAAAATACCGGTCTGTATCGATGCCTTTGCCGGGCCCGACCATCGCGTCCCACCAGCCCGGCTTTTTGTCCGTCGGGCTGCTATGTCCCGCGACGTGGGCGTTTCCGCTCAGGGCGTGACAGATTAAGATCGCGTTGTCGCTCGTCTCGTCGAGCCGCCCGTATGTTTCATACGCCACATCGATCGGGGCCAGCGTCTTGCCGCACTCCAAGGTGAGCGGATGGTCCGGCTCGGCGACACGCACGATTTCTGTTTGCACGATGCCGACGGAATTTTGATCGATGCTTTTCATCTCGTATATCGTATGTCGTATATCGTATGTCGTATATCGTATGTCGTAAGCCGACCGACGACATACCATCGACGAGGGGACGATTAAATAATTTCGAGCCGACGAAGAATGGCCTTGGCCCAACGAACGCTGCGAATCTGCGCAAGGATGAGTAGCAGAAAGATCAGTACCCCAAAGCCACAGAACCGCAAATAGTAAAGAATGAGATCGAGGACATTTTCAGTTTCCTTCGAGCACCATTGAACCAGCTCCTCGGGTGAAAAAATAGCGCCGGCCACGAAGCTGCCAAAAACCATCTGCCAGGGCAACAGGAGAACGAGCAGAATTAATGAGAGAAAGAACGCCCGGCTGATGTGATTGATTCCACCGAGCCTGCCGTGCATGGAGACTTTTAAGCCGAAAAGCAATGTTAGACAATAGAGCGTTGCCGAGAGGATAAGTAACGCGTTGACAAAACGGATCAAACACGCCAATTGCTCGAACCCGATGTCGGACAGGAAACCTGAAGGCCACGCGACGGCGTGCTGTATCCGCGAATCGAAGGATGAGAAGCCGGAAACGTCGTTCGGCTCACCCGCATTGGGATCCGTCTGTTCCCAATTCATGGGTAAATTGGGTTCTTGTTCCCGGTTCATGGGTAAGTTCGGTTCAATCGCCTCAAGAGGTTTCGGTTCAGGCAGGTTCGGTTCCACGAGATTGGGCTCTGCTGGCTTCTCCGCCGGTGTAAGCTCCGCCTCGGCAGTCGTGTCGGTCTGGCCGGGAACGGCGACGCATCCCCGGTCCACAACCCAGAAAGAAGCCTGTTGCAGGGCAAGGCATAAAACCGTGATGATGAAGAAAAAATTCTTCCATCCTTTGAAAACACCCACAGCTTCAAGACAATCTGTGGTATCCAGTAAATCCTTCGATCCGGACTGTATTTCATTCATCTTCATTTCTCCCTAATATCGTTACCCGGAATTCTACAAAATTGGAAATTAGGCATATTTTATTTTCGTCCTGGGGACTCCTTGCGGAGAACATCTTCTTTCAATTGTACAGAACTCTTCCACATCGAAAAGCATACTCTTGCCCGGCGTGCCGGAAACGTATGCTGATTCGGCCCGCTGTCTATTGTATGCGGTCATGGGTGTAAGTGCAAAGAATTATTTTTCTCGCCGATAGCTCGGATAGCTGTTTCGAGTAGGGTATCGCTTTGGCCGATGAAATCCGTCGGAGCCGGCTCAACGCGTATATCAGGCTGGATACCGTTGCCATCGTATAATTGCCCGTTTGGTTGGAAAGAGGCCATTCGAGATAAACAAACTCGAATACCCGAATGAGCGAGTCGATATTCCTGAGCGCAACCACTTCCGCCGCCGCTGGGCCGGCCCATCAGGGTGATGTTTTTCACCCCTTTGAAAGCGCCGAGGAAGATATCGCAGGCGCTGAAATTTCCGCGGTCCATCAAAATCACCACGGGCTTGTCATAATGATAGTATCTCTTGTCTTTGGAAGGACTTATCACGAAATAATGCCATGGGCTAAACTGCCCTTTCGGCGGCGTCCAGTCCGGCTTAAATGTCTCGGCGAAACGACCGATAACCTCTCGTTCCGCCTTTGACCACCGTGATGATGAGGCCAGGTATAAATAGCGTGCTCCAAAATCCTCTTTGATGTTTTCCGTTCCCAGGCGATAGGCCGCGACGTTAACAACACGGGGCGGATCGCTTTGTGCCATGAAGAACGGGAGAAGAACCTGCAAAGGCGCACGCCGGCCGCCTCCGTTCGTTCGCAGATCGATAATCAGGCCGTCGGTCGCTCGAAACCGGCTCATTGCCTCAATCAAATCGTCGAGAAATTCCGGTTCGGCCGGCATCATGATAAGTCGTAAATAAGCGATATTGGATGGAAAAATGCGGCTTTCCGGCCGGATGGCTTCCCATGAGGTGAACTCGACCTCCGGTCGCGGCCAGATTCCATAAACCGGCTTTTCTTTGACCAAAGGCAATTCAATGCACTTCGTAAACGAGCCGTCCGTCGATTCTAACTCGACCTCGACGGTAGTCGTTTCCGTCAATCCGAGTTCTTTACGCAGACAATCGATATATCGAAGGTTTCGAATGGTATGGTGGCGGATATATTGCGGCGAACCTTTTTCGACGAATTGACCGGCCACTTGAAGCCATGAATCGAGCGATACACCGTCGATGGCTCTTAAAAACGGGGTGTTGGAGTCAATGAAATCGGAGCGATCGGTTTTGAAGGCGACAAGCCGACCATTGGATTCTCCGACCAAAAACGGCGGAAAGCCCGTACATAGCGATTGCAATCGGCATGATGAGCTGGCGATGCGACTGTGCCCGTCGCCGAATAAGGGTATGAATTGAGACAACTGGTAGCCGAATAAGCTGCGATGAATACCGTCCCCGAGGCAACTGCTGAGACTATCCAAAGCCGCTTTATAGTCCACAGCTTTGAACTGAAGGTAGGAATATCGGTTCTCCAGCAGCCATTCCAGTTCATCCAGGTCCTCTTGTGCACGGGTTTTGCTTATCCAGGGATTATAAGATGGGAGGAAATCGAACCGTTTCGTCAAATATTCGAATTCTCCGGTAATCGTTGGCGCGTGGTCGCGTTGAACTCGACGAGGTTGACGGCCCTTCCAGAACCACACTCCCGCGCCGACCGGCAAAACAATAACCAAACAGATGAGCAGACGGACGTTCGATATCAATCTTTTAGTCGTTATGTTTTTCATGGCGGCCTTCATTAAAGCTCCTATCATAAATAGAGAGCCCGGAAGGCTCAATTTTTTTGTAAACATTTCGAAAAAAGGACTCTCGTTGAAAAGGGCGATTTTGCGTTAAAATCCTTGCTTTTAATCTATGAACGGCCGGGCTATTTTTCTTGCAAAGTTTGCGGACTTGCCTATACTTGAGCGGAAAATTCAAAAATCGAAGCTGTCACGTGGGCTCATGGGCTAAAGCCCACTCTACAATGTCATATGATGATTAGCCTTTATGCTTTCACCGTTTGGAGTGAATAGATGAGTTTGGTTAGATGGTTCCGTAAGAACAATTCAAAGATCATGGCCATCGTCGTCATCGTCCTGATGATCGGATTTGTTGGAGGCTCGGCGCTGACGTATCTGCTCAGGGGCAGTCGGGGGCTCAAGGATACCGTGGCTACTATTACGGGAAGGAAGATCTCGAACAACGACCTGGTCCAGGCCCGCCAGGAGCTGGAATTGTTAAGAATGCTTCGCGCCGACGATCTGCTCAGAGCCCAGGGTTTACAGGGCGTGTTCCTGGCGGAACTGCTTTTTTCCGCGGAACGAGGCGGTTCGTCGGAATTAATCAATCGCGTCAGGCAAACCATTCGACAAAATTTATACCCGATTAGC
>JAFGTG010000248.1 GCA_016934255.1 Sedimentisphaerales bacterium
CCCTTCAACGATATTGGGTGTTTTGTTTTGTGTCGCGGGCATCCCCTCGACAAGCTCGGGGCAGGCTCTGCCCGCGATTCGAGGGCGGGACGCCCTCGACACATGGCCGACTGTGCAAATGCCACTAATGCCTATGGGCTGACGGCCCGGTTGTAGATGCGGACATCGTCGATCAGGCCGGAGAAGAAGGTGCCGGGTTCCATGGCCTTACCGGCTCCAAAATATAAGCCATTCGATGAAATATCCAGATTATCCTGAGCGTCCTCAGCCACAATGACGCCATCGACGTAGAGTCTTCGGTAAGAGCCATCCCAGACAAATCCGATCCGGTGCCAATTCCCATCCGTGATAACGGCCTCTGAACCGAGTAGACTGCCATTCTGGCCAGCAATCGTAAGCTCGGTCATCAAGGCCCCCTCTGATGGGTCCGTGCCGAGCCAGTTCGCGTTACCCATTTGCGATAAGACGACCTGGCTTGGAGCACCCCCTTTAATCCAGGCTAAGACGCTGTAAGCTCCCCCTTCCGGCTTCGGTGCGAACCCTGTCACAACGCAGTCATCCACGCCGTCCAGTTGAAGGGCGCCGTCCACTTGCCCGCCATTGGGCTGCCAAACAGGATCGCCCAAAGCATATCCATCATTGTTTCCGGCACGATCAGAGACGATCATCGCCTCAGTCTCATCCAAAGGCCAGTGAGCAATCAGCGTCGGATCGTCCACCTTCTCAAACAAATGCTCTGCAAGGACCATCAGGTCCTTGATATCGACGAAGCCATCGCCCAAAGGAAGCGGTGTAATATCGCAAAGCGTGTTGTTCGTGTGCCAGTTATCAACCAGAATGCACATATCGAGAGAGTCAACAATTCCATCGACGTTGAAGTCAACAATGGGAGTAAATGTCACCTGCCATATATCATTTGCTCCTAATGTGCCCCAAGGGCTGGCGACATTGAAGTATAAGGTAGAACCATCGGTTGAGAGCGTCGGGCTATGGAAGTTGCCCGGAGGATTGTTGAAGGGGAGCATCACAGCAGGCCCCCATTCATCCTCGATCGATTTGCGTGTCGCTGCCCACATAGACCTGAATCCTCTGTTGAAGACGAGGATTAAACCGTCAGCAGAGATGCTTACAAAACACTCGTCATCGGAACTATTGATATTCGTCCCGAGATTCGTTGGTTCACCCCACGGATCCTCCAAAGCGGGCCGCGTTGTCATCCATATATCGCCGCGACCATATCCACCGACCCGGGTGGAGACAAAGTACAGGGAAAGACCATCTACCGAAATATCCGGACTCCAAGCGTCATTTGAGCCGATTTCCATAGCAGGCCCATCCGAACCAACCGGCGGACCGATCTCTACCGGCCTACTCCAGGGAGCATCACTTGACGTACGGGTGCACACGCGCATAATCCAGTCGTCCCAGGACGAGAAATAAAGCTCAAGG
Organism: Sedimentisphaerales bacterium; assembly: GCA_016934255.1. GTDB lineage: Bacteria > Planctomycetota > Phycisphaerae > Sedimentisphaerales > Anaerobacaceae > JAFGTG01. The sequence goes on from JAFGTG010000248.1 coordinate 1,450, forward strand.
CCGTCAGACGATACGCTCGGCTCGATCTCGCATGCCGAACTGTTTACGTTTGGCCCAAGATTAACAGGCTGTTGCCAGGGACTATTGAGCGTTTCTCGTTCGGCTATGTATATGTCACCACTACCAAATCCGCCAGGCCGGCTCCACACTGCAAAGTATAACTGCAATCCGTCACGTGAAAAGTCGGAGTTCTGTACATCATACGCATCGTTGATCACCGACCCAACACTGGTGGGTTCGCTCATGATGATTTCCGCGTTCGCACTCCCGCCGCCAAGCACCATCGCGGCTACAATTCCAACGACCACTAATTTCATTCTTTTACCATTCCAACAACACATACAACACCTCACTTTCTGCTCCTAAGGGGCAATTAAAACACTAAATAACCGCATGAATCACGCTATCACTGAGATTCTTCACGTTGTTCAGAATGACAACGAGGAAATTCTTTCATTCGCACCTGCCTTTCTTTTTTGTCATTCCGACCGAAGTGGAGGAATCTGGCTGCGATTGCAAAACCAGTCCCTCATGTGACCCGATGTCTCGACGTAGTTTATCCTGAGCAAAGTCGAACGGGCTCGACATGACAAATGTAGGGTTTCATTTTACACCTTTCCTTTCTGCCCTTTTTTGGGCAATAACAATAGAAAAACATTTGAGCATTGACTCACCAACCGAATTCCGTTATGTAATCCGGCAAAAATTGGCGCGGCTGCGCAGAATCCAAAAAAATTGTGAAACAACTTTAATTTGTGACCATGGGGCTATTGAAAAAGCTGAGATTGCTTCGTCGCTGCGCTCCTCGCAATGACAAAAGACACGTTTCCATGTCATTGCGAGCCTGGCCCCAGGGAGCCGATTCGAAGAATCGCGCGGCAATCTCAAACCCCACGATGGGACTTTCTCAACAGCCCCACCATCACCAGACATTGCGATTTCGACTTCGGGCAAGCAACCCTGTAAACGATTGACAGATCATCATTTACACCCTACTATGCTGCAGACGATCCAGCAGCAGATATTCAGGATACAATAGCAATGGTTTATCGTGACCAAACCAGTATGGGCGGAACCGGGGGCGTTTTCCTGACCACCCATTGGTCTTTAATCGAGGATTCCAAATCCGATGCGGACCGAAGCCGGGCGCTTGTCGGCCTGATGCTGGATCGCTATTGGAAGCCGGTGTATTTCTATCTGCGTCGCAAGGGCTATGACAACGAAGAAGCCAAGGATTTGACGCAGGGCTTCTTTCATGAAATTGTCCTGAACCGGGGCCTTATTCAAAGGGCCGATCCGTCTCAAGGCCGCTTCCGGTCCTTTCTGCTGCACGCCCTGGAGCACTATCTCCTCGACGAACGGCACAAACAAACCGCACAGAAACGCATCCCGAAGGACAAGCTCGTCCCTCTGGATACTATCGCATCGCCCGTTTTGCCCCCTGTTCACCCGGATATGACGGCTGAGGAGTCGTACAACTACGGCTGGATGTCGGCGCTGCTCGACCGGGTCCTCTCGGACGTCGAGGCCAAATGTCGTGAGCAGGAGATGACCATCCACTGGAATATCTTTAACGATCGGATCGTGCAGCCCATCTTACAACAGGAAAGCCCTCCGTCTTTAGAAGCCATTTGTGAGAAATACGGCATTGCGGATCGAAAAAAGGCCTCCAATATGATGATCACCGTCAAACGCTGTTTTCAGGCCGTTTTGCAGGAGCATGTCCGCAATACGGTGATTTCGGATGACCAGACGCGGGAGGAATTGCAGGAAATGATGCAATTTTTTCCGAAATCGGCGCAGCCTCTCGAATAAAGGCCGGATTTAATAATAGATGCAAGGAGGGTATCGCATGGCCGGGCGTGGATGCCGTGCACAAGCCGGCATCCGCCGGACGGCGTTTAAACAGGGCTTGATTTGGATATTCGGATTATGAGCAAGGATTTTACATCCGGGGCGGAGCCTGAGCAATTACGGCAGCTTTTTTCGATCGGGATGGATGAATCCTCCTCGGAGAAGCAAACAGATCGCACGGCTTCTTTGGATCTATTCATGGAGAAGCCCGGCAGCCGGCTTGGTCGATACCAATTGCTCAGCGTTCTGGGCGAAGGGGGCATGGGGATGGTCTATTTGGCTCAGCAGCATCAGCCGGTGAAACGCCAGGTGGCGGTTAAGATCATCAAGCCGGGCATGGATTCCAAACGGGTCATCGCGCGTTTCGAGGCCGAACGCCAGGCGCTGGCTCTCTTGGATCATCCCCATATCGCCCACGTCTATGACGCCGGGACAACGGAGGCCGGCCGACCTTATTTCGTCATGGAGCACGTCAAAGGTTTACCGATTACCGAATACTGCGACCACCACAAGCTGACTATCGAGCAGCGGCTGCGTTTGTTCCGGCAAGTCTGTCTCGCCCTTCATCATGCCCATCAAAAAGGTATCATTCACCGTGACATTAAGCCATCGAACATCCTGGTCTCGACCCAGGATGATGAGGCGGTGCCGAAGATTATCGACTTCGGCGTCGCCAAGGCCATTGCTCAACCGCTGACCGAGCGAACGCTGGCAACGGAGGACAGCCAACTCTTAGGTACGCCGGAGTATATGAGTCCTGAGCAGGCGGATATGAGCAACGAAGACATCGACACGCGTTCCGACGTTTATTCGTTGGGTGTGCTGCTCTATGTCTTGCTGACCGGTGTACTGCCGTTCGATTCTGAGACGCTCCGCACAGGCGGCATCGAGCGTATCCGGCAGATTATCCGAGAAACCGATCCCAAGACCCCAAGCACCCGTCTAAACAAACTGGGCGAAGAAGCCGCGGCGATTGCACAAAATCGACGAATGGAAATTAAAACCCTGGCAAAACATCTTCGCAAGGAGTTGGAATGGATCCCCCTCAAGGCGATGCGCAAGGACCGTGTCGAACGCTATCGCTCGGCCTCCGAACTGGCCGACGATATCGAGAATTACCTGAACGGCGAGCCGCTCATCGCAGGGCCACCGAGCACCATATACCGGGCAAAGAAATTCGTGCGAAGAAACAGGGCATTGGTCACCAGCGTCGCGGCCATCATCGCTGTGCTCGCGGCCGGTGTGGTTGTTTCAATCCTTTTCGCTCTCAAGGCCCAGCGCCAGGCGCGGATCTCGGAAGCCGTGAGCAACTTCCTGCGTGACGATCTTCTTGCTTCAGTCGATCCGGCGAAAGGCAAGGGCCGAGATGTAACCATCCGCTCGTTCCTCGATACCGCATCGATAAGTCTTAATGGAAAGTTCACTTATGAGCCGCTGGTCGAGGCCTCTATCCGCGATACGTTGGGATGGACATATCGACAGCTTGGCGAACTTGGGGCGGCTGAACCTCATCTTGAGCGGGCACTCCAGATACACCAAAGAACCCTCGGTGACGAACACTCCACGACCCTAAATTCCATGGATCGCCTTGCCTGGCTTCGCTGGGGTCAGGGGCGAAACAAAGAAGCTGCAGAATTGCTTGAAGAAGGCATGGCAATCTCTCGGCGTGTCCTGGGGGACAATCATGTCATCACGTTAAGCCTCACCAATACGCTCGGCTGTGTCTATGGTACCCTGGGCCATTATGAGAAGGCAGAGAAATTGTATCTCGAAGGCATTCGGACCGCGCGCGGGGTGCTGGACGAGAAGACCGACCTTTACCTTTTTATGGTAGGCAATCTGGGAGGAATATACTCGGCTCAGGGACGTTACGACGAGGCCGAGCGCCAGTACCTCGAGACGCTGCGGTTGCGCGAGGGCTTTTGGGATGATGAGAACATATGGACTCTGGTATATAAGAACTTCCTCGCTGGGGTGTATAGAGAGCAGAAGCAATACGAGGAGGCCGAGAGGTTGTATCTGGAGATACTACCCATCCAGCGTAGAGTGAATGGGCCAGAGCACTGGCGTACCCTACGGTCGGTGAGGGGGCTTGCCCAGGTATATACCCATATAGGTGAGTATGAAAAGGCAGAGAAGTTGTTTAAGGAGGAGCTAAGAATCCAACAGAGCGGCCAAGGCACAGAGCAGCAGGATCCACTGCAATGCATGAATGGCCTTGCGGAATTGTACACGGCCCAGGGTCGATTTGACGAGGCCAAATCGCTCCTGACGAATGCCCTGGAGATCAGTCGTCGCACGCTCGCGGACGATCATCCCTTGACACTCATTTTAATAAACGGTCTGGCTGTCGTTTACAAAGAGCAAGGTGACTACGAAAAAGCAGAACTACTTCTCATTCAAGCCCTCGAAGGTCGCCGCCTCAAACTCGGTGACACTCACCCGCACACGCAAGAATCTTTAAATAACCTCATCGACCTCTACGACGCCTGGGGCAAGCCGGAACAAGCCGAGCAGTGGCGAGAAAGGCTGCCGATTGATCGACATGTTAAATAGCAAATCTC
>JAFGTG010000249.1 GCA_016934255.1 Sedimentisphaerales bacterium
CCCTTCAACGATATTGGGTGTTTTGTTTTGTGTCGCGGGCATCCCCTCGACAAGCTCGGGGCAGGCTCTGCCCGCGATTCGAGGGCGAGACGCTCTCGACACGTGGCCTATTGCGCAAGGGCTGCGATTTGCTCGGGCGTCAGAGCTTTATTGTAAATACGCACGTCATCAATCAGGCCGGCGAAGAAAGTGCTTGGTTCCATAGCCTTGCCGGTTCCAAAGTAGAGGCTGTTCGACGAAATGTCCAGATTATCCTGTGCGTCCTCCGCCGCGATGACGCCATCGACGTAGAGTCTTCTGTAAGAACCATCCCAGACAAAACCGATCCGGTGCCAATTGCCGTCAGTGATAACGGCCTCTGAGCCGAGTGAACGGCCATTCCGGCCGGCCACAGTCAGCTCGGTCATTAAGGCCCCCTCTGATGGGTCCGCGCAAAGCCAGTTCGCTTTGCCCATTTGCGACAAAACAACCTGGCCGGGCGCTCCGCCCTTGATCCAGGCCAAGACGCTGTAAGCTCCCCCTTCCGGCTTCGGGGCGAATCCCGTCACAACGTAGTCATCCACCCCATCCAGTTGAAGCGCACCATTCACTCGACCCCTGTCAGGCTGCCAAACAGGATCGCCCAAAGCATATCCGTCGTAGTCCCCGGCACGATCCGTAATGACCATCCCCTCTGTCTCGTCCAATGGCCAGTGCGCGATGAGCGTAGGATCATTCACTTCGACGACTTGTCCCAAAATCGTACAGTCAATGATGGTGGGGGGCTCACAGTCTTCCCAAAATTCAATCGCATTAGGCCCGTTGCTTGCAATAGTGCAGTTTCTGATCGTGGGTGATGCATCGCAGCACGAGATACTCACTTGTCCACCCGTTATGGTAAGCCCGGCAAGTTCACAGATTCCATTTCGACGACCCGACAGAGTGATCACCGAGCCTTGATAAGCATGGCCCTCGATGTCAATAACAGTAGATGCCACGACAGCGGGATTGTTGGGATCTATTGATCTGAGTGTCACAGTCTTGTCGATGAGCTCGACGCTCTCGTGATACACCCCCGGATTAAGCACAATCTCATCACCGTCGGTTGCCTCATTGACGGCAAACTGGAGATTACTGTACGTCCTGCCCGTGGTCCGATTGTCAATTCCATAATCGGCAGCAGCATATGATATAAGATACAAAGCGGCCGGCACATTCTCTTCGCATATCATGTTTATCAGGTTTTCCGGAGGAATGAAGCCTGTTGACTCAGGACCTAGTTCAATGCCGAATGCATACATGCCGAGCGTTCCATAGGCCCAATCCATCGCACCACCACTTACTAAATAGGCGAGAGGCGATTCCAAGTAGTCTATATATATCGCACCACTCGTTTGTTTGATTACCTCTCTCATTCTCAATTTCATGGTACTCATCGGAACATTGTCCGGACAGGGATCCCAAGTATAATCCCACGGCGACCATATCAGTTGTCCATAGCTGTGGTAATCCATTAGAAATCGAAAATCGTGGGCTAAGGCCAAGTCTCTGACAGCTTGTGTCTCGGGCTCAGAAAAAGCACTTGGACCCCGGTACGTTCCACTGGATGTGTTTCCGCCTGAGCCCGGCCCACCCCACATGTAATCCCAATTCCTGTTCAGATCCACGCCGTATGTTCCGTCCCCGTTGTTTCGTCTGTTTTTTCGCCACATCCGGTCATGCGTCCGGCTGTAATCATAACCATCAGGATTGACTACGGGGACGATCCATATTTCGCAATTGTCAACCAGCCATTTGATATCTGCGTCAGTGTCGTAGTTTTCAGTGAGGTATTGCGCAATATAGAGAGGAACTTCGACCGCTATCCATTCTCGAGCATGTTGACAGCCTAAAAAGACTGCTCCCGGTTCTTCTTCGTCTATGGCAGGATTGTCACTGATTCTGACGGCCCAGATGTCCCGTCCTTCGTGAGTACCGCCAATGATATAGGTCTTGGCAACCCCTGAATCTTCAAGGGCTATTAGTTCTGTAATCACTTCGTCGTGTGAATGATATTTGGCCGATGTAGGCTCTTCAAACAGAGAAATCTGTTCTCGCCTAATTTTCTCGGTGTACGCGTAAACATCCTCGGTAATTGTCTCAATAGTAAAGCCGCTTTCTTTAATCTGGCTTCTTTCATCTTCCGTCACCCTGATAATTAAACCACCCTCACGATATTCCCATATATCGAGGCCCATATTGGCGAGTTTTTGGACCTCATCCCTTCCTGCGACCCCGACCTTTATCAATAGGCATCTTTCACTCGGAGGCGCGGCATACGATACCGACGTCAAAACTCCAACGACCAACCATAGGACGACTACCTTCGTACATGTTCTCTGAAACGGTTTCATAAGACATTTCCTTTCTTGCCTTTAGAGGCAAAATAATGTTGAAAAAACAATACCCAGTTCATTCCTGCCTTAGTCACACCCAGGGCGTCCCAAAGCCCCCCCTGTCATCCTGAGGCGAAGCCGAAGGATCTCAAATGGGGCAGTTTGAACCAACGCTATCACTGAGATTCTTCACTTCGTTCAGAATGACAACGAGGAAATTTTTTCATTCGCACCTGCCTTTCTGCCCTTTTGCTCAAGGGCTTTGCCAAGATTGTTAATTGTCGCCAATGGCTCACTTTTCAACGCTGCCAAAGGCTTGTTCACCAAACGTTTCTGTAATACAATCCGTAAAAAATTTCAAATCTGTCCAAAAGACCGGAATATTTTTTGAGGAATTTCACGGATGATTTCTAAGTGCTTGAAAAACGGTAACTTATTCATTGCAAATATTTTCAAAATCCGCTATCATTTAGTCCATCAGGCAGGATTGTACTTCTGGTGGATGTGTGAGAAGTAGCACGGGCATCCTGCCCGTGAGTCCCACGGGCGTCTCGCCCGTGGAAGACGACAACTTGCAGGGCCAAGCCTGTCCCGAGCTAAGTCGAGGGGATGGCCCGGCGACACATGGGCAAGATGCCCCTGCTACGACAAGCCGACTTCTCACACAGCATCTGAGGGATGCCCTATATGAGTAAACATGACCAGACAAGCATGGGCGGGGAAAGAGACGCATTTCTTACAACCCACTGGTCTCTCATTGAAGATGTGAAGGAACATAAAGATAAGGACCGTGCCCTCATCGGATTGCTGATAAAACGGTATTGGAAGCCGGTGTACTGCTATCTGCGCCGCAAAGGCTACGATAACGAGCAAGCCAAGGACCTGACGCAGGGTTTTCTCCACGAGGTTGTGCTCAATCGCCGCTTGGTTGAGCGTGCGGAAAGCTCCAAGGGCCGTTTTCGTTCATTCCTTCTGCACGCTCTGAACCAGTATCTTCTCGATGAGAGACGTAAAGAGGCGGCCCAAAAACACATCCCCAAAGATAAGCTTGTGCCGTTGGACATGGCCGATCCCCCGACACTGCCGCAGAGGGTCGGTCAGCTCGATGCAGAGCAAAGCTTTAATTACGTCTGGAAGGCGGACCTTCTGGAACGTGCCCTTGCAGAGGTCAGGGAAAGATACGCGAAGCAGGGCATGGAGAAGCATTGGCATGTATTTCAAGCCCGTTTGCTGAGTCCGACCCTGGAGGGTAGAGACCAGCCTTCATTAAGCGAGATATGCCGCCAGTACGACATTGGGAGCGAAGCGACCGCGTCGAATATGCTCAACACCGTCAAGAAACTTATTCGCAGCGTGCTGAAGAGCCACGTCCGTCAGACGGTCGTTTCCGGAGCACTGGCTGAGGAGGAATTGAAAGAAATTTTCAAATTTCTGGAAAAAGAAGGCAAGAATTAGGATTTCATTACGGATATAGTCATGGCACCACTGGAAAGTGCCGCTACGAAAAGGCCATTGTTTTCGTAAAGGAAAAGCCATGAATGATGAATCATCCATATATGATGCGGAACCGGAAAATCTGGATCGACTGGTATTTGAGATTCTTGGCGAGCAGGAAGAAGAAGACTCAGGCGCCGCAGTCACAGCTAACGGAGTTCTTGAGCAGCCCGGCGATAGAATTGGACGCTACAAGCTGCTCAATGTCCTGGGTGAAGGCGGCATGGGGATGGTCTATTTAGCCGAGCAGGAAGGCCAAATCCGGCGTAAAGTCGCGCTGAAGGTCATCAAGCCCGGCATGGATTCCAAGCGGGTGATCGCGCGTTTCGAGACCGAAAGGCAGGCCCTGGCCCTCTTGGATCACCCCGGCGTCGCTCAGGTCTATGACGCCGGGACGACGGAAGCCGGGCGGCCTTACTTTGTCATGGAGCACGTCAGGGGATTGCCCATTACGGACTACTGCGACCGCCATAAGCTGACGGTCGAGCAGCGCCTGCGGTTGTTCCAGCAGGTCTGTCTGGCTGTCCATCATGCCCACCAGAAGGGGATTATCCACCGGGATATCAAGCCGTCGAATATCCTCGTCTCGGCGGAGAACGACCGGCCCATCCCGAAAATCATCGACTTCGGTGTCGCCAAGGCCATCAGCCAGCCGTTGACGGAACGAACCTTGTTCACGGAGGACAGCCAGCTTCTCGGTACGCCGGAGTATATGAGTCCCGAGCAGGCGGATATGAGCAACGAGGATATCGACACCCGCTCGGACATCTACTCGCTGGGCGTGCTGCTCTATGTTCTGCTGGCCGGCATCTTGCCTTACGACTCCAAGACGTTCCGCGAGGGCGGCGTCGAGCATATCCGCAAGGTCATCCGCGAAACCGACCCCAAGACGCCCAGCACCCGGCTGACGAAGTTAGGCGAAGAGGTCAGAAAGCTTGCCGAGAACCGCCGCATGGAAATTCACGCTTTAGCCAGGCACCTGAAGAAAGAGCTCGAATGGATCCCCCTCAAGGCGATGAGGAAGGAACGCTCGGAGCGCTATCGCTCAGCGTCGGAACTATCTGACGACATCGAGAATTACCTGAACGGCGAGCCATTAATCGCCGGCCCATTAAGCAAGGGATATCGTCTTAAAAAATTCGTTCGCCGGAACCGAGCCTTGGTTGCGAGCGTTGCGTCCATCATCGCTGTGCTGGCGGTCGGAGTGGTTGTCTCAATGCTCTTCGCTATCGGCCAGGCTCGCGCCCGCGCAGAGGCACGGGCCTTCGCGGATTTTCTTCAAAATGGCATCGAGGCGTTGACGCTTCCGGGGCAGGCCAAAGGCACGGAAGTATCCCTGCAAGACCTTCTGACGGTCTGGTCGAAGAAGCTGGAAGGCCGTTTCGAGGATAAGCCGCTTATTGAGGCATCGATCCGCGCCACGATGGGATGGGCGTATCGGTATATTTACGAGCCGAAGGCGGCCGAGTTACACCTTGAGCGGGCTCTCCAGATACGCCGGGAACAGCTCGGTCCGGGACATCCGCAGACCCTAAGTTCCGCGGATCGTTTGGTATGGCTCCGCTGGGATCAGGGGCGATACGCAGAGGCCGCGGAATTGGCGGAGGACGCCCTGTCAACGTCGCGCCGTGTGCTGGGTGACGAACACGATGTTACTCTGACTTTAGTAAAGACGCTTGGTAATATGTATGGTGCTCTGGGCCGTTATGATGAGGCCGAACAGTTATATCTCAGCGGTCTTCAGGCGGCCCGCCGGGCGAAGAGTAACGTGAACATGATGGGCAATCTGGCGGGAGTATATATGGGCCAGGGACGTTACGACGAAGCCGAGCGCCTGTACTTAGAGTCGATCGCGCTGGATCATGGGGACACGGACGATGAGGACTCAGAAACCGCAGGTACAACGAGAAAGAACTTCCTCGCTTCCGTGTACATCGATCAAAAGCAGTATATAAAGGCTAAGGAATTATTCCTTGAGATCCTACCGATCCAGCGCCGTGAGCTGGGCAATCAGCACTGGCATACGCTGCGTTCGGCGAACTGGCTTGCTCAAGTGCATATGCATCTGGGCGAATTCGATGAGGCCGAGACCTTGCTCAGGGAGGTCTTAGACGTCAGGAAGCTCAAGCTGGGTGAAGACCATCCCTGGACACTCAAGACCATCAACGATTTGGGCGTCCTCCGCCGCGAGCAAAAGCGATATGATGAAGCCGAAACCTTGCTCCGCCAGGCTCTTGAAGGTCGAAAGCGCATGCTGGGCCCCGGCCATCCCGCCTGCTTCGGAACCTTGCACGAATTATCCGTTCTTTATAAGGAGCAAGCCCGCTACGAAGAAGCGCAGAAATATCTTCTCGAAGCCCTCGAAGGCCGACGCCTCGAACTCGGTGATAAGCACCCACATACAAAGGAATCACTAAACACCCTCATCGCCCTCTACGACGCCTGGGGCAAGCCGGAACAAGCCGAGCAGTGGCGAGAAAGGCTGCCGATTGATCGACATGTTAAATAGCAAATCTC
>JAFGTG010000250.1 GCA_016934255.1 Sedimentisphaerales bacterium
TGGAAAGATCACCTCTACTCAATGGACCATCTCAAAGGAAGTATCTGGATGCGGTCCTGGGCGGAAAAAGATCCCAAAACCGAATTCAAACGCGAAGGCTCTCGCATGTTCGATGAGATGCTCGATACGATCGAGGACCGTGTGACGGATATTATCTTCAAGGTGCATCTGGAGGCCGGAGCGCGGGCCCGGAGTGTATGGAACGTCAGCCAGACGCAACACGATGAGGTCGATCAGTTCGCGATGTCCGAGCAACAGCGGGCCGCCGCCCAGGCGCCGCAAGGGGAAGTGAAGGTCAAACAAATCAAAATCGAAACCCCGAAGGTCGGACGCAACGAACCATGTCCGTGCGGCAGCGGGAAAAAATACAAGAAGTGCTGTGGGAAAAACGCATAAAAAAATTTATAAGAAGAGCTTATAATATCTCCACAAACGAGTAATCTAAACACCGACTGTTACCTTCATCACTTTTTCGTTTTGTTATAAGACGTTACCTCTTTATCAAAAAATCCAGTGATTCGGGCATTAAAGCCGATGATAGAGTTAGGGGGATAGGTTTCGTTTGACAAGGAAGCCTTGTTAATAAAAGACGTTATATGGCAAAAGGGTATAAGAAACTAAGGCTTTTACCGCTGCTGATAATCGGAGCAGGGCTTGCCGGGATGGCCTACCTGGGCCGAGAACCCTATAAGGCCGTGGCGACGATCCAGGAGCTTTTAGCCGAGAACAAAACGCTCAAACAGGCGATTAGCAATTTGAGCGGTGAGAGTCAGATCGGTTATGCGAAGGTGATCGCCCAGGAAACCAGGGACGGCGAGCTCTATACGACCCTTAAATTCGTCGAAACAGCCCGGGACGATAAACTCGAGACCATTCTGGAAAAGAAATTCACCATCGTCGGAGACGTTATTCATTTCGACGCGCTGATTGTGAAGTTCGGCAACAAAATGGTGATGGACGGCCGGACGCGGGCCTTGTATCTGTGGAGGCGGGTTTACGGCGAGCAAATGACACCTCAAGAGGGTTATCCCATCGAGGAGCCGGGAACCGAACCGAAAAGATACAGCGATTTATTTAAAGCATTAGCGATAAAACACAGAGAAACGTTTTGGTCCAATATCTGGGACTTGGCCAACGATCCTGAAAAGCTCGCCCAATACGATATTGAAGCGATCTACGGCACCGCCGTCTATTCGAAGCTCAGAAACGGTCTGATTTACGTCTTCAAAATCAACTCAACCGGCCAGGTCTATCCCGAAGTCGTCCCGGACATATAATCCCCTCGGTAAATCATCCTATCCAATCCCAACTTACCCACTTTAACCCATATTCGCTCCTAAATACCTGATAACTCAGAGATTCTTGGTTGACTGTCATCGGGCCGTCGATTATTGTATGACTGAAAAGTTGATAAGGAGCTTTGGGGATTCCCTATGATGAATGGAAGCATCGATTTTGACCTTGTCGTCATTGGCGGCGGGATCGTCGGCCTGGCAACGGCCTATAAATTAACCCTCAATCATCCTGATATACACATCGCCGTATTGGAAAAAGAGGAGGAATTAGCCACCCACCAGACCGGCCACAATTCCGGCGTTATCCATTCCGGCCTTTACTACACGCCCGGTTCCACCAAGGCCCAAACCTGCATCGAAGGACGAAAACAACTCGTTGCCTTCGCTAAAAAGTACCATATCCCCTACGAAATCTGTGGCAAGATCATCGTTGCCACCCGGCCCAAAGAATTAGTGAACCTCGAACTTATCCTTCAGAATGGTCTCGAAAGCAATATCGAAGGGATCGAAGAAATTGACCCCGAAGATATCCAAAAAATCGAGCCTTTCTGCGAGGGTATCGCCGGCATTCGTGTCCCTTGTACGGGAATCATCGATTTTAAGAAAGTGGCAGAAAAATTCGCCGAGCTTGTGGTTGCAAAAAGCACGAATAATAAGATTTTAGTCTCGCATGAGGTCATTGCCCTCGATAAGCACGACTTCTACACGAGAATCGTCACCAACCAGGACGCATTCAATGCTAAGTTCATTATCAACTGCGCCGGACTTCAGTGCGACAGGATCGCACGTATGGACAGTATCTCGCCGAAAATGAAAATCGTACCTTTCCGAGGCGATTATTACGAATTGACGGAAGAAGCAGCCGAAAAAGTAAAAACCTTGATCTACCCCGTGCCCGATCCGGCCTTACCTTTCCTTGGCGTACATTTTACGCGCACCATCGACGGCACGGTCGAATGCGGCCCGAACGCCGTTTTCTCTTTCAAACGGGAAGGTTACGGCAAGCATGATTTCAGCATGGCCGACTCATGGGATGCTTTATCCTATCGTGGATTGTGGAAAATGTTCTTCAGGTACTGGAGATACGGCGTCGGCGAATATGCCCGGTCACTCTCCAAGAAACTCCTTCTCCGCCAGCTCAAAAGGCTCATCCCCTCGATCGAAAGCCATGATATCATACCCTCTAAGGCGGGCGTTCGCGCTCAGGCGCTCAAGCCGAATGGTGAGCCGATTGACGATTTCCGAATCGAGAGAAAAGGCAATTCCATCCACGTTCTGAACGCTCCCTCTCCCGCGGCGACGGCTTCATTAGCGATAGGCGATTATATTAGCCAAATGGCTGCGGATTATTTTAAATTATCGAAAAGCCGGAAGGAGGACAATACAACAACAACCGTCAAAAAAAGAAGGAAACGAAAGTCATCAAGCGCTCCCAACGTGGAAGAATAAAACCTTATTTCCACCGCATCATTGAGAGGAACGATGGATTATGATCGATCTCGAAAGCAAAGATTACGTTGTTATCGTCCAATGTCATATCGTCAAAGAACGATGCTCCGGCTACCATTGTGAAAAGACATTCCACGAACGAACGGGCGGTTTTGCCGGCTACCCCAAAGACAAAGCCTATCGTACGATTTATTTAACCTGTGGCGGCTGTTGCGGCCGGGCGATTCACCGGAAATTGAGCAATCTGACCCGACAGATCAAAAAAGAAGAAGGCATTACAAAAAACCGTATCGTCGTGCAATTGTCGTCTTGCATCACCAAAGACAACTTCCACGCGCCGCCCTGCCCGCATCTGGAGTATCTCAAAACCTTAATTGCAAGGTTTGGCCTGGACGTTTGCGAAGACACGTACATCGACGAAAAATCCGAAAAACGACGAAAAGAGGGCCTCTATAGCAACGGCAGTTGAAAAATCAAACGGCCACAATATGTTAATACGATTCCAACGCCTGAATTAGGTTCACAGTTGACGATGAGGATGATTTTCGATAGGCTGCAACTTGAGATTCCAAATTGGAACTTCAAAATCAGGTGGTCACAAATTGTGACCTCAAGATTCAAATAAAGCCCGGAGCCTCCAAGAATGTCAAAAAGCACATCCTTAACGATTCCTATCGAGCGGATTCAACGGTGCATCTACCTTGTTCGCGAACATAAGATCATCCTTGACAGTGATTTAGCCCAACTCTATGGAGTCGAGACTGGAGCATTGGTGAGAGCCGTTAAGCGTAATATAGAACGTTTTCCTTCCGATTTCATGTTTCAGCTATCCAAAGCGGAGTATGACACTTTTTTGAGATGCCAATTTGGCATCTCAAAAAAAGGACGGGGCGGACGTCGGTACATGCCTTACGCATTTACTGAACAAGGTGTTGCAATGCTCTCCAGCGTCCTCAGGAGTAAACGAGCAATCGAAGTTAATATTGCTATCATGCGCACTTTCGTCAAGCTGCGTGAAATATTAGCCGGAAACGCCGCCCTCCGACGAAGAATCGAGGCGATGGAACGCCAATATGACGAGCAGTTTAAACTTATTTTCAAAGTATTGTCAGAAATGGTAATGCCAACTCAAAAATCAAAATCACAGATCGGCTATCTTACAGAAGCCGAAGGGCACAAGAAACCTAAATCTAAAAGCAAATAGTTTGTTTTTTGGGCTGCCGATGATGAAAGCTCGACAAAATAAAGAGCAACAAAAGATTAAATTTTCATTCTTGAAAATCCTGACCGGTTCGGATTTATCCCGGCGCCGATTGCCCTTCATGGCCATTGAAAGCGTCCGTCCCGGCCCGGTCGTCTGGCTCACGGCCTGCATCCACGGCGATGAGGTCACCGGGATTGTGACCATCCAGGAAGTGTTTAAAAGCCTCCGAAAACAACCGCTGCGGAATGGCTCGCTTTATGCGTTTCCCCTGATGAATCCGATAGGCTTCGAGACAGCCAGCAGAAACATAACGCTAAGCAAAGAAGATTTGAATCGATCCTTTCCGGGAGATAAGAACGGGTCCGTGGCCGAACGCATCGCCGACAAAATCTTCTCCACGATCAAAGAAACAAAACCCGCCCTGGTCCTGGACCTTCACAATGACTGGATGAAGTCGATTCCGTATGCACTTGTCGATTCGAATCCGGGAGGCGCCCACAAGCAGGCTTACGAACAAACGAAAAAAGTTGCCGAGAAATCGGGATTCCTGGTGATCCTGGAAACAGAAGCCGCCAGCAGATCGCTTTCGTACAGTTTGCTCGAGCACGATATACCGGCTCTCACTATTGAATTGGGAGAGTCCTATGTCGTGAACGAACAAAACGTTGTGTACGGCGTCAAGTCGATCCTGGGCATCCTGGCTCACCTGGACATGATGGACAAGCCGGCCGAGCCGTTCACATTCAAGACAACACAAGCCATATCGGCGAAAACGTTAAAGCTCTCATCATTGCCCGTCAGCTCGGCAAGCGGTATTGTACGATTTCAGACCGAACCCGGGGCGGTGGTCAAGAAGGGCCAGGCCGTCGCGAAAATCTATAACGCCTTCGGGAAATTGCAGGGCACGCTCCTGAGCCGGAACGACGGCGTCGTTCTGGGACATTCGGATTTCTCGGTGGCGTTCCCGGGCGCGCCGGTGATGGCCTTTGGCATTTTTGAAAAAAATGAGTAAATCACAAACGAACAATTTATTTACCAACGAAGACAAACAAGAAACGACCTGCAATCATATCATCCGTGTAGCATTTGAAACCGCGGCGGATACGGAATTTGATTATCTGGTGCCGGATCACATCTGGCCGATTCAAACGGGCCAACGGGTCGAAGCGCCGTTTGGACGAAACGACAAGCTGGAAAAAGGCTTTTGTGTTGAAGCGGATATTCCGCCGGAACGGGCGTTCGGAAGCAAGGATCGGGGGATTCACCTTAAA
>JAFGTG010000251.1 GCA_016934255.1 Sedimentisphaerales bacterium
AGACGAAGGGAATCGAACCCTCATTTCCGCGATGCGACCGCGGCGTGCTCCCGTTACACCACGTCCCCAGGAACAACCTTCAAAAACGCTATTTTACGACCGAATGCTTAAGAATCAATATCTTTCTAAGCATCATTATCAGAAAAAATCAGAATGCCCATTTTTCATAGCAGACTATTTTATCGATGGATTCACGTTTCGGCTCAGGTTTAGTATCGGCCGGATAGCCGATGGCCATGAGCTCGACGATGATAATCTCGTCGGGAATGCTCAGGATTCGTCGGGCTTTTTCCGAATCGAAGGCGCCGATCCAGCACGTTCCAAGCCCTAACTCCGTGGCCTGCAAACAGATATGCTCAAGCGCGATGGCCACATCAATGGGAGCGATGGCCTGCCCGCACCGCATGACGTGATCGCTGTTGCTGCATCCGACGATGATCACCCCGGCTTTTTCAAAGACCTCCGGCCGGTTCGTACATCCGGCGACCTGGCGTTTGGTTCCGTCCTCCGTCACAATCACAAAACGCCAATCCTGCGTATTTCTGGCCGAGGGCGCCAGCCGGGCCGCTTCCAGAATGGTATCCAGCGTATCCTTCTCGATGGGCTTTTCTTTATAAGCCCGGCAGGAATATCGCTTGCGAATCGTTTCCATAACTGTCATATATAATCTCCTTGTATGCCTAACCTTCAATTTTTCAGAACTCTTGACCTGTCACGGGACGTAATAGTAGTACACTAACGAAGAATAATTCGCCGGCGTGTCGTTATGATTTCCATGCTCGGTCGAGATTTTGATGGATTTCTTAAAGTGAATCTTGCCCGGCCAGAAGCGATAGGCGGTTGTCGAGCCGTTCACCTGTCCGAACACGTTAATCAGGCCCTCGGTTTTAGGCTGGCCGAATAAAGGCAGGGAGTACGGATTTGTCAACCAGAACGTGGACCAGCCGCCCTGGTATTCGTCTTCGTGGCCCGTGCCATGAAAGCGGGGTTTTTCTTCGCCGTCGATGTAGATTCGCATATCGCCTTCCCACCATCTTTTCCGGTCGGGCTTGACAGGCTCAACGGTCATGACCTGGCCTATGATCGCCCCGATTCCCTCATAATCGAAAAGGACATAGTCTTTCTCTTCAACGATGGGCCAGGCGGTATTGTAGTGAGCACCGAAATAGCCGATGCTTGCCTCCTTTTGTTGTCGCAATGGTGTTTTCGTATATCCGATTTCGCAAAAGAATTGTCCGCCTTTGTCGTTGCTTCGGTTTTGCAGAGTTACTCGCACGGCTTTGTGATACGGCATTGGAAAATAGCAATAGTACGTGCCCGAACTGGACATGCCCACGAAAAGGCCTCGCACGTCCGCTTCACCGAGGCCGGACCCGAAAAACGGCCCAATGGGGACATCGACGCTCGGATCGGAATCGCCATCATAGAAAATTCGGAGATGGATGTGATTCAAACTGTAGGTATCCGGGGCATAAAGGGGATTGATTTTGATGTATTGAATGCATCCGCCTCCCTCGACGGAAAGAAGTTCCTCTTCGGGCCGGCCTTCTCGGCCAACATGCTCAAGGGAGACAGTCTTGCGAGCCATGTGGATTTTTTCTTGAGTATCTTTCGGATCGCTGCCGCACTGCTCGAAGAGATTCACTAACGGCGCGACACTCTGCTTGTCGGACCATGTCGTGACATCGACGTTTTTATAGAGCTGGTAGTAGATGTTGTAAAACCCGACGGTTTTGTCCGTTGTGATTTTGAGATGTTTGGCAAATTCCATCGGGACCGAGCAGCTAAAGCCTCCGCTGGAGATAAAAGCATGCGTGACGAGCGGATAAATAAAAGGAGGATGTTGGCCGCTGAAGAATTCCTTCGCTTCATATTCGATCCGGGATTTTTCCTCGCCGTCGAAGTACAACCTGATTTTTCCCCAATGCAGGTTTCGCCCGCTGCCGGTAAACCAGAGATTATACACGCACCCCGGCCCGTCTTCCTCGAAGATAACGTGCTCGCCTTTGCCATCGACGTATAACTGCGAATACGTACCCCGGAAGCCGTCGTCGTTGCCGCCCGTACGGTCGTAGCTCGATAAATAATACGACTCGATATTCGGATAAATGTAGGGCAACGCTCCGAGGTCATGATAAAACGCGACGCCGACCGGCTGGGCGCTCGTAAACGAACTCGTAAGGACATAAAACGCCACGGCAAAGATCGTTTTTCTCATCCTCTGTCACCTGCCATTCTTTCCTTCATTCATATCATATCCCCCGACAACAATTTATCTTTGTGACGGATATACCATATGTGCGAAAGAATGCAAGCTTTCTCGGCGTTGTTTCGTGTGCTTTTTCCCGATTTGTTAAAGAACCAGATAAACAAAGGGACTGCATCGTGAAATGCAGCCCCGCATGAAAAATCCGTCTAGAGATATTACGTTGTCTTAGGCGTCCGGCAAGCACGGACAATCGCCGTCTAAGCACGCGTTGAAGGCATCCAGATGGTTGGTGGACCCTTCGAGCAGATTCTCGAAGACGCGCTGAATGCTTCGTTGAGTTGTTTCTTCCAGCGCCTTTTCAAGATCGGCAATATCCTGCTCTTCGATCAACACACCGACCTTGAGAGCTTCTTCCAACGAGACGGAACCGGCTGCGACGAGTTCGTCATACATTGTTTGGAAGTCGGAATTGGCAAACACACCGACTGTATCGTCAACGACGGGATCTGTCAGGCCATAGCGCGTGATCAGGTTTTCGATGGCGTCCATATGCTGTTGTTCGGATTCGCTAATGTTCGCGAAGATGTCCGCGGCCCATAGTTCATCCAGGGTCAAGTACACGTCGCGGGCCACTTTTTCTTCCTGGCGCATGTACACAATATTAAGTTCCTCGGCGTCGGTCAGTGTGAGCGCGGGCACCCTCGATTGGGTCGCGCCGTTTTGATTCTGATTACCCTGGCTCATGGTTACAGTGGTCATTCCCACCAGGAGGGCTATCACCGCCCCGGCGATCAACAGTGTTCTGAGTTTCATTGTTTTACTCCTAATCAATTCATCGTATTCAATTAGTTCGTGACGTCCGTTCACCGTTCCGGAACTACTTACGGTTATTGCTTAAACGGCGGACCCGATAGGTCCCTGCGGTTTTTTGGGAAGATTTCATTTTTTTAGAACGCAATCGACGAGATAACGTATAATGGGGCCATGTCCTTGTGTTTGTTGAGTATTTAGTTCCTATTACGGAAAGTAAAAACTCACATGTCACCCCTGCGAAGGCAGGGGTCCAGGGCGTAACAAGTGGATTCCCGCCTTCGCGGGAATGACAAATCGTTTATATGGTCAATAACGATCCGACTGACGGTGAACTCATGGCTCGCCTGGCGGGCGGGGATATGTCCGCGCTCGGCGAACTGGCCCATCGACATCAGAGGAGGGTTCTGGAGCTTGCCTTTCGGACGCTGGGATCGTGGGACCTCGCCGAGGACGTGGCCCAGGAAACATTTCTGCGCGTCCACCGGGCGGCCAAACGCTATAAACCCAAGGCTAAATTTACAACGTGGCTCTACCGGATCGTGGTGAATTTGTGCCTCGACGAACAGCGTAAACGCGCTAAAGCAGGCGCCTCGCTGGAGCCGGAACTTTACGAGCAACTGCCCGCGTCAGATCGTAACACGACGGAAAAGGAAGAGATGGCGAGGCTGGTTAAAGCGGCGGTCCAGGCGCTGCCGGAACGACAACAGATGGCTGTTATTCTTCATCGGTATCAGGGTTTGAATCACGCCGAAATTAGCGAAACCACCGGCTGGAGCCGATCCGCCGTAGAATCGCTGCTGGTCAGGGCATACGCCAATCTGCGGGGTCAATTGGCAAAAATGAAAAATCTTTTGGATTAAACCGCAGTTTAACCGCGTTCAAAACGTTAAACTATAGGTGAGAACGATGGAACATATAAACGACATCGAATTACAGGAGTTCGTATCAGGCAACCTGCCCGACGCAAAGGCAGAGCAAATTCGTTCGCATATCGCCGAATGCGATGTTTGTGAAAGCCGATATCAGGATGCAGTTGGCCTCTGGAACGCATTAGGCCAGTGGGACGTCGATCCCTCCGGCCACGAGATTGCGGACCGTATCGAGGGATTCGCTGCGGAGAAACAATCCAATCGGCGGGTTGGTCGCGTGAAGATCGTTCAATTTTTGCAATCTATCCCGACGGCCCTTCGTGTCGCCGCGGCGATTCTCCTGGCGATCGGGGGAGGGCATCTTCTGGGCAAGTATGGCCAATCGCCGAGTACGACGGATGTGCCTGTTTCACAGGAAGGACCGAGATACGTTGCCGCCTTGGGCTTCGAATGGTCGAGCGAGTTGACCTGGACCGTATTGGATGAAGAGACGGCGCCGGGTGAGGTGAATCCATAATGAGCCGAAACAGAACCATCGTGTTTATCGTGGTTGTCGTTGCGTGCGGCGTGATTTCCTTTGTCAGTACACGTCTCGCCGCCACCGGCTCGCAAAAGAACGAACATGACGGATCGATCCCGTGGTTAGCCCAAGCCGCTCCTTCCGTCATTGAGCTTGAAGAGAAATTCAACAAAGAGGCGGATGGATTGATCGAAGACCTCCTGCAAAAACAAAACAGCCTGGCGTTAGCCATCGAGGATCCCTACACACCCGACGCGTCGATCCTCGCTCAAGTTGAAAAAGCCACAGCATCTCACGAGCATCTACTCAGACGGGTCGGCGAGCACGTAGCGATGCTTCGTTTGAAATTACCTGCAGAGCAACGGGAACGTTTAATGGGGCTTTGTGCGAATGTCATCCGTGGGCCAATCGGCCAGGGACGCGGCCGAGGGTATGGTTACGGCGGCGGAAGAGGCATGGGACGCGGACAGCGTGGCTGGGGTCGCGGCCGGGAAGGCGGCGGACGAGGTTATGGTCAGCGCCGCGGACAAAGAGGCCGATTGGCTCAACGGTTGGGACTCACTGATGAGCAAATTCAGATCACACAAGAGCAAGACCCGGATTTCGGGGCGGATTTGGCCCAACTGCGAAATACGTTGTTCGCCGATCGGGAGAACCTGCTAAGCATGTTCGAAGATCCACAGATCGAAAATGAGACGTTACTGAAGCAAATCAACCGGCTTATCTCGTCCCACAGCCGGGTCGAACGGCGGCTCGCTCAGCATTTATTAATATTACGGCCGCACCTGAACGTCGAACAGCAAAAGTGGTTGATTGGTTTGTGCAGACATCAAGGTCGCGGTTATTGATGCTCCGGCTGCAGGAGGGTCCGGAGTTCTCGCGGATGGATGCCTTCGCTGTCGGCAATCTCACGCATCGTCATCGTCTCTCGCACCGTATAGCCTTCTTTCTTCAAAAGTGAAATAGCCGATGACAATTCAATCCCTTCTTCATCGCAAAATTGTTTGAGTGTTTTTTGCCCCATCCCGTATCCGCCTCTGTTTCGACCCGCTCCCGGCGTATGTTCTTCCTCGTGAACAGCAGCCTGAGGCTGTTCGTTAACATCGGATACGATCATCTGCTCCCGTGCCTCCCTCCCCCTGCCCCGGCCATGCCCTCCGCCGCCGAGACCCTCGTGCTTGAATGTTTCTTGCCACGCCATAAGCGAGGAGAACGGCGGCACGGCCAATGTCGTCCCGGCGTAAACGACGCCACAAATCACCAAGACCGCGATCCATTCGGGTCGAAAGGTAAAACTTTTTGTGATCTTTGACTTGAAATACGTCATCAGCGCCGTCCAGTTAAAATAAATATGAAAAATTGACGTGACCACAAAACCAATACTGAACCACACATGTAAGGCAACCCATTGGTCCTTATCGTATCCCATGACGGTCCACGACGTATCGCGCGCGATCCGACAGGACGGAGCGAAAAACAACACCAGTCCCGACACGGTCATCAAGAGAAAGGAGACTCCCACGAAAACAGAAACGAACGCTCGGTAGTTAAATGATTTTCCTGTTGTTTCAGTCATTTTCGGATTTCCTTTTTATCAAAACCATAGAGTCATATAGCTATAAAGCTATAGATTAAACGAAAGAGCTGGCTATTTCATGTGGAGATTATGATAAAATTCTGTCTAAGAAGTTTTCTGTAATTTTAGAGATCGACGGCATCGTTCACTTGCTCCTGCCACCGGTGGATTTTTTTCGCCAGTTTCAGGATGATGTCCTTATACTGTCCGGAGTTAAAGAGATTCGTGGTTTCACCCGGATCATTGCGCAGGTTGAAGAGTTGAGATTTATCCGCATCGCTCAGACACAGTTTCCAGCCATCGGGTGATATAATCGTACGTGTATGTTCGTTCTCAATGCGTTTCTGCTCTGTTTTCGATGCGAGCTTGGTGCCGCCTTTTTTGACTTTCAGAGCGCCGCTGTTCGGATTCCATTCGATAAATACATCCCGCTGAACATTGGAGTTGCCTTGAATTCGTGGAACAAGAGACTGACCGGGAAAGTTGCGTTCGTTACGAACACCTAAAAGACCGAGAAGCGTCGGAACCATATCGATGTGGCTAACCGGATGGGTTATGTTGCGCCGTCTTCCATTCAACTGCGGGATGCGCATCAACCAGGGAATCCGAACCGCTTCCTCATACATCACGCTTTTTTCCACCATATGGTGCGCGCCCATCATGTCTCCGTGGTCGCTCGTATAAACCACAATCGTATTATCCGCCAAGCCTAAATCGTCGAGCGTCCGAAGAATGGCCCCAACGCTGCGATCCACCTGCGCCACCAGCCCCCAGTAGCGGGCGATGAGTTGCCGGATGTCCCCTTCTTTCACCCCATACTTGGCCCGGCAATACTCCCGGATCAGGCGATACCGCAAAGGCTCATTCTCTTCCAACGGATCGCTGAAATTCTCAGGCAGTTGAACGTCCTTGGGATCGTGTTCGTTATCGAGCGGTCCGAAGAAAGGCATGTGAGGTTCGAGAAAATTCACATACAGCATAAATGGCTCGTTGCGATGCCGGCGCTGGAAGTCGCACGCTTTCAATTCCAGAAACTTGGGCTTACAGTGTTCGATCGGTCGCCGGGCGGCAAAGGATCGGCTGAATTTGCCCCCGCGGTCCGGCTGATAGCCCCGCTCGACGAGAAAATGATGATAGTCGCTTCTCTCATTTCGATCGCGCCCCTGGCTGTAATAGGACGAGTAACCATCCTCAATCGCAACCCACTCCTGGAATCCATGCTGGGAGAAGATTTCGTCCCCCAGGTGCCACTTGCCCATATACGCCGTATGGTAATCCGGATCGTTCAGCAATTCCGGCAGGCATGGCACATCGTCGGGCAACGGAATATTATTCTTAATGCAGCCGGTCGTATGCGGCCACAAGCCCGTCATGACAGCCGAGCGGTTGGGCGTGCAGACCGGTTGGGTGACGTATGCCCGATCGAAAATGATGCTTTCCCGACTCAGCTTATTCAAATTGGGTGTATGGATTCGCGAATTCCCATAGGCCGCCATCGTATCGGCCCGCTGCTCATCGGTCCAGAGAAACAGCAGGTTGGGCTTATCCCATTTTCGAGACGATTGAGAAAAACCGGCATAACCATTTATTGCGAATGCCGCCGCACCGGCGCTGGCGGCTTTGATGAATCCACGGCGGTTTAAATGGCGTCCCATTCGCAATCCTTTCGCCGACGTAAATGAAGAATTTTGTTCTTAAATTTTCTTGAACTATCGGAACCTTTCCGATATGTTAATCGCCAGGCTCCGTGGGAGCAAATACAAAGGGCGATTAGCTCAGTTGGCTAGAGCACATGCTTTACACGCATGGGGTCACAGGTTCAAGTCCTGTATCGCCCATTACAGTTGACATAGGTTAGGGCCTATGCCGGGGTGTCCTAAAAGTTGGACGCCCCCATTTTTTATAGCGTCCTGGGCGATTTTTGACGCTTGAACGTAGTAGGACTCCCTGCTGGCTAAGTAATAAGTCATCGTTTTTAAATTGCTGTGGCCGGTCAATCGCATCACAAAATGTTCGGGCAATCGACCGCACATATTCGTCGTGAATGTTTTTCGCAACATGTGGAAGTCGCCGATCTGCCGACCGAACGCACTCCGCTGAATGCCGACAAACGTTCGACGGAAGTTCTCTAACGGGCACTTTCGCAGTTCCTCTTTCAGGAATCCGGCGTCTTTAAGCGATAACAATCGAGCGTACTGTTTTGGCGTCAAGTGCGGATAGTGACACGGTAACTGCTTGTAATACTCGGCCAGTTCGGGCACCAGAGGGACTTTCCGCTGCTCTTTGTCCTTTGGCTCCCACTCCCATGTTCGGGCCGTATTGTGCTTCGGCTCGACGAAGACGAACCCGTTTCGGATATTGTCCAGCGTCAGGTTGAGGATGGCGCCGCGCCTCAGGCCCGTGGTCCAGGCCGTCAGGAGAATGCCCTTCCATTGCAGGGACGGGGCGAAACGCAGCATACGGGCGACTTGATAATCTTCGTAAATCCGAACGGGCTTTCGAGTCACCTTGAACTCCTTGATGGGTTTCAACGGATGGACCGCAAGTAACCGCTTCGTCTGGACCGCCCACGTGAGGGTCGCCTTCACAGAACGTAAATGGATATTCGCAGTCGTCTTGGATCGGTGTGTCTGGAGGTGCCATGCCTTGAACTTCTCGCCGTCAGAGGGTTCAATGTGGTCGATGGGCCGGTTGCCGCACGCCATCACAAAATACTGCCATGCCCGATGGATCGTCTTCTGGGTGATCTCGGCGTAATTCCACCATGTTTCTTCAAGATACAGTTGACATAATGAGAGGGCCTTTATCATAGGAATCCTCCTTTCCGGCCACAAGCGATTCATGTTTCGTCGCCTGTAGCCTAATCGCCAGGATGCCCACTGTCAACTGAGCTATTTCCTTTGTTCGACTCTATGAACTTATAAAAGAGCTATTTCGATTTTAATCCCGCTTGCCCCCCATTAATGCAGGGGTCGGGCCTTCTGTTGCGCCAGATTTGAAGCGGACGTGCAATGAGCCGCAAAATCCCTTTTAGGCCCTCCTTGCTGATTTTGGCCGCGATTATCGAGGTTTACTGAGAAGCCTGAGACCGCCTTAACCCGTAATCCGCCAGCTATAAAGAGGACACCCTTTATCAGTGCAAACCTCAACTTCTTTAGGTTGGTAGTGGACGCATTCAATGCAAAAGGATCGAACCGCTGCCTTACGGCTTTTGGATCGGCGGTTATACAGTCCACGATATTTCTCTGGCACGGTCCGTTCCATTGGTGATTCCTTTCAAGAGCTTCCCGGCCGCCCTGCGAAGCGAAAAGAACGCCCCCAACACAGGAAGAAGGCGTTCCTTCACCTTTGGTCGAGGGGTGTTCGGGGGCGTTTAAACGATGTGGCTTGTTAGCGTGTTCAACGTGACTCGGATCGACCATTTTCCTTCCTTCCGAGAAAATTAATATGTTAATTTGGGTAATTTACGTTTGACTTTGCATGGACGAATTGGTAGCATCTTCCATAGCGGTACGGAGGCCCTCGACGAGCGTTGTCTTACCCCGGCTACGCCAATAGCTCTCGAACGCTCGCCACATCTTCATGGAGGTGGTCAGTTTGATGTTCTTACTGATTAATTTGTTGCTGTCATCAAATTGAGTTTCGGTTACCTCGTTTGCCATACCGAATTTCTCCTAATCAAAGTCTAAATAGAGTATAGATGATTACGGATGATTTGTCAACATAAAAACACATAATTTTATGCGATATAGCATATTAAATATGTGTAAATTATTATTTTATAAGGACTTGCAAACGAGAAAAAATAATAGTAAAGACATATTTTTATGGCAAAAAGACAAAGGACATCTTTTGAATTAACCGAAATCACGGAACCGATTTTGAAGGAGTTAAAGCTTGGAGGCTGGGAGTATGTGGAGGTTTTAAACGCTGGAATCGTCTTGTTCAGCCAGCTTGATGGCGAACAAAAAAAGGCGTTTCGATCAGCAGCATACGGATTGAAAGATCGAGCCCTCAAACACAATGAGAATGCCCGAAACATCTTTCGACAATGGATTTTTAGTCTTTTCGCTGATGTCTTGGATTCAAAAAAACAGGGTCATGGGAGTGTTGATCAGATTCGGGATTTACTCCTACAGCTTCAACCGCAGAAGCAAATTTCTCAAGGTGCTCAATCGGCCAAGAAGCGAACCAAACATTCATGACGGCACGAATCCGGCGGATATATAGTGTTCTTTGGAAACCAATAATGACAGGTCCAGTTTCGCGATGCTCTTCTTCTTTGTAGAAATCGACGAGGGCCTTCTTGATGGCCTCGTCTTTGTTGGTATTCTGCGGGAAAGGGGTGTTTTTCATCAATGCCTCCCATTGCACTCGCACTGTTAAAGATCCGATCGTCACCCTATAGTGACGTCACGGGGTGTTTTTGTAACGAAAAATACCCGCCCGCACCTTAGACCGTGCGGACGGGCCAATAAAGGACATATCATGGGAAATATAGAAGAAAACTCATCCGAAATCAACCAAATTATTCAGCGTCTTGCTCGCCGTTTCAAGCGAAGGGGGCCGTGGAAAGATTCGATTAAAGGCCTACCGCCGGAAGAACAGGATAAAAAAGTCGCCCAACGGCTTTTCAAGAAGATATCCGAACACAAGACGCATGAAACATAAAAAGCCTCATAAAAATGCAAATGGGAGAGAAAAAAACACGAGAGACGATGGATGAAGGACGATGGATGATAGCCGTGAATCCGGAACGGATTTTCGCCGTTTTGAATGAGGCCATCGACGCTTTAGGCGATATCCCCGCCGAGATTGTCACCGACCGGCAAAGAGCCGCCTATCGAATGTGCATGGCCGCCCAGAAGAAAATTCTTGACAGAGACGCCCGTGATTCGGTAGAATAACATATCGGCACGGACGGGCCGCGAGATGTCCAAACGATAGATTTGAGAGGAATCTGTGATGAAAACACTATTACCCTTCTTCTGTATAACCCTTTTTGGTTGCGCTCCAGCCTATGTTCAGCCACAAATAAATCCAGAAGGAATTTATGAAGCTGATTATAACGCCGTATGGTCTGCCCTGGTCGAAACCTTTTCTAAAAACAATTACCCGATAAAGGCCATTGAGAAAGAAAGCGGCATTATTACAACCGATTATATTGCCTTTCCGACACCTCCCGTTTGGGGAACCGGTACGTTTGATAACATGGCCGTCTCACCAGAGCGATATAATGCCATGTGGATGCCTAGAAGCGGACGCTGCACGATTAGCGCCTATGCCTCTGCCGTCGATCCTAATCAGACCAAATTAAGAATTAACACACACATCGAAGCTTTCGACAGTAGCAAATTTGGTGGAGGATGGAAGATTTGCTATTCCAATGGATACCTTGAATACAATATTCTTGACGACATTAGAAAACGTATTCCCAAAAAACAATAATTTCCAGCCCACTCCGTCACCCGTTTAAGGAAAGGAAACGACATAACCAAAACCACGGAGAGCGAGCTCGAGTCAGGGCACTAATGCGAGTGAATCCTCTTTTTCCGTCTGCCCAACCGATGCGCAGCGGTCCATATCGACGGTAAACCCCGGATCGATCAGCGCCATGATCGTCTCGGCGGCCAGCCGATGGCCCCGCGCATCGGGATGGTTAATCCCGTTCGCCAGCCAGGTGTTGGTATCCGTCTGTTCGGACAGTTGCTCCCAGGCCGCATAGACGTCGGCCACGGCCACGTTTTTTTCGGCCCCGATCCGGCGAATCAGTTGGGCGTACTGCGCCGGCACGCCGCCGTTTTGCATTTCGATCAGACCTTTCCATTCCCCGCTTTTCTTGAGGCAGGGCGGGAGTCGCGGATTATCGCCTGTGGCGATGAAGTTCGGGGTCATCAGCACCAGGTCCGCTCGCGTCTCTCGCCGCAACCGGTCGATGATCCGCGTGACGGCGCGCTCGAAGGCCCTCAGTCCATACAGGCCATTGGCGGCGATATCGTTCAAACCGAATTGAATCACGACCAAATCCGGATCGTGACGGATGACGGAATCTAATCGCTTGCAGGCGGTTTCGGCCGTGTTGCCGTCCAGACCCGCGTTCAGGATGTTGAAAATGTGCGTTGGATAACGTTCCTCCAGGAGCCGCTTGAGCTGATGATGATAGACGACGGACGGCTCCCGCGTATGGACGCCGGTGTAGCCCTGAGTCACACTGTCCCCAAAGGCCACCACGGTCAGGGATTGCTTTTGCCGCAACGTCCGATCGAACGCCTGTAAATGGGAGGGCGGATCGGACGCCGCCCGCAAACGGGGAAGGGCCCGGACGCGATCCAAACAATACGTGGGCCAGTTGTAATGATTCGCGACGGCGAGCAACAGAATGACCATCACTCCGTTCGCCGCCAGGGATACGCCAAAATGCGTGCTTTTCATCAGCCGCTCTCCTTTCAGCCCTCACTGTCAATAGTATAGAATGAAGAAAAGGACTTGTCAAGAGGATATCAAGGAAAAAGCGATGAAACGAGGGCGAATTCTTAAAAATACGTAGTACTACGTACTCCTTTTTATCACTTGGGTTTAGATGACAATGTGGGCAAGATTCCATTTTTCATATTTCCTCATGGATTTTCCTTTCTGTCTAACGAATTGTCCACTTGACATCGGATTTGTCAAATGAATATTTTTCGGAATATTTTTGGCACGAAAGCGATTAAGCCGAGAAGGCCCCCAGACTCGTCCACAATCGACGATCTCCCCGACGAAACGAATGGGCCCGCGCCAGCTCAAGACAGCACAGCCAGCCACCCGCGTCGTCAATGGGATAGGGGTAATAAAAACTGGCCGGCGTTTTTAGTCGCCCTTACGCCAGGGTTTCAGTCCGCCGGCCGCTCCAGAAAAGGAGGCTACGATGAGTTCGTGACGATCAAGGTGCCGACGTCTCGCTCGGCCTCTCTCCGTCCAGGCCGGCGTCGCTGATCCGGTAAAGCGTGCAAATCTTCTGGCCCGCCTCATTCAGCAAAATCTCCACATCGTTGATTTCGCTGCGCAGGGTTAGGACCGCCTTCGTCAAATCCTGATATCGCTGCCACAATCGGCAGACGGTTTCGTGGAGCGCCTTGTATTCTTCTCGTTCATTGGCCATATGGACTATGGATCATTTTTCTTCGCGCGGAGTTCGCCGAGGATCTGATGGAGGGTCTGATTGGTCTTTTGCTGCTGATCGTCCAGATTATCCAGCTTTTTGCACACCTCCTCGTGACGCCCATCCTGGCGCAGGACAATTTCTCGGCAATTATCTTTAAATTGAACGCTATTCTTGAGCGTGGCGACGTCACTGGCGTTGCGTTCGATACCATCAACGCGCACGTGATGGAGTATATGCTTCAAAATAATTCCATACAGACCCACCACCGCCGCGATGAGCGGACCTAAAATCCATTTATGCATCGACTCTTCCGCCATTTTCTTTCTCGCTTTTTAATTCTAAATTCTCGATTCGTTTCATTAATATATCATAATCCTTTTTCTTCAGCACAATCGGCAGCTCCGCCTCGGAGGGGGTCGGGATGCGCGATTGGGCTTTTTCCGACTCCGTCTTCTCGACCAGTCGCGGAGACACCGGCCGGCCGGATTCATCCAGACCATCAAATTCGACTTTATATTTTGCATCGTTGCCCTTGCCTTCCAGGACAAACTGTCCCGGCCGGGCCTGGCGTTCGAAATCACCCGGCGGACAGACCCCCGAACGGATAATCACTCCCGCGTCGTCAAAAAGCGTATAATTCATCGCTTGACCTCCAGGGCGAGTAGGGACCTCTGCCTGACATAACAATACGTCGCATTATTCGCCTTCGCGCGGAGATAGTACGTATGCTCGCCGCTGCCTGGCGTATCTTCCAGCGAAAAGGACACCGGTGGCTCGTAAGCGTATATCACCTGAATCGTGTTCGATTCCCAAACCAGATTGCCCGCCTCCGTGCCGTCCAAATAGAGGGCAAACCGATATTGGTAAGCGCTGGCCGGGGTCTGGTATGGCTGGAGCGAGAGATGCAGGGACACCGGGGACCCCGTCGAGGTGAACGTCAGCGATTGCACCGTGACGTACGTATCGACCGGCGTGATCTGAATCTCGCCCTCCGTGTAGGCGCTCGTCGGGATCGTCACGGCGTTGCCGGCAATCTCCAGCGTATCGACCGCCGCGGCGCCGAGAATCGCCAGTTGCGACGTTATCGTCCCCGCCTGCAGGCAGCCGGCCCAAATCAATCGGAACGGCTGCGTCACAAACGGCACGC
The DNA here is from genome assembly GCA_016934255.1 of Sedimentisphaerales bacterium. Classification (GTDB taxonomy): domain Bacteria; phylum Planctomycetota; class Phycisphaerae; order Sedimentisphaerales; family Anaerobacaceae; genus JAFGTG01. The sequence goes on from JAFGTG010000251.1 coordinate 14,279, forward strand.
CGTCTTTGTTCTCGCACACAAACCACGCCCCGCTTTGCAGCGCCGCCTGCGCCACGGCCTCATCGTCGGTGGTCGAAAAGAGCCTCGGCGCCTCCGGAAGCCACAAGATAAAACGATCCGTCGTGGACCCGGCCGCGATGGAATACGTGGTCCCCTGGTAGCGCCACTGCAGCGCCTCGTCGTCATCCGTCGCCGACCAGGTGACCGTATCGATCTCGTTGCCCGCCCACGTCATATTGCTCATCGACGGCGTGTCCGTATTCAAAGCGGGGGTTTGGGACTCCGCAATCAGTGCGAGGACTTCGCTGCGCGTCGGGTATTGATGCAGTTTTTTGAGACTTTCCGCCCAGACATACCCGGGATTCGAATTGACCGGCTCGATCGCGTCGCTGCCGAACAGATCTGTATCGTAAATCTCCACGCTCAGCGTCACGAAGTGCTCGCTCTCGAACTCCAGCTTAATGATCCGCCGCAGCACCGTCTCCCCGATCGCCGCCACCCATCCAGCCACCGGCGTGACGATAAACGTCTCCTGAATGGTCACCTCCGCCCCGTCCACTGCGTCCACGGTATAGGCTTCGACCTGGATCGTTTCCGTGCTGGGGTTATAGGTTCGCAGGTAGAGCGCATCGCCGGGCGACGCCGTCACCGCTCGATCCAGCCGGACCGTCTGATCGTCCACCGCCGCCGCCACCTGATAGGCGTCCCCCCATTCGGCCGCCGTGCTCTGCACCCGCACCACCTGGCCCAGGCGATACCGAAACGCATCTTTATATTGACGAAATTGATTGATATTACGAATGAGCTCATTGCGTTTGAGCGCGTGGTTCATCACGCGGGCGCCGAGCGTTTTGCCGGTCACCCCGTCGCCCTCTATATCGACGGTCCGCTTGTAATTGCCGGCGTCTGGATTCCAGCCGGACACCTTCTTTCGCTCATACCCCTCCAGGGCGTCGCGATACCAGACGTTCATGCGGCCCGCCAGCTCCTCGGCCGCCGTCCAGCTATTCGTCCATTCGTCGGCGTCCACCATGTTCTCGAACGTCACCAGGTCCGTGATCGAGGCCACCGCCGCATCGAGCCATCCCGTCAGGGTCGTTCCCTGCCAGTACAAATACATCCGACCGATATTCGCCAGGCGATGGGCCAGCGTCCACACATCGGTGTCCGTGTCTGCGATATAATCGCAGGTCATCCGCGCTTCGGTCCCGCCCGCCCCGTCGGTCACCTGCTGATCGCACCATTGGGCCCACTCGTAGAACAGGGCGGTATCGATATGGGATGGATCGACCCCTTCGTAGCGGACGATCGAGTACGGCACGTCGTCGCCGTTGCCCGCAATCACCGGCTGCGTCAATTCATCGAACACCACCCAGGCCCGGTTGCGGCTGTATTGCAACACCCAACTCGACCCGTTATAGACGTTGACAATTCGACCATCCCACACGTCCTTGACGCTGATATCGCCCGACAACTGCTCGGTGCCCACTGCGATAATGCTGCGCAGCACTTTGCCCGGCCGCGTGAACGCCACGTCCACCACCTCGCGCACCGACCGCAGACCGAAATCGTTAATGGCCCGCTCGCTGGTGCTGTCGATCGTATACTTTTTGAACCGCAGCGTGTACTGTTTGCCCCGCTCAATCATAAAGCCGGCCGTATTCGGGTACACCGTATAGGCCCGGTAGATCGGAGACAACTGGGCGCTCGTCACGGTCGGATTTAGAATCGTGACCCAATCCTCGCTGTCCTTTTCTGCAATCTGCACCACAAACTCGACCGACAGGAGGCCCGCCTCGCCGGACTTGTTCCAATGCCGCAGTCCGTTCGGAAATTCCACGGTGAATTCAATATTGTCGAAAAAGTTGTTCGGCGTCGTGAAGTATTCCCACCCGCCGGCGCTCGTGATTTCCACCTGCTTTTGATATTCGAGCTTATGCTGCTCGAAGCCCTCGATCACCGTCTGATCCAGCGTGCCCCGGCGAGTGTCCGTGGTCACGCCGCTGATCTGGTTGATCGGCTGATCGTTCACATACAGCTGACCGTCCACCGGTCCTTCCACGGGACCTTCCCCGTAGCAGTTGAGCAAATACAACACCTCGTCGCCGTCGTCATTAACGTCCGTCCAGCGGGCGACGATATTGCCGACGTGCTGGCAGCGCCCCCACGCCCGCGGGATCGGCCCGCCTTCCTGCTGGATTGTCTGCGGATTCCAGGCGTAATTGACGGAGTCCCCCAGGCTGTTGTCTGCCTGCCCATACGAGCCGGCGATCAACTTTCCGCCGTAATACGACACGGCCGTGTACGCCGCCATACTGGCGACGGTCCAGAACACCTTGGCCCCAAAACTGAGGGAGGCCCAGGCGCTCGCCGAAAAGAATAAATTGAAAAATCCCGGCGTCGGAAGGATATCCACACGCTGGCCCGGCCTGATGCGCAGGCGGCGCCATTGAGACTCTTCGACGGGTTGGCCATCGACAAAGACCGAAACCTGATCGGCGGATTTATATCGTTCCACCAAACAGGACAGACGCTGCCGGCGATACGGTACGGTCCAGGCCGTGACCGGACAGCGTTCGATGGCGCTGTGAAATACATTGATGATAACGGGATTTTTCTTACGCCAGAACATAATACCCTTTGATGATCCGAGACCACGGCTCCACGGTCAGACGGTCCTTGCGGACATATCGCGCCACGCCCCGTTCATCCGTCGGGGCCGCGTGAATGAAATGCAGCCCGTCCGGCCAAACAATCCCGGCGTGCCAGTCGCCGGCCAGCGCGAACAAAGCGACACAGAGCGGTTCAGGTTGGTCGATTTTCTTTAAGCCGTTTCGCGGATCGTCCGGCAACACGCGGTCATACAGCGACCAGATCTCCTGACAGAAGGCCCAGCAGGGCCGAACCTCGCCGCCCCCGGCGTACCGCCGATCGATCATCGCTCGAATGCACTCGTTTCGCTGGCTGTCTTGCTGCTCACTCATTATGTGCTCCTTTCTCTACACTCTTGTCACGGACGGGTCCAGGCCCGGCTCCGCGCCGTAGCGGCTCGCATTGTTCCTCTTCCGGCACGCCTCGATGCTTCCATCGCAATCGGTGTAGGCCGCTACCGCGCCGCCGCCATACGTCCCCTCGTAGTCCCCGCCGTCCGTTCCGTCGAGCGAAAAGTGAACCCCGCTGCCGACGGTAATCGTATAGATTCCATCCGGGCTCGGCGTGATTCCCGTCGCGCCTTCCAGGCTGATCTGGTCGCCCGTACTAAAATAGTGACCGTAGGTAACAGCCCACACATTCACCGGGTAGCCGGTTGCGCTGTGCGTTATGTCCGTAATCGCCAGGCCCGTATACCCGCATTCCACGCCGCGATACAGCTCCGGAGTCGCGTAGGGGCACATTCCGCAGGAATAATCCCTCAGCAGCGCCGCCTGCGTCAGGGGGTTGGGAATGCCTAGTTGGAACGTCACCCATTTACGGTCGGACTGCGCCGCCAGCACCTGATAATCGTACTCCAGAGCCGTTATCGGATTGGTCAGGAACTGGCTGTTGACGCGAATGAGTTTCACCTCGCCCCCCAGCGCCCCCTGTGTGGCGTTGATGATCCGCTCCATCTGCTGATTGACGTTGCTGATTCGTAACGTCACGCGGGGAATCGACCCGTCCCCGTTGAACGGCTGGCGGCCCACGTCGAAATTGAATTCCTCATATGCCTGACCGGCGTAGAAGACGCCTACGGTATTTCTGGCCAGATGGCGCGTCGTTTGCGTCGGGACCACGAATTCGCACAGCCACAGCCACGTGCCGCTCGTATTCGGCAGGATCATATCCGCCAGCATGGCCGGCGGGATCTCCGTGTCGATCTCCGGAACGGTGAGCGCCCCAGCCAGCGTACTGAACGCCGCGACCGCCCCCGCCAGATCGACCGGCCCGACGCGGGACAGAGAGGCCGTGAGCGTGGCCGACGCCGTCAACGCGCCCGACAGATACGGCTGATCACCGCCCGTCAGCGCTCCGCTCAGCCCGCTGGCCGCCGCCAGCGTCCCGGCGAGATCGCGGACCACCGACGCCGCTCCTGACAGTCCGGACGCGCCGGCCAGCGTCCCGCTTACATCAAGGGTGGCCGCCGGCCCGTCGTCCGCCCCGATGGACCACAACGACCGTGTTTCGTTGTCGATGTCCACTGTAAACGTGCCCGACAGGTCCGTCCCGACCCCCAACGCGCCGGTGTCCGCGTCGTCCAGGTGATACGACGCGCTCGCATAGGTAAACGTCTGATTGGTCCGGTTGCCGCTGCCACCGGGCAAATCGTCGGCGGTGGCGTCGGAGGACGCACAATACGTCACCTGGCCCGTGTTCTGGCCGCTCGTATTATCGATGGAAAAGTCGGCCCCGTCGCTGTTGTCGCAGAGCACGTTCGTGCAGGTGACCTCCACGCCCGCTCCGCCGAGCCAGATATTCCGCCAGCAATTCACCACGGTGCAGTTCTGGAGGGTCACCGTGCAGGCCGCCCCCGAATTGATCCCGGCCGACATCGGCAACTGCCCGGCGTCCCGGATCAGGCAGTTGCGCAGCGTCACGTTATCGTTGGCGTGAATGATATAAACGCCCCGGTGCTTGTAGGTGTCATCGTTCGGTCCGCGAATGACGCACCGGTCGATCAGGATCGCGTTGGCCGCCTCCAGCGCGCCGACCCACAGCACGTCGCCGACGTCCGTATAACTCGTCGTGTAGAGATACAGCCCGCGCAGCGTGACGTAATCCTCGTTAATATTGATGCACTCATTTTCCGCTACGTGCAGGTGATAGGCCCCCGCATCAAGCGGGCTGCCGTCGTATTCGATCACAATATCGTTCGCCGCGCCGGTGGTCCAGCCGCTGAAGTACACCGTCGCCGTGTCGCCGTCGTTGGTCACCTCGTCGTCTCGGCGGCAGTGAAACACGACATTGTTTCCGGCCGTGACGAGGTCCGCCGCGTTATCGTCCAGGGCCGTTTGCAGCGACGTGTAGGCGTCGG
>JAFGTG010000252.1 GCA_016934255.1 Sedimentisphaerales bacterium
ACGGCGCCGTTTAAGGCGTCGATCTCGGTCCGCTTCTTCGCGGCGATATCCTGCAGCATCGAGGATTTGTGCCCGGCCGTATCCGGTACGAGCTTGCCGTAAAAAACATCGAGAAACCCTTTCGCCGAGTCCCAATGCGTTTCGTAGCTGGCCCGCGTCATGACGTCGAAGGCTTCCTTGATAATCCCGTCCAAGAACATCCGGCTGGATTTGTGACCGGCCAGCTCGCCATAGGTGACATCGAGAACGGCGCCGACGGGATTAAGCGAGCAATTGTAGAGCATCTTGGCCCAGATATCCCTGCCGATCTCCGTCGTCGTTTCACATGGAATGCCCCCGGCGTCGATCGCTATGGCCAAATCCGCAACGGTTGTAACGGAGCCGCCGAATAAACTGCCGATATGAATCGCTTCCGCGTGGACGGTCACGTCCACTTCGTTGGGCCGGGGCCGTCGGAAACCCGTAATGACGCGCGCATTGTAGATAATGTCCTTATTGAAGACGGGCAAAAAGGCTTCGGCATTGCCCCATCCGTTTTGAGACAACACGATCCGGGCAGTGTTCGCGAATAAGGATTTGTGTCGTGAGAGGTCCTGAGCGGCTCCGGCGGAATCGAACGATTTCGTGCATACGAGCACAAAGTCGTAGCCTGTTCCCGAAAGGGCGTCCAGTGAGGAGACGCAGCCGAAGGACGCAGGGCTTGCGTGGTAGTCCCCGAAAATTCCGGTTCGAATAAGCCCCCTCTCGCGCAACGCCAGGACGGTATTCTCGCGCGCGACAATGTCCACGTGCGCACGAGACTTCAGCAAACAACTCGCCAATCCAAGTCCTACCGCGCCGCCGCCATAAACTAATGCTCTCATGTGCTAACTGCTATTACCCTAAAATGATGGCTTGTCGTACAAGATCTATTACCATTGACTATTGACAAATGACCATTGACTATTGTTTACGGACGAGACTGTCCGATACGTGCCATCCGTTCAATGGTCAATAGTCAAGAGTCAATAGTCAAGAGTCGATTCCCCTACACTTTTTCCGGTACGACAAACGGCTCCCGGTAATTGCGCGAAAGGTGTATATTGGCCTGGTCGCTGAAGTCGCCGACAAACGTTTCCGTTTCGGGATCGATCGTCACCCAGGGCCCCATGATTCTCGGCGTTTCCTGCACGTTCACGACGTTCATCAACAAATGCTCCTGGAAGCGATCGAACGCATCCAACAGCACGTTATTCGATTGGATGGACTCCACGATATCCTCGCGCGGGGCCTCGCGTCCGATGCGATAAGAAATATTGCCCAGGTGACACGCGGCGGTCGAAAGATGGCCCTGGAGGATGTCGGCGTTCAGATCGCTCATCTTCCGGCTGCGAACCGCCTGGATGAAATTCGCATGATGGCCGCCGCCGCCGGTCTCCTTGAACTGTTTGATACGCTTGCCTTCGTTGTCGCAGGCCCAGCCGCCGGCGTAGTAGCCGCCCTCGCACTCGATCACGACGGGGGCGCGGGTTTTGCGATACGTGGCGTCCATGGCCGAGTCGCCTTTTTTCCGCGGGAGGTTGCGCATCTCGAAGATAATCGGAGCCGGCTGGTAATCGTAGTACACGACCTGTGTGTTAGGCGTTTGCCGGTCGTCGTCCCAGAGGAATTTGCCGCCGAAGCTGATCGTCCGCGGCGCCATTGTCGTATAACCCAGCGCCCACCGGCATACGTCGATGTAGTGAATGCCGTTGTTGCCCAGGTCGCCGTTGCCGTAGGGCCATTGCCAGTGCCAGTCGTAGTGCAGTTTTTTTCGCATGAGCGGCGCCATCGGGGCCGGACCCGTCCAGAGATTGTAATCGACGCCTTCCGGAACGGGCTGGGGGCCATCGACCTTGCCGATCGGGCCGCGCGGGCTAAAGTAATAGCACCGGGCGCGAAGGATCTTGCCGAGATTGCCCTGACGGATGTACTCGAACGCCGCCGCGAGTCCTTCGTCCGAACGACGCTGGGTGCCGGCCTGGACGATCCGCTTGTATTTCCTCGCCGCCTCGACCATCTTTCGGCCTTCCCAGATATTGTGCGAGACCGGCTTTTCGACGTACACGTCCTTGCCGGCCTGGCACGCCCAGACGGTGACCAGCGCGTGCCAGTGGTTCGGCGTGGCCGTGATGATCGCATCGATGCTCTTATCCTCTAAGAGCTTGCGAACATCGACATACGTATCGACCTTCTCGTTTCGCTCTTTGAACTTCTTGTCTTCACGATCGACCACGTTTTGGTCCGCATCGCACAGTGCGACGACGCGAACGCCGGGAATCCTGCTGAAATATTTGATATGGTTGCTGCCCTGGCTGCGAAAACCCACAACCGCCACGCGAAGATCGTTATTCGCCCCGAGGACGCGCGAATACGGTGCGAACGCCGCCGCGGCGCCTCCGGCTAAAGTTGTTTTCAGTAATCTACGACGTGTCAGCGTCTTCATGATGATTCTCCATGTCTATGGTTTACAAACGTATTCTCTTAATCACAATACAGTACGTTACCACATCCGCCGATTGAAGGCAAACATCCTTTTACACTACGATGCTTTATGGATCGGCATGATCTCCTGGACCTACGCGACTTACATCGATGGGCTTAAAACCCAGGGCCAAAGCGGGCGATTCGGATTTGAGCCTGAAATCGTAGTTTTCCGGATCGACGAAAAGAGGATCGGCATACAACGAATGATTGTCCTTACCCGTCTTCTTCCACTGTTCGAAAGTCAAGCTGTTGAAATCGACCTCGGCGAGCTTGAGCGTCGGATTGTAGTAAACGTTCCAGTCCATTTCGAAGGTGCTGTTGACTTCGCGGGTCCCATTTTTGCTCACAGAATTAAAATAGAACTTATAGGGTTTGTCGCGCCACTTATTGTCCAGCAGCTTACCCTCTTTCCAATAGACGATGTTATTTTCGAAAAAGACGCTCTGGTGCGGCTCGACCCGGCTCCGGCTTAATTGTTGCAGTTTCCCGAACGCAAAGATATTGTTCCGGACCGTCACTTCCTTGCAATAATGAATGTTGTAACCCGCGAACTTGGTGTTATAGACCACATTGTTCTCGATGAGGATGTGCGAAGAGCCTTCATCGTTGTAGATGCCCCAGCCGCCGTAGTGATTCGCATTGACGTCGTGAATCAGGTTGTTTCGGAGCACCGTGCCGGGCGAGACGCCCAGCGTGTAGATGGCTCCCATGTCGGAGAGTAAGCCCTGACCGATGTGGTGGATATGGTTGTACTCGATGACATTGTCCCTGCTCAGACTCCGTTGATATCCCCAGTTCCATCCGATGGAGACGCCCGTGTACCAGCCGTGGTGAATGTCGTTGTGAGCGACGTGGTTGCCGTTGGTGTTCATCAGGAGGATGCCGACGGCGGAAGGAAATTCTTCGCCGTAGTGGTTCAAGACGTTGTCGGCGATAACATTGTATCTTGTCCGCTTTAGAGGATGGTCCTTCTGTGTACCGCCGTTTACACGGAAACCGCCGGCCCCGATATAGCTGATGTCGTTATGATTAAACCGGTTATGTTCACACCCTTCGGAGACCTCGAAGGCAAACGTCCCGATGTTTTTAATCGTACAATTCTCGAACGTACAATGCTTTGCTCCCTTTAGGGTGATTGCAGCCGGGACGCTCGCCGAGCCTTGCCGGTCATTCGAGTTGCCCGGCGGCAAGTCCCAGTTTGTGTACATGAAGGATAAATTTTTCACGTTGACAAACTCTACGAATTTTCGTTGTACCGGATCGCCTTCCAAGCGCATGAAATCCGCCGCCACGGGTGCAACAACCTCCGCGGTTGTCATATCTTCCGATGGCATCGGCTTATAATAGAGGACGCCTGTCTTGCGATTGAGATACCACTCTCCTGTTTGGTCCAAACCCTCGAAGACGTTCTCGACGATGTACCGGGCGCCGTTACTTGTGAAATCGTCCGTGAAAACCTTGCCCGCCTTATGTTTGAACGTCACGATATTTGTTTGGGTGTCAATCGATTGAATGGGCAGGTGCGAATCCGTCCAGAAGTGATAGACGATCACTTCGACGTCGTTCAAATTCGTCCAGTTCGCATTCAGATCGCCCGGCGCGAACTCGAATCGCTGGCAGTCCGTGTGGTAGTGCACCTCGCGTCCGCCGTCGGGGAATCCCGCCACGCGATAGAAACCTTCGTTCGGCGTCCGCGCCCGCCGGCGTTTTTGACCGTTCACATAAAGCTGTCGAAATTGCCAGGCGCCGGCTTTTACCGCCGGAATTTCCACTGTCCAAATCCCGTCTTTGAATCTCTTGAAACCGGTGATTCGCCGACCCCCGCTAATAATAGGTTTTTCATTCTTATACGCGGTGTAGGTGATGGGCTTATCAGGGATTCCGGAATCTTCCAGAGTCAATAATAAACCCTCGGTTAGCGGATACATCCCGCCTCGCAGATACACGGTGACCGGCTCATCGAAGCGTCCAGTCTTTTTAAAAGCACGTATCGCATCGCGCGCCCGTTCGACAGTAGCAAACGCACGATTAGGTGCCATTCCATCAGCAGAATCGCTTCCCTCAGGAGAAACATAAAAAACCGTGTCCGCACAGACTTCGCGGACCGTACCGAAAAACAAGTAAACAACAATAAAAACGAGACTGTAGCATAATTACCTGTTATTAATACTCTTCCGTTCTCTATGAAGTACCTCAATAGTCAGATATCTTCCCATGGCTTGTTC
>JAFGTG010000253.1 GCA_016934255.1 Sedimentisphaerales bacterium
CTCGAGGCGGAGATCGACAAGCATAACCTCCGGGACGAAGTCGAAGTCGTGATGACCGGCTGCAACGGCTTTTGCGCGCAAGGGCCTTTAATGGTCGTTAAGCCGGACGGGATTTTCTACCAATACCTCACACCTGACAATATCGCGCATCTCGTCGAGGAGCATTTTCTCAAAGGCCGGCCGGTTCAAAAGCTGATGTACATTCCTCCCGGCGGGGAAAGCCCCATCCCGGAACTGCACTCGATTCCTTTCTTTAAGGACCAGCGTCTGATCGCCATGCGTAATCGCGGCATGATTAATCCCGACGAGATCGAAGAATACATTGCCCGCGACGGCTACAAGGGCCTGGCCAAAGTTCTGACGTCCATGACGCCGGAAAAAGTGATCAAAGAAATCTCCGACTCCGGCTTACGCGGACGAGGAGGAGCGGGCTTTCCAACCGGACGGAAATGGGAAAGCCGAAAGAAGGACCCGAGAACACCCAGGTACGTCGTGTGCAACGCCGACGAAGGGGATCCCGGCGCCTTTATGGATCGGAGCATTGTCGAGGCCGATCCTCATTCCATCATCGAGGGGATGGCGATCGGCGCGTATGCCGTCGGGGCTTCCAAAGGGTATATTTATCTGAGAATGGAGTACCCGTTGGCTGTTAAAAGAATGGGACACGCCATCGAACAGGCCAGGGAGTACGGTTTACTGGGAGAGGATATCCTGGGTTCCGGATTCAATTTTGACATGGAGATTTTCAAAGGCGCCGGCGCCTTCGTCTGCGGCGAAACCACGGCGCTGGTGGCGTCCATCGAAGGCAAACCGCCCGAGCCGAGGCAACGACCTCCCCGCACGACCTTGTGGGACAAGCCGGTGGTGATTAACAACGTGGAGACCTGGGCAAACGTCCCGGTCATTATGAACCTGGGCGCCAAGTGGTTCACGGAAATCGGGACCGAAACGAGCAAAGGAACCAAGGTTTTTTCATTGGCCGGGAACATCAACAACGCCGGCCTGGTCGAGGTGCCGATGGGAATCACTTTGCGGGAGATCGTTTTCGACATCGGCGGCGGCATTCCCAAGAACAAAAAGTTCAAGGCCGTCCAGACCGGGGGGCCTTCAGGCGGTGTCATCCCGGCCAAGCTGCTTGATTTACCGGTGGATTACGAGCAATTAGCCAAGGCGGGATCGATGATGGGCTCCGGCGGCATGATCGTTATGGACGAAGGGGCCTGCATGGTGGACGTCGCGAGGTATTTCGTTTCATTCACCAACGACGAATCGTGTGGTAAATGCACCGCGTGCCGGGAAGGCTCGTATGCCTTGCTCCAGATCCTGAACCGGATATGCAACGGAGAAGGCCGGGAAGGCGATATCGAATTACTCGAAGAACTGGGCCAGGCGGTTCGGGATGCCTCTTTATGTGGATTGGGGCAGAGCCTACCGAACCCGGTTTTAAGCGCTATCGAGCATTTTCGAGAGGAATTCGAGGAACATATCCAAAACAAGCGATGCCCCGCGGGGGTGTGCAAGGCGCTGATTACCTATCAGATCGATAAAGACAAATGCACCGGCTGCCGGTTATGCAGTAAGAAATGTCCCCAGGGGGCGATTTCGGGCGAGGTGAAGCAAGCCCATGTCATCGATCCTGATAAGTGTATTAAATGTGGAGTATGTGCCGACGTATGCAAGTTCGAAGCCGTATTCGTAGCATGACTTTGGAAGACGTAAAGAAGATATTGGAAGCAGAAGTCATCGTGGGGAGTAATCTCCTGCACCAGGAGGTGAAGATGGCGTGCGGCTGCGACCTGATGAGCGACGTGTTGTCATACGTCAAGCCGGACTCTCTCTTGTTGACCGGCCTGACGAATCCGCAGGTGGTCCGAACCGCAGAAATGTCCGACATCGTGGCGATTTGTTTTGTTCGTGGGAAAAAACCCGATTCCGTGACGATTGAAATGGCTGAATCCAAGAACATCCCCCTTTTGACGACGCCCATACCGATGTTCGAGTCCTGCGGGCGGTTGTGGAACCAGGGATTGTCGGGGTGTTCGGAGTATAAAAAATGATCTTCGATAGGATGCGTTCGCGTGGAACTGGATAAAAATATCAGCAAAATCCAGGAACTCATTTACGAGATCGATATCGGCGAGGTGATGAAGAAGGACGTTGTGACTGTGACCCCGGAGACGCCGATGAGTCGATTGAGAGAAATCCTGCGCGATAAACGTATCTCCGGGACGCCGGTCGTCGAAGGCGACAGGCTGGTCGGCATTATCAGCATCGAGGATTTTCTCAAGTGGCTGGCGGACCATGAGCCGGATTGCCCGATTCGTGAGAAGATGAGCACAAACGTCCAAACGCTTTATGCCGACGAACCACTCACCCAGGCCGTCAACAAGTTCGAAAAGTACGGTTTCGGTCGCTTTGCCGTGATCGACCACCAGAACGATCGGCTCCTGGGCATTATCACGAAAGGCGCCATTGTCGAGGGCTTGTTGAAAAAACTGGAGATCGACCGTTACAAGGAAGAAGAAATTTACCGTCATCGGATCAAGCATTTTTTTAAAGACATCCTCGCCGATAAAGTGTCGTTATTTTTCCAATATGATGTTGCCGGTCATGATTTCAAGCGTGCCGGGGAGGGCGCCAGCCGGCTGAAGGCGACGTTACAGCGGCTGGGTCTGGACCCCCAGGTTGTCCGCCGGGTAGCCATCGCCACCTACGAAGCGGAAATGAATATGATCATCTACACGAACGGCGGGCATATTTACGCCCGCGTGGAGCCGCACCAGATCCTCGTCCGGGTCAGGGATTCGGGGCCCGGTATCCCCGATATCGAGAAAGCCCTTCAGCCGGGATACTCGACCGCGCCGGAATGGGTTCGGGAGTTGGGCTTCGGGGCAGGAATGGGACTTGTGAATATTCGCAAGTGCGCCAACAGGATGGGCTTGCGATCGATTGTCGGTAAAGGGACACATTTACAAATCTATATCTCTATCGAAGATGGAGCACACCGTGAAACTGAGAGAATTAGTTGAAAAACTCAATTTAAGCGTTCGATCCGCACGGAACAGCCTGGATAGCGAGGTGACCCGCGGATACGCCAGCGACTTGCTCAGCGACGTTCTGGCCAATAGCGAGGAAGGGGATCTTTGGATCACGTTGCAGATCCATCAGAATACCGTAGCCGTGGCCAGTATGAAGAATCTTGCCGGGATCATTCTGGTCAACGGCAGAGAGCCGGAAGAGGAAACGCTCGAGAAGGCGGAAGCAGAGAACATTGTGATTATGGTCACCGAGATGCCGACGTTCGAGCTGATCGGCAGACTGTATGAGCTCGGGATTACCGGAATGAAGTGATGAGAAAGGTAAGAGCCGATTTGCATTTACATACTTGCCTTTCTCCCTGTGCCGACGACCGGATGCTGGCAACGGCAATTGTGGGACGGGCGAAGAAAAGGGGCTTGGATATGATCGGAATATGCGATCACAATTCAGCGGAAAACGCTATGGCGTTGGTCAAAGCCGGCCGACGAGAAGGGCTTACGGTCATTGTCGGGATGGAGATCACTTCGAGCGAAGAAGCCCACATCCTGGGATTGTTCGAAGAGGAATCCGCCCTGATGGGAATGCAGGAATTGGTGTACGCCCACCTTCCAGGCAAAAATTACGAGGATTCATTCGGTCCCCAGACGGTCATCGACGAATGGGACCGCGTCGTGGGGGCGAACCACCGACTGTTGATCGGGGCGACGACCCTGACCGTCGAGCAACTCGTCAAGGCGATTCACGAGCGTTCGGGATTGGCCATCGCCGCCCACGTGGACCGGGAGCGGTTCAGCCTGGTCGGCCAATTGGGTTTTATTCCCAAAGCATTAAGCCTGGATGCCGTGGAGGTAGCCAGATCGTCATCTAAAAATAATCAATATAATAATTATCCGGTCATCACCTCTTCGGATGCCCATTTCCTTCAGGACATCGGAACGAATTGTACAACCTTTACCGTAGAAGAGCCTTCTTTGGATGAAATCAGAAAGGCCTTGCGCCATGAAATGGGAAGGAGCTTTGCCTTAAATTAGTATGGAAGACCTATCGTTGCATATTTTGGACGTCGCAGAAAATTCGATTTCCAGCGAGGCGAAAAGAATCGAAATCAGAATCAATGAAGATCCGGGCAACGACGTGCTCACCATCGAGATCAAAGATGATGGCAGAGGAATGGACGAGCCGACGCGTCAAAAAGCGCTCGATCCGTTTTTTACGACGAGAACGACGCGGAGAGTCGGCCTGGGACTGCCGATGCTCGCCCAAGCCGCCCGGGAAGCGGGAGGGAAGATCGAATTGGATTCCTGCCCGGGCCGGGGAACGACGGTTAAAGCCACGTTCGTCTGCAGCCATCCGGACTGCAAACCGATGGGCGACATTCAAGAGACGATCCGCACGCTTGTGACGGGTCATCCGGACATCGACTTTTTATACGAACACGCGAGAAATGGTTCACTTTATCGTTTTGATACAAGAGAGTTGACGAAAAATGATTAGTTTGACGATTGACGA
>JAFGTG010000254.1 GCA_016934255.1 Sedimentisphaerales bacterium
GGACAATACCGGGAGGCCCTGGACGCCTACGAACAGGTGAACCGGGAGCATCCTGAAGATGTGGTGGCGAAAAACGGCCGCGCCGAGATCCTAAAAGCGCTGGGATGCTATAAAGAATCCAGGGATTTATACGAAAAAGTATTTCAACAGCATCAAGAGAATTCATATGCTCGCTATGGTCTGGCATCAGTATTAACCATTCAAAAACGATACAACGATGCTCTGGTTCTCATACCCTCACAACCTCCCCTTACAAGAAGTGACTGGATAGGTCAGCATATTAAAGGAATGATTTACTTGTATCAAGGAGAGGTTGACGAAGCAATACATATCTTCGAATACGGTGTCGAGAACGATCCGTTGCCTGCGAGCAGGGAATACTTTCAGACGGCATTAGCAATCGCTTTATGCAGGAAAAAAGAATATTCTTCGGCTTATCAAACACTTGAGTCGGTGCGTTTGCCTGAATTGCAGACTGTCTCTGATGTGATTAGGATTCATGCACTGGGCCGACAGGGAAATTGTGATAAGTCGGCTAAAATATACGAAAGGCTACCGAATCGACCGGGAACGCTTTTCGAAGAGGTTAAAGAAGAGACATATCTACAAAATGTAGCTTTCAGAACCTCAAAGCATGATGAAAACTGGCTAATAGAAAAGGAAACAGAACTTTTATTAGCTGCATGATGTAATCTTGGGAAATAGATAATCGGGGGACATCATACCTATTTCTCAAATCCTGTAAATCTTGTGAATCCTGTCAAAGATTGAAATGGTGCGAAACATCGCACCCTACGGTTTGGTGGGGCAAGACCTTAGCATTGACTATTTTCGATTGACGATTGATTATTGTGCCATGCTTGCTCATGGATGACGAGAATCGAGCATCCCGCATCGAGAATCAATCATTTCTCTGAGTCCTCCTTCGACAGAGTTTATCCCTTCGAATCCCTCATGGCAGGCTCTGAGCGTAGCCGAATAGGCTCAGGATAGGTATTGAATAATGAATAACCAATATCGAAGAAACCGCATGGGCAGCAAAGCTGCGCCATCCTACAACTCTGGTGCCCTCTGTAATCCCAGTGGCAGAAATTCGTTTAGGGCGTTGTTGATGATAGTCGCCATGAGCTTTTGACCTTCGGGTGTCAGGTGGGTTCCATCGGGGGTGACGTATTCGAAGATGCCTTTGAGTCGTTCGTAGTTATCGACGTAGATACATTGTTTTCGTTCGGCGATATCCTTGAATTGTGGGACGAGTGTTGCAATGCGTTCGCCGCCGTGACAGTACTTTTCGATGAGCATTTCATCGGGACCATAGGGCGGCGGCGATACGATGAAAATCGTGGGTTGGTATTCTTGGTATATCGCGTTCGATTTAATTTTGTCAATCAAGCTGCGCAGGTTCTCCGGGACACGTTCCAACTGGTCGGTGAAGACTGCCTTACAATCGTTAGATCCCAGCATGATGATAATCGCGTCGAGGCCGCTCAATTGGGTGGAAGCGTCGCTTATGTACGAATCGATATTGCGGAGGGTGTTCAATTTCTCGTTATTGTTGTTGTCGAAACCGATTGTGTTGCCTGAGATGGCGGTGTTGTAGATCCAGTCGTCGAAGCGAAGGTGGGCCAGTTGACGGACCCAGCCATAGCTGAAAGCGCCGTTGGAATCGCCGACCGCCAGAATCTTCTTTCCGTTTCCTATGGGGTCCAGGGCGACGTCGGTTAGCATTTCGTGGCCGCCTTCGAAAATGGTTAACTGAACTTTGTCGGAGAAACGCTTTTGGTAATGAACGAGTCTGCCGCCGAGGGTGTCTTTTCGGGGCGCGTTGAAATTTCGCGATACGACCATTTCCAATATGTCCTCGTCCGGGATCATCGCGTCCGTTTGCGAGGCATCGAAATCGGTCACCACTTTGTTGTAGAATCGGAGCGAGTGGGTGATGGGCACCGAGCCCGTGTAGCCGTCGTGAATGCCGGTGTATATATAGAGCTTGCTGTCGGCCCGTTTCTTGACCGGCGTCTGCATTAAAATGGGCGAACGTTGCCGGGCCGATTCGGGATTCATATAGTAGGTGTCGCCGGAGAATTTCTTTCCGGTCGTGGCCATCGCAATGTCCCTGGCGTAATGGCTCTTTCTGCCTTTCGATTCGTAGTACCATCGCTCGATATCGGAGATGGACGCCCAGGCGGAAAACGTGCGGATGTCGTGTTTCGATCTCATGTAGGTCAGCAAAGTGGCGTAGCCGCCGCCGCTGACTCCGATTACATGAATGGAATGGGTATCCACGGGGGCGTTGTGGATGGCGTAATCGATCGCATCGTCGATGTCGCTGCTTACCAGGTCGCTGCCGCACGCTTCCGGCGTTCGGTTCGGGCCTCTGAAATCCGGATGGATGTAGTTGTAATCGTCGGCGATGCACTGCGGAGCCAACGGGTCCTTCTGGGTGTAATCGTTGCTCCAGGTGTGTAAGCTCACGATGAGCGGTCGAGGATTTTTACCGGCGCATCTGAAAAAATACGCCGGCTGCTGCTTTCCGTCCGCCGTTGACGGTATGGTAATCTGTTTGCATTCCGCCGGCCAGTCTTTCGAACGGGCATCATCCTTTTTCGAATTGTCCCGGGCGAGGGTCGGGACGGCCAATAGATACAGTATGAGGCACAGTGTATGTCTGATCATGGTGGGCATGTTATCCCACCATGATTCAGACGTCAAGTGTCAAAGGCTATCTATACAAGTGTGTCTTGCTTCAACTTATTATTTAAGCTCTTTAAGAATCCCCTGAAGGTATGAGAGTACGGATTTCTTTTGCTCAACGGTCTTTTGGCGAGGTTCTTCCTTTTTAGCTTCCGGCTCAGGCGTCTTCTCGTCAGGTTTACCTTTCTCGACCGTCGTCGCTTGAGGCTCCTCCGTCACCGCCGGTCCGGCTTTGCCGCCAATGATATTGGCAAGACGCAGCGATACGGGATTGGTATCTTCTTCAACGACCGAAACCTCGGACTGGGATTCTTCGGCACCCTTCGGCTCAGATGCTTCGACGGATTCTGGCTCTGTCACGGGTTCCTCGACCTCTGCCGTTTCGTATTCTCCGAAAATCTCTTGGATGAGAGAGGAGAATAGAGATTCCTGCTCCTCAACGATCTCTTGGCGAGGTTCCTCGGCAACGTCCAGTTCATACGCCACAAGGGCCTCTTCGGGTTCCGCTTCTGCGGATGTCTCTGGGGCGCTTTCCTCGACGGCTTGTGTCTGAGTCTCTTCGATCGCCTCGAGATTTGGCTCCTCAAGAAGTTCCGGCTCGGGGTATGTCTCTTCTGTAACGATCCACGTGGATTCTTCGATAACCTCCGGCTGAGGTTCTTCGACCGTTTCCAGTTCGTACGCCACAAGAGGCTCTTCAGGTTCCACCTCTGTAATTACCTCGATGTCGTCTTCCTCGACAAACTCGATCTCCGGTTCTTCGACGATGCCGGGCTCGGGCTGCGGGTCGGTATCCACCGCAGACGTGGATTCCACCGTCGTCCACTCATACTCGGTGTCCTCCGCCGGCCACGGCTCAGGTTCGATGTAATTTTCTTCGGACTCCATTTCTGCAAATACCTCCGTGTCATTCTCCTCGATCACGTCGAGGGCGGGTTCGACCGTTACTTCAGGCTCAGGATTCGGATCGGCATCCACCACAAGCGTGGATTCCATCGTTGACTCATATTGAACGTCTTCAGTGGTCCACGGCTCAGGCTCGACGACACTTTCTTCGGTCTCTGTTTGCTCGATCCCTTCCGCCTCGCTCTCGCTTTCCGCGACAAGAGCCGGCTCGGAGGTCTCGACACGCTCGACGTTCGGCTCCTCAAGAAGCTCCGGCTCAGGCGATGTCTCTTCGACGGCCGTCGATGCGGATTCTTCCATCATAGCCTGGCGAAATTCCTCGACCATCTCCGGTTCAGACACCTCAAGAGTTTCTTCGGATTCCACTTCCGCAAAGACCTCGGTGTCGGCCTCCTCGATAGCCTCGGAGTTGGATTCTTCGATCGTTTCAGATTCGGGTTCCGGATCGACATCCACCCCAGGTGTGGATTCCATCGCCGGCTCATACCGGGCGTCCTCGACGGTCCACGGCTCAGGCTCGACGGGACTTTCTTCGGCCTCTGTTTGCTCGGTTACTTCCGTCCGGCTTTCTACGACGGAAACCGGCTCGGAGGTCTCGACGCGCTCGACGTTCGGTTCCTCAAGAAGCTCCGGCTCCGAAGGGGCTTCTCCCGCGGCGAGCGTTTCGGATTCCTCGATAATCTGCTGCTGAAGTCCCTTGACAACGTCCAGTTCAGACACCTTGGTCCTGTTTGGACTTGTTGTCCTGTTTGGGCTCGTTGTCCTGTTCTGACTCGTTTCGGAAATCGGCTTGCAGGTCGCTTTGATGCTGCTAATCCGAACAACGACTGACGTGATCAGCAGAAAGCAGCTTATAATCACAAGCCCCATAAATCCAAATTTGATACGCTGTTGACGTCTCATAAAATTACTCATCTTGATTGTCCTCCAGGTAAGACCGGCTTCTGAAAAGCCAAAATACTCCCCCATTGTTCGATTCAACAATACTCCCACTGACACGAATGCCGTCCATTCAGCATTCAATAAAAGTATAAGAAATAAATCGAGAAAGCGCAAATGGATTGAGCAAATCGCTAAGCCATCGTGAATGGTTAATCGTCGCTGGTGAATCGTAGGGGCAGGTCCCTGTGCCTGCCCGGGGCAATCTCAGGTATCATCAATGCCGAAGACCTTCTGTCTCCTGTTTTCTGAATTCTGTATTCTATTCTTAGAATTTTTTTGCTCCCAGCCGGCCCAGGGGGTATAATATCAAACGGCAACGATCGAGGAAGCAGCAAACGACGGACGTAAGATGTGATTTGTTCAGGTGATAGATAGGTTTCAGAATTTAATAAGTGGCTGTGGGGTTGTTCCTAGTATTCTCGAACACCTTAAAATTCCCTAAGGTCATAGAAAGGGGTCGCGAAATGACGGACACAGAAACCGAAAACTCTTTGCGAGAGATAATAAGTCAAATTGCCAAAGGGAAAGTTGTATTGTTTCTTGGGGCAGGCGCTTCTCACTCAGCGGGAGGGCCAAGCGGAAAGAAACTCACTCAAATGATAAAGTCGAAATTTCCGAAAATCGACCAAGACCAAAATGATTTTATAGAGGTTTGCCAAGATGTTGTTGACACGCCGCCTTATGATAAAAATAATCTCGATGAATTTGTGCGGGAAAAACTGCTTTCCCTTCAACCAAGCAGTTCACACAAAGCTATGACTAGGTACAACTGGGCTGCTATTTTTACTACAAATTTTGACGATCTAGTTGAAGTTGCATACCGTACTACACCTGATGCAAGCAAGCGCTGCATACCGGTCTATTCAGATAATCCGCAGGTGACTCCAGGCGATAGGAGCAAAGTCCACCTATTCAAAATGATGGGGTGCATGCAAGCGCAAGCGAGCGAGTCTGGGCAAATGGTGTTGTCTAGGGCTGACTATAATCGGGCTCTCAAGAGGCGAGGGAAGTACTTAGAGTTGCTTCTTGATTTTACCAAAGCGGGGACGATTGTCTTCGTTGGTTACAGTTTTGGAGACCGTCTTGCTCTAGACGTTATCGATGAAGTACGAGATAGGTATGGAATTGAGAGACTGCCGTGGAGCTATGCTCTCTTTGATAAATTAGAAACAAGCGAAAAAAGTACATACATGTTTCAAAGCAGAAAAGTGCGCCCTGTGGAATGCAGTTATGAGGATTTCTTCACATATTTGGAGAAGAATGGTGAGCCTTCGAAGAAGATGGACATTGCAAGGGATGTCCACATACAGTCAATGGGATACGATTTACGGGTGAGCGAAGAGCAGGCTAGGCAGGATGCTGAGTATTTTGAAGTGCTCACCGAAGAGAAATTCAACGAGGAAGCCGGTGAGAAGGATGACTTCTTTAAAGGCATCAACAAGAGTTGGGGGGCCTTCAGGGAAGGGTGGGATTTCAAACGATCGCTATACATGTACCCACAGATTAATAGCAAGACAGGAGTATCCAACGTGGGCCTTAAGGATCGAGTATCTGCAGAACTTACCAAGCGTGACACTGAGGAGAATAAGGTTCTTTTGATAACAGGAATGGCTGGTGTAGGGAAGACGATGCTTCTCAGAAGAATAGCCCATGATGCTTATAAAGGAGGTTTTGCGCCTGTTGTTTTCATCAACGCCTCTCGGGTCAACTTTGATTACAAGAGGCTTGCCAGTTTAATGGAGAACCTAAACCATCAAGTTGATAAGCAGATCGCTGATGGTGGGCATACACAGCAAATCAAGCACGTTATTATTGTAGATGACGCGGCTTCATTCATCCGGCATATAAACCGGCTGAAAGACTACCTTACATCACGCGGGAGATCGGCTCTTGTTATTGCGGCAGAACGCAAGGGAGAGTGGGAAGCTGCTTTAAAAAAACATCCATTCAGAATAGCTGAAGAGAACGTTTATGAACTGGATGAAGAATTAAGCGACGAAGAAAAAGGTGGGATTATTGAGCATTTCTATGATTTGGGTTACATCCAAAACAAAGGGACGTTTTGGGATGATATTATTCAAGACGAGTTTGAAAACTCGTTTTTTGCAACCATATATACTTTGGTGCATCCATCCAAAAAACCATTGAATGAAATCATCAGAGATCAGTACAAGAGTTTGAGCAATATGACACGGCGTGCGTTCCAGTACATATGCTGCTTTCATCAATTCAACCTGTCGATAAACTTTGAACTCTTGGTTCGTTCGCTGAAGTGTCCTTTTACTGATTTTCATAGCGAGGTGATCGAAAGAGACGCTGCTAAGGTAATATTTGAAGAACCAGACGAGATAGGTAATATTCTATATCGAACACACCACCGTATTATTGCGAGGAAGACGGTGGAGTTCTTCTTTGGTGACCCCGAGGAACAGAAGAATGTATTTCTGGAAATCTTGAATGAAGCAGTATTGACAAACCATAAGGAGAGGGAAATCTGTGAGGAACTTCTTATAGAACATATTGGTCCGAATGCGAAAGTGCAGACTTTATCTTCTGACCAACAGCGGCAAATTTTCAGAACTATCTGCGAAAAGAATCGAGTGCGTGCGTTAGTTCACCATTGGGGTATCTTGGAGACAGATGATAAAAACTATTCAGAGGCGGAACGGTTGCTGAGATTGTCGCTAGAAATCCCAAGAGAAGATATCGAAGCTTATCGTGGGGAATCTGACCAGACAATTTTAACCTCACTCGGGAATCTTTATTCTCACATGGGGATAAAGGCAACAGAAGACGAAGATGAGCCAAACGCAAAAGATTACTTTGACCGTGCCGAGCAATGTTTTCGGGATGCCAAGTACGGTGACTACCCCAACGCGCACGCGTATCATGCACACGGTAATATGTGGTACCAAAAAGGTAACAGAACGGCGGTTGAGGTAGAGAAACTTGAGTATTATGCCAAGTCGTTAGAGATTCTTGAAATCGCCAAGGATAATGTTAATGAAGATGATCTCAAGGCGATCTATGAATTGGAGTCTATGATCTGGGCTCAGTTGGGCGATGAGAAGATGATTAAAAGAAATATTGATGTTCTGCGAGTCACGTTCAACACTCCGAGCGGTTACTATCTTCGCGCCCAGTTGTTGTGGCAAAAGGCGTTCGAGAAGCAAGGGGAAGGCAAAGAAAAGGATCTCCAGTGGGCTTTGGAGGCGATTGAAACGGGATTGAAATTCTTCCCCTCCGATGAGCACTGTCTCCGTTTAAAGACAAGGTTGGTGAAGGAACTGCCCAGTTTTGATTTGTACGAATACTTCAAGTCACTCCAAAGTTGGAAGTCGGCATCAAGCGTGCCAAATGTCCGCTTATTGTACGAGTTGGGTCGAACGACATTCATACTAGGATATTATGATCATTCCAAAGCTGCTTTCCAAGAACTGGAAACAGGCGTTGGCATAGGTCACCGATTACGATCGCGCACTCGCGATTTGATAGTGGACAAAGAAGGTAGAAGAAAGTCATTTGATGGAACAGTAGTAAACAAGATTTCACAATACGATGGAGAAATTCGTTGTGACACGTTAAGAAGTCTGCGCTATCCAATTGCTTTTCGTCCAATTAGTTGTAGATTCACTCCAGCTCGAGGAGACGTAGTGACATTCTATATCGGTTTTACTTTCCGTGGACCTATTGCGTTGAATGTACGCAAGATTTAGTGATGAGCGCATACCCGGGAACACGATATTCAATTCTTTTCGTTCTTGTCAGTGACATGATCATTTACTATCCGTTCGACCTTTCTCAGGACAGGTTTATGATTTACGATTGAAGATTGTGTCGTGCTCGCTCATGGATGACGGGAGAAACTAAAAGGATGTCCAATACTATTTTCGATGAGTCGTACCTAATCATAACAGGTTTTGATAGTAGATAATAAGTGCGTGAATAACTGGAAGATTCTTAGCGTGGAAAATACAAAAAATGAAATCAGGTAACATAGGGAAGACCAGCTTCTATCTGGCTTTGTCGCCCTGGATTTTTGCGGTTTTACAAATGCTGGGATTTCCCGGTTTCGGGTGAGGCGCTCTTTTTGGAACCCTTGGAGGGATTCTCATCGTATTCGGTCCGCCGGTCTTCTTTGCGGTCGGTCTTTTTGTCATTACCAAAGAAACGTCCCGATGGGCCATTGCGGGCCTGAAACTCAGCTCCATTACGTTTGCCTTGTGGCTCGCGGCTTTACTGTGCGGGGGATTCGGGTAGTGCGAACGACGATGAAAATCGCATCCTATAAAACGAAAGGAATTGAAAATGTCAAAATCATTGAAAGCATTCTTTATGGCGTTCATGTTGATTGCGGCTTCGGGAGTATTTCTGATGGGCAATCAATGGGATACCGTAAAATCGGCACGGGCGGGTGAATCTTTTACATCGACGGACAGTAAGGTGACGCAAGAACAATTGCGCGAATTGCTTTTAGAGCGCAAGCGGATTTTGGAAAAGAGAGTTGAGAATATGAAGGTCTTTTTTAATGCGGGTCGTGTGAGCGGATCGGAGTACGCGAAAGCGAAAGAAGCAGCCTTGCTGGCCGGGCTGGACCTTTGTCATACGAAAGCCGAACGGGTTACGATCCGAAGGGAAATCGTCGGGATATATCAAGAAGCCGAAGGCTGGACCAAGAGACGTGCAGATACCGGGCACGCGCCTCAGAGCGAATTGGACGAAGCGAGAGTCGCTTGTTTAGAAGCTGAGATCAATCTGATCAAAGAACAGCTTGATAAATAATCTGCATTCCCTTCGGGACGCATACAGTTGCCCCGGGCAGTCCCTTGGGGACACCTTACGGCGGCACAGGGGCCTGCCCCTACCTTTTAATTAGCCGGTCTGGGCTCCACCTTCATCACGCCGAGGTAGGTAAAGTGGTTGGCGTTGACGTTGTTGGGCGTCGGGGCCAGGTCGATCTCGATCTGTCCTGCGCCGTCCGGCTCGATCCCGGTGACCGTCACGAACTCGTGCTCGTTGCCAGAAGGATTCAAGGCCGCGAAGCCGGAATGGCCGCCCGTGACGGTGTAGCCCGTTTCGCGGTCGTCCCGCACGCTCATCCGCGAGGCGTAGAAGGTGAAATCGTCCATTTATGCCTAAGGTATTTATGCCGATATAGATGTGGATCTCACGGGTTAAGTATGGTTTGCCGTGTGCCGATATAGGCAATGGATTTCTACGAAGAGGGTCCATAAATATTGATTATGGGGGAATTTTCCGACATGGTGGGAACCCTTCAATAGTTATATGTGTTTCTACTCCCAACAAGAGTAGCTTCAGCATAAGACTTTTGCAAAATTGGAGGTTAGGCATATATTATTTCAGAAAATCTGTTTCAGGATTTTCTGGAAATAATCAGCAATCTTGA
>JAFGTG010000255.1 GCA_016934255.1 Sedimentisphaerales bacterium
GCCACGATCGAGCTTTTCGGCAAAGCCGGCTTTCATATTAGCGATTCCAAGAGAAGTTACCGCCCTCGTATCGACGACGAACAAATCCGACTCATCATGCTGCGGGCGCAGGAAATGAGCCGCTACGTCGAAGACGGCGTTCTCGATGCGGGCATTACCGGCTTAGACTGGATCACCGAAAACGAATCCGATGTCATCGAGGTGTGCGAGCTGGCTTACAGCAAAGCGACCAGCAAGCCGGCCCGATGGGTCCTGGCGGTACCCGACGAGTCAAACGTCGAAAATGTAAAGGATCTGGCCGGTGGGATCATCGCGACGGAACTACAGAATGTAACAAGGAAATTCTTCGAAGATAAAGACATCGACGTCAAAGTCGAGTTTAGCTGGGGGGCGACCGAAGTCAAGGCCCGGCTGGTCGATGCCATCGTCGAGCTGACCGAGACCGGAGCGTCCTTGCGGGCCAACAATCTGCGAATCGTCGATACTGTGATTAGCTCGACTACCCGATTCATTGCCAATCAAAAGGCATGGGAGGACCCGTTCAAACGCGAGAAGATCGAGAATATTTCCATTTTACTCAACGCCGCCGTCAACGCCGGAAGCATGGTCGGCTTGAAAATGAATATCAAAAAGAACGATCTGGATTCGATTCTGAAGATACTGCCGGCGGAAAAAAGTCCGACGGTCTCTTCTCTGGCGGATGAGGATTATGTGGCGATAGAAGTCATCATCGATGATAAGATTGAACGGTCCCTGGTTCCCCAGCTCACCAGGGCCGGCGCTTCGGCGATTATTACGTATCCGCTCAATAAGGTCATTCATTAAGTATCGATGCAAAAATTCGTGACAAAGCAAATTGCTATTTTAGGCTCGACCGGTTCGATCGGTCGAAATGCGCTGCGTGTCATTGAAACGCTCGGACCGCACTATCAGGTTACGGCCTTAAGCGCTCACAATAACGTCCGGTTATTGGCCAGGCAAGCCGAGCGGTATAAGCCCGAATGTGTCGCCGTCACAAATCCTGATCGTGTCGAATCCTTTCGCGACTTAAATCCGGATCCGGATATCGAGATACTCGCCGGTCCGGAGGGTTTGATACAAATTGCAGAACTTGAAGGCGTCGATACCGTTATTACGGCCGTGGTCGGAGCGGCGGGATTGCCCGCAGTGCTCGCCGCCGCGAGGAAAGGCAAGCGATTGGCCATTGCCAATAAAGAGCCGCTGGTCATCGCCGGCGAGTTGCTCAAGAAAGAAACGCAAATCAACGGCGCCGCGATCCTGCCCGTGGACAGCGAGCATTCGGCCGTCTTCCAGGCCTTGCAATCGGGGCGTCACGAAGAAGTCGAACGAATCATTCTAACGGCTTCGGGCGGGCCGTTTCGTCAGGCGTCCGCAGAAGAGTTCGAAAACGTGACCTTGGAGCAGGCTCTCGCGCACCCCACGTGGGACATGGGACCGAAGATCACCATTGACTCGGCTACGATGATGAACAAGGCGCTCGAAATCATCGAAGCCCATTGGCTTTTCGATATGCCGGTCGAGAAAATAGAAGTCCTGATCCATCCCGAATCGATTGTGCACTCGCTCGTGGAATTTGTGGACGGCTCGGTGATCGCCCAGCTCGGCGAGCCGGATATGTGCCTGCCGATTCAATATGCACTGACGTACCCGGCGCGCGTCGCCGGGATCGCTCCCCGGCTTCGGCTCGAAGAGATGGGCAAGCTCACGTTTGAAAAACCCGACCTTCAAATGTTTCGGGCGCTGCCGTTAGCTTATGACGTTGCTCGAACGGGGGGCACCGCCGCGGTGGTCTTCAATGCCGCGAACGAAGCCGCCGTTGAAGAGTTTTTGGCGGGGAGAATCAAATTTGTTAATATCATCGAGCTCATCGAGCATTGTTTGGATAAGCACGACGTGAAAACAACCGTGTCGCTCGAAGAGCTGCTCGAAGCGGACGCCTGGGCCAGACGTGAAGTGACATCGCTGGCCTGTAGTGTATAGCGTCCGATTGGCGAAAAAATATTAAAGGTGCGTTCTAATGTCTGAATCAAACAGTTTTTTTGATAAATACTTTCGTTTTATTTTGATTGTCCTTATCGGCGTCCCGGCTGTTGTTTTGGGTGTGATGCACCTGAGCGTCGTCGGCAATATCCTGATGGTCTTGCTCGGGTTCGGGATGGTTATCCTGGTTCACGAGTTCGGCCATTTCATCGTCGCCAAGGTCTCCGGCATCAAAGTCGAGGCCTTCTCGTTGTTCATGCCGCCGATCCTGTTCGGCGTGCAAAGGACGGAAGACGGCCTTCGTTTCCGTATTCTGCCGGAGCTTCTGACCAAGAACAAGAAGGAAAAGAAAGACGACGAACCGTCGGAACCCGCCCTGGCCTTCACCGTGGGCGGCAAGGGACACGCCAGCGATACGGAATATCGCATCGGTCTGATTCCGTTCGGCGGTTTCGTCAAGATGCTGGGCCAGGAAGACGTCGGAGAGGCCAAGTCCACCGATGACCCCCGCTCGTTTGCCAATAAACCGGCGCAGATTCGCGCCGCCGTGTTGGCTGCCGGGGTCGTTTTTAACGTGATCAGCGCCGTGATTATTTTCATGGTCGCCTTTCTCAAGGGGATCAATCTGCCTCCCGCCGTGGTCGGCGGCGTGGTGCCGGGTTCGCCCGCGGCCCTGGCGGGTTTGAAGGCCGGTGACGAGATCATCGAAATCGACGGAAAGAAAAAGGATCTCGACTTCACAAATATCGCGGTGGCGGCGGCCCTGTCCGGCCGGGATGAAGAAATCCCCATGCGAGTCAAGCACGAGGACGGCACCGAAGAAGACTATACCCTCGTGGCCGAGCAGGCGCCGGATCAGCCGATGCGCTCTTTCGGCATCGTAACGGCGGAAACCCTGACGATCGCAGAATTAACTGAAGAGCACGCCGAGAAGCTGTACAAGAGGACGGGGCTGCGCCCCGGCGACCGGATCCGGGCGATCAACGGCCGGGAAGTGCAAACCAACTGGGAACTGGCGGACATCGTCCAAAATACGTTGACTCCCGAAGTGACGTTGACCGTAGAACGTAATGACGAAGAAAAGGGAGCCCTCACCGTTGAATGCCGGATCAAGCTCACATTGGACTCCTCCGGCGACGGACATATTTACTCGATGGTGCCCCGGTTCCGGATGGAGAATCTCGCCGTCGTCGGCAAATCGGGCGGCAAACTCCGCGCCTTGTTGGAGAAGCTGGGTATAGCGAAACCGCAGGAGGAAAAGCCCTTCCTCCAAAGCGGGGACATCATTCTGAGTATCGGCGATATCACCTGCCCGACCTATGCGGAATTCCGGGCCACCGTAAGAGACAGTGAAGACAAAGACCTGCCGATAGAGGTATTGCGCACGGATCCGAACGGCGTCGAGAGCCGACATACGATTGTGGTTCATCCCACGCGGCCTGCGGACGCCAACGAGGCCCGGATCGGTATTGCGTTCTCCAGCTTGTTCGACTCCGGGCATCCCGTCGTGGGCCAAACGATCGCCGTCGAAGGCGGGCCGGAAAAGCTGGATATTCCGCGCGGGGCCCTTATCACCGACGTGAATGGCGTGGTCGTCTCCAGCTTTTACGATGTCATTCGGGAAATCAAAAAACACGCCGGCCGGCGGATCACCATCAATTATCGCCTCAGTGACAATACGACCGGAAGCGTTCCTTTGGAGGTGAGCAACGACAAAAATTTCTTCGCCGTCCAATCCACCTTCGCCGAAAATATTCCGTTCGAGAGACTGGAGAAACCATACAAGGCCAACGGCCCGGTCGATGCCATCGGCATGGGATATCGGCGGACCGTCATGTTCGTCGCCCAGGCGTACGTGACGTTAAGACGCCTGATCGGCGGGCTTGTCAGTCCGAAGAATCTGATGGGACCCGTGGGGATTATCACGGCCAGCTATCAAATCGTCGCCGAACAGCCGCTGGTCTATTACATCTATTTTCTCGGCCTGATCAGCGCGGTCATCGCGGTCTTTAACTTTCTCCCTTTACCGCCGCTGGATGGGGGATTGGTCGTGCTGCTCATCATCGAAAAAATCAAAGGCTCGGCCATCAGCGAGCGCGTCCAGACGATCATCGCCTACGGCGGCTGGGCGCTGATCCTGACGCTGATTCTCTATGTCACGGTCAACGATATCATTAGGAGCTTCTTTAGTTAGTTCCTGTTGTGGAAACATGAGTTGTCATTCCCGCGAAGGCGGGAATCCGGTTTTTGCACTCTGGCCTCCTGCCTTCGCAGAGGTGACAGGTGAGTTTTCTATTTTCCGCAACAGGGATTAGGTAAAGTTTAAAACCGATGGATTCACTGAAAAGATTATCCTCACAAGCGTATCACGAAGGTATCTGGGATGCCTTAAAAGAACAAGACGAACACGTTTATCAGCTCATTAACAAAGAATACGAACGGCTGCAAAATACCTTGCAATTGATTGCCGCGGAAAATCTGTGTACGCGGGCCGTTCTGGCCGCACTCGGTTCCATCGTGCAGAACAAAACCACCGAAGGCTTCCCCCACGCCCGCTTTCACGGCGGCTGCGACGTGGTTGACGACATCGAGGAGCTGGCCGTGGCCAGGGCCAAGGAAACCTTCAAGGCCCAGTACGCCAATGTGCAGCCGCACTCCGGCACCGCCGCCAACCAGATCGTTCTGGTCGCACTGCTGGAGAGCGGCGACAGAATCCTCAGCCTCGAACTCAACCAGGGCGGCCACGTCTCGCATGGAGCCAACGTGTCGTTCGGCGGTAAATTCTTCGACGTGGAAAACTATTTCGTGGATCGCCAAACGTATCGTCTCGATGTTGAGAATATTCGACAAAAAGCATTGGAGTTCAAACCCAAGCTGATTATTTGCGGGGGCAGCGCGTACGCGCGGACGATTGATTTCCAGCAGTTCCGCCGAATCGCCGACGAGGTTGGCGCGTACCTGATGGCGGACATCTCTCATATCGCGGGACTCATCATCGCCGGGGCGCATCCGTCGCCGATTGACGCGGCGCATTTCAGCACGACGAGCACCTACAAGCCGGGAGGCCCTCGGGGCGGCTTGATTCTCATGGGCAAAGATTTCGACCGCCAAATCGAGGTTTCTGGCAAGAAGACGCCGCTATGGAGACTTATCCAGAAGACAACGTTTCCGGGCGTGCAGGGAACGCCTTACCTGAACAACATCGCGGCTAAAGCGATTTTCTTCAAAGAGACGCTGTCCGAGGAATACAGAAGCCGGCAATTCAGGATCGTGGAAAATGCCGCCCGGCTCGCAGAGAACCTGCTCGGCCTCGGATACGACGTCGTCACCGACGGTACGGACAATCACATGATCCTGATCAATATCGCCAATCTGCGAGAGGGCATGACGGGCGCCATCGCCCAGGAGTGTCTCGAAGAGTGCGGCATTATCATCAATAAAAACAGACTTCCTTACGATACTCGAAACGCCGCCGTCGCCAGCGGCGCCCGATTGGGCACGCCTATTGTCACCCGAAATGGAATGGGCCCCGACCAGATGGATACGATCGCCGGATTATTCGATACGGTTTTGAGAGGAGTAAAGATCGTTTCGGAGAGAGAATACGAATTAGACAATTCTCTGAAGGACGATACCCGACGGAAAATCATGGAACTCTGTCACGAGTTCCCGATGAGCTAATACACATTCTATTAAATTTGAGGGCGCCCGGTGATTTGTCATCCTGAGCGAAGCGAAGGATCTATGATATAAATGAGCTTTTGAGATTTTTCACTGTGTTAAGTTACGTTCAGAATGACAATCTCCGTAAGAAAATTTATTGTAATTCGCATGAGTACTTGATCCGTCCGTTGTTTTAAAGCCTTCCATCCTTTGGGATTTGTTATCCGTTGGAACGCCACCAGTCGTCGGGATAGCGCACGGATTTCGGCGAGATACCGAGCCTTCGGCATAATTCGATAACGAGGATCTCGGTCCTTTTCATCTGGTAGTTGGTAGGGCGGGCATTGGGACCGTTCGTTATGACGCACACGAAAATCGTCCGTTCATCCTGCGCGCCCGGTCCGAGGTCATTATAAGACGAACGAATCACCGGCATTTGTTGCGCCCATTTTTCGGTCGATACGATTTGGCCGTCGCCGCCGATGCGCCCGTTGCAAAGGATAAAATGACAATTCGTATCGATGTTTTTGGCAATGCATTGGAGCGAATCGATGCCCTCGATCCCGTTGGTCCGGTAAATCTCGATCCGGTTCCAGCGTCCCGGCGTTTGCGTGGTCCGGCTGAGAACGGTGGTCTTGACGGGCTGGAGCCGGTGATAGTCCGAAAGGCAGAACGCCCCGGCCGACGGGGGATGATAGCCCAGCGTGCGCAGCACGATCGCACCGAAGATCATGGCGACCACCAGCGCGACAAGAACGATCGTCTGCCGTGACTTAAAAACCATCGTTGCCTTTCGTTTTTCCCGACAATATCGGGCGTTTGTCTTGTCGATTGAGAAAGAACGAATCTTTCTCAACGTACCGTCTTCTCAGACCGGTCTTTTGTCCCTATCGTCATTATGGACAAGGCACTTAACCTTTCTCTTGTCATTGCGAAGGAGTCCCCGAGAGCTTGTGTGAAAAATAGCATGGGTATCTGACTCATGGAAAAAAAGCTAAGAGAAGTTGGTTGGAATGAGGAAAGGTCATGAAAAAATGAGTGAAGATGAGGATGGGTAATGAGACGTTCGTAGTGATCCGCCTTCGGCGGATAAGGCGTTCTTCTTACGCCCTATGCCCCTTCGACAAGCAGGAATCATCCCAAAAACAAAATCCCAAGTCTCGCTCCCTCCTAAAAAATGGACCCCCTATGGGGCAAGGCTGGTACCTTTAATTTTCTTGGTACCTTTAATTTTCTCAACACCTTTGATTTTTTCACGATTGCTGCCGTGCTGTGTTCTTTTTTTGAAGAAATTCTCTTTGTTACCTACCGGGAAATTGAGTATAATATGATATACCTATTTTGAGGAAGCAGCAAATAACGGATGTAAGGAGTTTTTGTTTTTAGAAGGAAAGGTAGGTTAAGTCCAATAAAGTGCAGGACATCTTCGGCGTTTATATAAGCGGAATAGAAGATGAAAGAACAACTCAACAAGACCTTGACTTTCGGATTAGGAAAACCCTTGGGTTGGGATATACGAGGTAAGGCCTTCATTGATCCAACAGAAGATCAGCGTAGAGAAATTTATATAAGCTTGCGTGCAACATCTCGCATATCAGCCCAGATGGTGAACATGTTAAATGCACGCGAATATGTTCGGCGAATAATGAAAATTCCTGAGGCTTTTGTCAACGAATTTAAGGGAAGTTACATACCAATCAAGCAAGAACTCAAAACCCTCGGACTTGAGGAAGTTGATGATATTAGTGGCGCAACACTGAGTCAGACTTGGGCGTTAGGGGTAAAACCTGACTTCGCAGGTGAGCATGGAAAAAGACTTCTAATGAAGGGAGACCGGCAACTACCTACCCACCGTATAGATGGCACCCATCCAATTTATGGACGCGCCGACGGGACCAAGATTATTTTGCACGAAGATCGATACTTCCTTATTGTCCAATTGTTTTCATCTAAATGGGCAAACAAAAACGAGTTTCCCAGCGGTTGGATAGCTTTTCCCGTCAAAATTAAGCCCCGTGACAAAACGCTTGCAGGTCAGTTCAAGCGCATTATCGACGGCGAATGGAAGCTAAAGAACTCGCACATACTTCGGAATCCCCGTAAAAGGGGCAATACCTGGCTTGGACAAGTGGTTGTTTCGTACACACCCGATCCCTTCAAAGATATTGATCCAAAGATAATCATGGGTATTGATTTGGGTGTCTCAGTTCCAGCATGCCTACACATCAGGGAGAACGGTAAGGCGAAGAAATGGGCCATGCAGGTCGGTCGTGGACGGGATATGCTAAATACTCGCGGGATAATCCGAAGCGAAATTGTCCGGATTATTAGGTCACTGAGAAGCAAGGATTCTCCGCTTGATAATGAGTCAAAAAGAGCAGCAAAAGCGAAGTTGAAAAATCTTCGCAAACGTGAGAAGCGGGTGATGAAGACCGCAAGCCAGAAAATAGCTGCAAGTATAGCAGACGTCGCCAGGCGGAATGGTGCGGGTACTTGGAAGATGGAGTTGCTCTCTGAGAATATCAAGGATGAAGATCCATGGTTACGTCGCAACTGGGCTCCACGTATGGTTGTGGATGCTGTCAGATGGCAAGCCGAACAGGTAGGAGCAAAGCTGGAGTTTGTCGATCCAGCCTATACCTCTCAGCGTTGCTCAAAATGTGGACATATCTCGCGAGAGAACAGACCGAAAGGCAAAAAGGGCGCAGCTCACTTCGAGTGTGTAAGGTGTGGCTACAAGGACCATGCGGACAAAAATGCCGCCAGAAATATCTCGACGCCGGGAATTGTAGACCTTATAAAAGAACAGATTTCTAAGTCTCCGAATGGAGAAGAACGGTAAGATGCTTGCATTCGTGCCGGCTATTATCGTAAGGCCTTCCCGTGAGGCCTATTGGGCTGGCTCACGCCATTAAGGAGCGTGGACAGACCCACAAGCTGCCCTCGGGCAGCAGCCGTCCCGCCATGACGGGGCGCAACATACAACCACGTTGTTACGCGAACCTGAAGCGCGCATGAAAATGCTGGTAGGTTCGCGACAGTTGTGACGGAGTTGCCTATGCCGAATTGCGTGACACATCATGAATAAGATAAGATCGCCTAAACAGGGTTCGCGGAATGGCTATTTTATGTTCATGCAGAGAAACATCTTACAGACGTCAGAGGCGCAACTCATGCGTGGGCGTACGTTGGGGGATCACGATCACTTCAATCTCGATCTGTGCCCCAGGGCGCAACTCATGCGTGGGCGTACGTTGGGGGATTTTACAAACCTCACAATTGTATTTCCCCGTGGGCGCAACTCATGCGTGGGCGTACGTTGGGGGATAGATATCGTTAATTTGGCTTTGTGTCATTTTGGCGCAACTCATGCGTGGGCGTACGTTGGGGGAGCGATAGACCATTCTTTCGCGTCGAGGTCCTGGGCGCAACTCATGCGTGGGCGTACGTTGGGGGGCTTAATGCGCGAAACCACGGAAAATTTCCGGAAAATGCTTGGGGTCAGAGCTTGATTAGTGATTAGCTAACGACAAGAAACACCATTTACATTTCTAATATGAATGACGTAGAGTGGGGCTCCTACTATTTAATATTGACTATTGATAATTGATTATTGCTTTGTGGCTTCGTGTCTTCGTGGCCTAAAAACCAAACTATCAGATCCTTCGACAGGCTCAGGACGAAATCTGTGGAATCTGTGTCAATAATTTACATAATTTTACATTTTTTTACATAAATTGACAATTTCGCCACGAATTCCCACCTTTTTTTAAAAATATTCCCAACAACACGGTGCGAACCATAGCGTTCGCCGTTCGGCAGCGATGGACGCAAGTCGAGGACTATTTTTTAATATTTTATCAATTTAATACTGGATATTAAGTCTGATATATACTAAACTAATTATAATGTACGATTTAAGCTCAATAATCAATAGTCAGTCATCATTAATCAATAATCAATAATCATTTCCATTTCCGGAGGAAATTATCATGGCGACTCAAGCACAACTACTGGCGAATCGGCGCAATGCGCAACAATCGACCGGGCCGCGGACGGCCGAAGGCAAAGCACTATCGGCGAAAAATGCCACGAAACACGGCCTTTTTGCACGCTATGACGTGGTCATCAGCGAAGATCAAGGGGATTATGACGCACTTCGAGAGTCATTGCTCAAGGAGCTGGCGCCCGAAGGGACAATGGAAAACCTCCTCGCCGAGCGGATCGTTAGTCTGACCTGGCGGATCAAACGCGCTGCGCGGATGCAGAATGAGATGATCGACGTGAAAATCAGGCGGGAGATCAACGATTCGCGGCCGGAGCTGTCGGAATCGCTGATTACGGGTAAGCCCTGCGACAAGTCGAAATACTCGGATAAGTGTTATGACGACCAGGTCCTGGGCTATATTGCGATGAGGGACTTTGCGGGCTCAAGGGCTCTGGAGCGGCTGTCGATGTATGAGAGGCGGTTCGAGGCGAGTCTGTTCAGGACGATGGGTGAGCTTAAGAAACTCCAACATGCGCGAAAACAAGAGCCGGTCGAGGCGGTTGAGATGGAGGCGGATTCTTATCGCGGGCAAGATGCCCGCGTGACGCGCGGGCGAGACGCCCGCGACACGGCCCGCGCCACGGAATGCGCAAAACAAAGCCAATTCTCAACGGCTCAAAACGATCTAAACGCTTTTGAGAAAAGAGAATACGAACTTCTTCTCGGTGCGGTGCCGGTTCCAAACAAAGCCAATGATCCACAGCAAAGGATGGAACTCGGCCATCGGGTTGTTGAAGAGAGCCCTCTCGATCGACAAAACCTGTGACGGGGATGTGTCGGTATTGACCGGTTCCAACTGAAACCATTTGATATTTGCACTATTTCGGAAATGTGTTTAGCATGGTTCTGCCTATAGCGTTACTGACTGTATTGAAGAACACGAACCAGGAGATTGACAATGAAGAAAACAGTTCGGGCGATTGTGTTTAGCTTATTGGTATGCTCAACGGTCATCGGGCAGACTCGCTACAAGAGCATTACGTGGGAAGCGTTCAATCGGGCCGGGCCGGACTTGAAACAGATCGGGTGGCTGGCGACGAAATCGTCCAGTGAAATTCATTCGTCTCCGTGGTCGGTGGGGTGCGAAACGCTCGACCGGGATTATGCGGACTTCAGCGTGTACAAAGACTACGTCGGCCAGTTGGGCGTCAAACATGCCAGGCTGCAAAGCGGATGGGCCAAGTGCGAGAAGGAAAAGGGCGTGTACGAATTTGACTGGCTGGATCGTCACGTTTACGGCCTGAGAGAGCAGGGTGTCGAACCCTGGATATGCCTGTGCTACGGCAATCCGATCTACAGCTCCGGCATGAGATTAGGGTCCGCCATTTTTACGTCCGAAGATACAATGGCCGCATGGTGCCGGTATGTTGAAGCCACGGTGAGACGGTATAAAGACGTCGTTTCCGAATGGGAAGTCTGGAACGAGCCGAAGGGGGAGAAAGCCGGCGAGGTTTATACCAACCTTCTCATAAGAACGGTCGAATCGATCAAAAAAGTCCAGCCCGACGCCACGATTCTGGCGCTGTCCGTTTATCATTTTTCGCCGAGCGTTGTATTGGAATTTCCCCGTGACGTCTTTGAGTTGCTCAAAGCAAAAGGCAAGCTGGGTATCATTGATTACGTCACTTATCATCCTTACACGCGCAATCCGGACGACTGTTATCCGATGGTTGAGGGATTGCAGGAGCTGATTCGTTCGTATAATCCTGACGTAAAATTGTATCAGGGGGAGTGCGGCTGTCCTTCGATTTTAGAATGGGGCCATGCGTTAAGTCACTACCCCTGGACGGAATACAGCCAGGCCAAATGGGTGCTGCGCCGGATGGCGGGAGATCGCGTTCGCAATATCCGTTCGTCCGTTTTTACGATCATCGACTTGCGTTATCCGAACATGCTGCAATCGTTCGGTTTGCTCAGGGCGAATCTCCTGTACGAAATCATGTATCAAAGACCGCTTTTCTATGGCGTCCAGCACATGGCCGGCTTTTTTGACGGCACGGCTACATCGAAGGGAGAACTCACATACACATCGACCTCCGACCGGAAGATGACCGTCGCCGGCTTTGAAAAGAAGAA
>JAFGTG010000256.1 GCA_016934255.1 Sedimentisphaerales bacterium
ACCTTATGCATGGAGGGACGCGAACCGATGTTGTTGGCGCTGAGCACGAGATTCTGCGTGTGTTTCGCCTGGACGTTCAGGACCTTGCCGCCGTAGATGGTGTTGCCGGTAATGGTGACACGAACGGCGTGTTCGAGCACGATATTCTTGTCCCGGCTGCCGATGATGTTGCCGGAGATGGCGATCGTCCGCGCGGCGTGGGGGGTGTTCTTCTCGCTGCCGCGGATTATAATATTCGCGCCGCAGCTCTCCGGGATGGCCTGGATGGTGTTGCTGACGATGGTGTATTCGCTGATCAGGCTGTCCGGCGATTCCAGCACGATTTCCCCGGTCATCAGCTCGTCGTCGCGTTGTTCGGCGCCGTCTTTCGTGACGAGCACGTTATGGTTGTACTCGATGTCGTTGCCGGTAATCTGGACGTTATGCACGTCGCCGTTGTATTGGCGGAAGCCGGCGCGTTTATTGTAGCTGATATGGTTGCCGATGATATTGACCTGGTGCAGGTCACAGTTGTCGAGAAAGACGCCGGAGTCGTGGCCGTCGTAGATGTGCGAATCCGCCAGCAGGAAATTCCGGTTGCGCTCCACCAGGTGGACGCCGTACCGGCAGTTTCGGATGAGCACGTTTTGGATGGTGCATTGTATGGTCCGGCGAAGCTCGATCCCGTCCGCTTGCGGGTGCCGGCCTAAAATCTCCAGGCCGCTCACGACCGGAAACCGCTCGGCTTCCCAGGTGTGCTCCGTCACACTGGCCGGGTTCGCGGTGCCCTGATGGTTGCCGATGATCCTGATCGCCGGGCCCGGCGCCGTCATCACGATCCGCGTCGCTCCATTAGCGCCCCGGAGTCCCCGGTAGCCAGTCTTTGTCAAATCGACAACCAATGGCGCATCGATCACGTGCGTGCCGGCGGGGAACTCCACCAACCCGGCGGACGTGTCAATCATGTCCTGTAGGGAAGCCATCGCCAGGGGGACATCATCGGCGTGACAGGGAACAGTAAGAGCAACAGTAAACAATACGAACGTCAGCGTTTTATTCATCTTGCACCTCTTTCTTATCGTTATTAATCGAACGTTTGCAAAATTGAAGTTATTGAGAATCGTTTAAAACACTATAACGGATGAGAAGGGAAAACAAAAGAAATTTGATTCACAAGACCATATCTCATATGATGAAGATGGCTTCTTTGTCTTGCCGATAGAATTAGCAAGTCATCGACACTTATGCCTGGAGGCAGAACAATGGGCACACGTAAGTACATTGTGACACTGACAAGGATCGAGTCATGAGCAGACCGGACAACATAACCCGTCGGACCTTTCTTAAAAGGACGGCGACGTGTGCAATGACCTGTATGGGTCTTCATGGATGCGGACAATTCAAGCCGGTATCGACGCGGGATGTGCCTGAAGATCGGCCGAATATCATCCTGGTCATGGGAGATAACGTGGGCTTTACGGAATTCGGAATCAACGGCAACGACACGATTAAGACCCCCCACCTGGATGCGTTTGCCCGGGAAGGCGTTCGATTCGACCGCTTCTATTGTAATCCGATGTGCGCGCCGACGCGCGCCAGCTTGATGACCGGTCGGTACTACTATCGCACGGGTGTCATTCACACCTCTCGCGGCGGCGCCAAGATGCACGGCGACGAAACGACCCTCGCCGAACATCTTAAGACGGCGGGCTACGCGACCGGCATCTTCGGCAAGTGGCACCTGGGTGACAACTACCCCATGCGACCCCAGGACCAGGGTTTCGACAGCGTTCTCGTTCATAAGTCGGGCCGGCTCGGACAAGTGCCCGACAAGCCGAACAGCTACTTCGATCCCGTGTTGTGGAGCAATGGCGAGCGCGTAAAGAGACAGGGATACTGCACGGATATCTTCTTCCAGGAGGCCAAGAAGTTCATCGAGGACCATCGCAGCCGGCGGTTCTTCGTGTATCTGCCGACGAACGTGGCTCACACGTCAGGGGAAGTCGGACTTCAAGTCCATCGGAAATACAGCGAGCCGTACAAGGCCATGGGACTGGACGACAAGACGGCGACGGTGTACGGCATGATTACCAACCTCGATGAGAACGTCGGGCGTCTGCTCGACAAGCTCGATGCATTGGATCTGAGACGAAATACCCTGATTATTTTCCTCACAGACGATGGAAATGTGCGGATCGATGTAGCCGGATTTCGGGGTCGAGGGCAGCCATCCGTCTATGAAGGCGGACTGCGCGTCCCGTGCTTCGTGCAATGGCCGGCTCATTTAGAAAATAAGGGCCTGAAAATTGACGCCATTGCTTCTCATATTGACATCTTGCCCACGCTGATGGATGTTTGCGGATTAAACCTCCCGGCCGAACACGTGATCGACGGCGTGAGCTTGATGACTTTGCTGGAAGGCCGAAACAGCCGGCAGCCGGAGCGCATGTTGTTCTTCCAGTGCCATCGCGGCCTGACGCCGAAACGCTATCAGAACTGCGCCGTTGTGACGCAGAGGTTCAAAATGGTCGGCTATCCGGATACGTTCAACGAAAGAAAACTTGAGACCTCCGGGGACAATCCCGTTCTCGAACTCTACGACCTCGCGACCGATCCCGGCGAAAACAACAATGTCGCGACACGCTATCCCGACGAACTGGCCAAGCTGAGGACGGCATACGATGCCTGGTTCGATGATGTTAAAAGCACCCGGCAATTCACGCCGGGCTATATACATCTTGGCTCTGACGCCGAGAATCCGACCTATTTGTGCCGTTACCAGGATGGAGCCTATATCGATCAGCAACCCACCGGATGGCCCGTGAACGTCGAGCGTAGCGGACAATACGAGTTCACGATTAACAGAGGGCCGGTCGCCGAGAAGGGTCGAATCTATGTAAGCATCGATGATAAGATCATGAGTAAGCCGCTCGAACAAGGGCAATCGCAAGCCACGTTCACTTTACCCGCCGGCCGGGCAAAACTGAACGTCTGGGTACAGGAGCAGGGAAAGCCGTATGTGCCTCGCAGTCAGGAGGACACGATCGGCGATGTCGTTGTCAGACGACTTGAAAACTGATTTGGTTTAAATAGGACGCACACTAACCGAACCCACAATCCACATCATCAATGTTCATCCGCGTCTGATTTGTCTTTCTCAGCGTCTAAAAGCTCCTTATTAAAAACATAAACCGCGATTTCTTGCTCGGAGATTTTCTCTCCTTCAAAAACAACCGTAATCCTATGCACACCGATATCCTCCCACTTCGGTCTCCATTTAATATACTCCTGGCCGTCTCTTTTAATTAATTTCATGCGTGAAGGATAAGGTTTTTTCAAAGAAATGTGGCACTTGCTCGGAGGATGAATCTCGATCATATAATTGTCTTCATAGGATTTTCTATTCGAAGGCTTTTGAATTTCCAGGAGGACCTTTCCTTCTTCATTTACTTCGACTTGCATCGCAAATAATTCATACGCGCTTTCTTTTGCTCTCATCAGACAAGGTAGCAATATGCTCATTAATAAGACGATGATGGACATGACGATCAGGAGTTCAAGAAGAGTAAAACTTTTTCGTTCCACTTTTTTATCCCTTTTCATCATGCAATGTCTTCCATGTCAGAGATGTACGACTCACTTCAGCTTATTCTACATTTTCCCCGCCCAACCGACAAGGAAAAGCTATTGCCGGATACGTTCAGGACGCCCTCGCTACGAACGAATCATTTCTTAATTTCACTTGACGGACCCGGGATTTTACTGTATGATAGATATCAAACTTATTAGTTAATAGTGAAGAGTATTTAGAAGGAGGGAAATGACGGAGGCAGAATTCTGACAACAGACCCAAGACCTTTTCATTGACTACCGACGAGTGACAATTGACTATTGATTGCGAATGAAAGAATCCGGTTCATCATGTTATCCTGTCAGACCATTTGGAAAAACAAAGCCAATTAACTTTGTATTGCGTATTGCGTGATGCGTATCGCGAAAACGAATTTGCAAAAAACCAATTTATCAACCTACAGCCGGAAATACTAAATGAAAATCGCATTCGAGTTCATTGGTGTTCATTCGTGGTTTTTTTAAACCGAAAATGCTCAAAAATGCACAAAAATTTACATATTTTCACAAAAATCTTCATAAATCCTATGGATCCGCATCAAAAATACCAAGAAACAGCGTTTATCCTTCGACAGGTTCAGAGCTTGCCTTGAACAAAGCTGAAGGGACGGCGTCTGCGTTCATCAGCGGTTCAACTGAAAAAACAAACCCAATGGCCAGCCTCCGGCCGGAAATCCGAAGCACTAAACTCTAAATCCCAAACGAGGAGATTTTTCAAAACAAACCCAATTTCCGGCTTGTCATTCCTGCGAAAGCAGGAATCTATATTCGTGAACGAATCCTGGATTCCGTATCAAAGCCTGCCCTGAGCGCAGTCGAATGGGTGCGGAATGACCGTTGTAAACAAGGGGACGATTTTGAAAAACAAAGCCAATGTTTAGGAGGCAAAAATACTGTAAGATGAGTATATATAAACATTTATATTAGCTTAGCCCCCCGGCGGCCCCGAAAAAACAAAGCCAATCAAACCCAATTCGACGATAACTGTCAAAGGGATAGTGTGGATTGAGGATACCCGGCTTCGGAAAAGACTATTGATATGAGACAATAAGGAACCGCTTCGCGGATTTATTTAAATAGATTCCTCGGCTGCGCTCCACCTTGGGCGTGCCATAGGTAGGAATAATAATCTTGGTTTGGTCAGAGTGCCTAAACGACGACTACGTCCCCTTTTCGTTATTCCAGAGCAGAACCTGGAGGCGTTGCGAAAATGCAAAGCCGGCGAGCTTGCACATATCGGCTACCATCGGGGATTTGGCCAACAACTCTTCCTTCGTGGCCGCTTGCGGCATTAACATTACCCTCCCGGCATCGATGTTCCCGGTCGAATCGATAATCTCCTGGACTTCCGTCAGGTCGTTCTCGGAATCAATGACGAACTTGAACTGACAATTATAATGAAAGGCTAACTCTCCAAGGACCGCCAGCTCGAGCCTCGAATCCTTATGCAACGCCGCTAACGTCACATCTTCAGGCATCGAGTTGCTCAGCTTCGGGCTGATGCTCATGACATCACAGGGTATATCCGGGATATAAGCGATGCCGGCCGTTTCGATGGTGATATGTTTTTCCAAAGCTTTCAATTCCCTTGCCAGTTGGCGCACCTGCAAATCCATCATCGGCTCTCCGCCGGTGATGACGACGAATGGGCAACGATGTTTACACACCGTTTCAACGATTTCAACGATCGTACAATCCCGCCCGGCGTCTTCTTCCCAGGCGTATTTGGTATCGCACCATCGACAACGCAAGGGACAGCCGGCCAGACGCACGAAGACACTCGGTACGCCGGCCAGAAAGCCTTCGCCTTGAAGAGAATAGAAGATTTCGTTCACTACCATAATGAGTCGTATGTCGTATTGCGTATGTCGTATATCGTTATATTATTCGTTTTTATATTCAATGGGATCTTTCAAGCCGGCTTCGGCGAAACCTTTGAGTCTCAACCGACACGAATCGCATCGACCGCAGCTTCTGCCCCGCTCATCGGGATCGTAACAACTATGCGTCAGAGAATAATCGACGCCGAGTTGCGTCCCGGAACGGATGATTTGCGCCTTGGTCATTTCGATGATCGGCGTATGGATGCGATATCGCCCCTTGCCTTCCACCGCCGCGGCGGTGGCGAGATTGGCGGTCCTCTCGAAAGCAGCGATGAATTCAGCCCGGCAGTCCGGATAGCCGCTATAGTCGGTCGAATTGACGCCGATGAAGATGTCAAAAGCGCCGAGCACCTCCGCCCAGGCAAGAGCGTAACTCAGGAATATCGTGTTTCGGGCAGGGACATACGTGACGGGAATCTTACCCGGCTCACCTATATGGATATTGTCCTTGGGAACATTCAGGGTGGAGTCCGTCAGGGCCGATCTACCAAAGGAAGCTAAATCAATCGTAACGATCCGATGCTCAATCGCTCCAAGCGAGTCAGCGACTTTTTTCGCGGCATCAATTTCCCGCCTGTGCCGCTGGCCGTAAGAAAAAGTTAATGCGTAACAGCTAAAACCTTCGCTGCACGCAATTGCCAGTGTGGTTGCTGAATCAAGACCTCCGCTTAACAAAACGACCGCTTTTTTATCCGGCACTTTTCATTCTCCATGAAAGCGTCTCAGGCATGACACTCATTTATTTTTCGGCCACGGATAATCATTGGATCCGGCCGACTTCTCTATCGGGCTGACCGGTAACGTCCCCTGCCAGTGCAACAATGTCGCCGAGAGCCTCCGCACCACATCGGGATGTTGAACGGCGACGTTATCCAGCTCCGTCGGGTCTTTAAGAATATCATAAAGCTCGATGCGCTTGCGGTCGGGATTCATTAACAGCTTCCAATTGCCGTCGCGAATGGCTAACATCGGACTCTGGTTGACCATGTCGCCGAAGATGCGATATCGCCATTCCCACATCAACGGCTTGGTCCGTCGTTTGGATTTGCCGAGAAGGGCCTGGGACATATCTTCGCCATCAGGCTCCAGGTTACTGGGCAGCTTCACATCGGCCAGGCTGCAAACCGTCAGCAACCAATCGACACCCGCCAGGACGGTACTATCATCTACACGTCCGGCGGGGGTACGACCGGGCCAGCGAACGATGAACGGCAGCCGGATACCGCCTTCGTACAAGCTTCGCTTTCGGCCGCGAAACGGACCGGTGCTGCCTATACCGCTATGAACTGCATTGCCGATATCGAAGTCTTCCGGACCATTGTCACTGGAAAAGGCGATAATCGTATTATCGGCCAAACCCAGTTCGTCAATCTTCTGAATCAACCGCCCAACCTGCCGATCCAGGTCGGAAACCGAAGCATAATAGATCTGCTTGGCGCCTTTATA
>JAFGTG010000257.1 GCA_016934255.1 Sedimentisphaerales bacterium
GAGTGTTCTTATGAACAGATCAAGAGGCTTCACGCTGATCGAGCTTTTGGTGGTGATCGCCATCATCGCCTTATTGCTGGCGATATTAATGCCCTCGTTGCAACGCGTCAGGAAACAGGCCCGGGCGGTCGCCTGCCAGTCGAACCTGCGTCAGTGGGCATTGTACTTTTCGCTGTACACGGACGACAACAACGGTCATTTCCATCGGGGCTGGAACGACAGCGCCTATTTCGAGGATAGCTGGATGGTTGTGCTGCGCCGATACTACCTCGACGATCCGGACCTCTGTTG
Organism: Sedimentisphaerales bacterium; assembly: GCA_016934255.1. GTDB lineage: Bacteria > Planctomycetota > Phycisphaerae > Sedimentisphaerales > Anaerobacaceae > JAFGTG01. The sequence continues at coordinate 292 of JAFGTG010000257.1, forward strand.
TTGTCCAACGGCGATCAAACCTCGTGAAGACGGAGCGGATGCGACGTATGGGGCCTGGACCAATTCTCTGGGCGATTCCGGCAGCTACGGGATCAATATCTGCGTGACCGATCCTCTGCCGGGCCGGGAGGGAGGACGGCCGGCCGAGTGGTACTGGAGGACGCGCGATGTGAAGGGCGCCGCCAATATCCCGTTGTTCCTGGATGACTATCATTGGGATACGCGGCCGCATCATACGGATGAGCCGCCGGTCTTCGAAGGGCAGGTGGACGGCTGGAGCACCAATGCGATGAAGATGCTTTGTCTTAACCGGCACAATGGATTTTCTCATGCCGTCTTCGTCGATTTCTCTTCCAGAGCCGTGGGGCTCAAGGAATTATGGACATTGAAGTGGAATTGTGAATTCGATACGGCGGGCCTCTGGACCCGGGCCGGCGGCGTCCAGTCGGAGGACTGGCCCGAGTGGATGAGTAACTTCAAAGACTACTGAACGGCCTGCAAGCTCCCGTAAATATTCATTTTTTCCAGTTCTACGCTTGCGTCCCTGTGTTCGGATGTGTTATAATTATGGCTAATAAACATATCATAGAAAATCATTGTTTCTCTCGGCAAGAAAAGGAGAAGCGTCATGCGAAAAGAGAACGGCTTTACATTAATCGAGCTTTTAGTCGTTATTGCCATTATCGCCTTGTTGCTGGCCATATTGATGCCGTCGTTGCAACGGGTGAAAAAACAGGCCAATAGCGTTGCGTGCCTGTCGAACATCAAACAATGGAGCTATTGCTGGCACATGTATCTCGATGAGTACGACGGCAAGTTCCCGACGGGCGCCGAGGCCTCCGGCGACTGGCCGGAGATGTTGCGACCGTATTACCACGATCGGGGCGCGCTGACGTTATGTCCCTCGGCGAAGAAACCCTATACCGATGGGGGAAAAGTCCCCTTCGGTGCCTGGCGATGGCGGGCCGGAGGCGGCGGATGGACCGACTTCGAGGCCAAGCCGGGTGACGATTACGGTAGTTACGGCATGAATGAGTGGCTCGGCGACCGTGACGACGAAAGGTGCTGGAGGCATCGCGAGCAAAAAAAGTCCGGCAATATCCCGCTGTTTTTGGACTGTGCCGTCTGGGATACCTGGCCCAGCGATACGCAAGGTCCGCCTCCGTACGATGGGGTTGTCGAATTGCCTAACGAGATGCACCTGATTTGTCTGAACAGGCATGACGGCATCGTCAATACCGTTTTCCTGGACCTCAACGCCAGAAAAGTCGATTTGAAGGAGCTTTGGACGTTCAACTGGAATCGCCAGTTCGATATTCACGGTCCCTGGACGAAAGCCGGCGGGGCTGCCTCCGAAGACTGGCCCGAGTGGATGAGAAATATGAGAGACTATTAGAGATTGACTATTGATTATTGACGATTGACGAATGAAAAACGCGTTCGTCAGCGAAAGTATCGCTCACGTTACAAATAGTCAATAGTCATTTGTCATTAGTCAATTTTCACCGTTCTTCCCCCCACAGGCGCGGGTAACTGTTTCCTTCGTCGATCCACCAGATATCTTCCGTGCCGTTTTCCGTTTCGTTAACGAAATCCCAGCCCGCTTCCAGGTATGTATCGGCGCTTTGCATTTGGATTGTAGTCTTTCCGGTGCCGCCGTCACTGGTAGATTGACCACTGGTTTCTATGTCCCAGAAAGACGCCTCGATAATTCCATCCACATTATCTCCGGCCAGGCCGCCGATATACCCTTTATCGCCATGGACCGAGCCCGTGCTGTAGCATTGTGTGATCTCACCTTTCCGATTTTCGCCAACCAGTCCGCCAACTCTCTCATTGCCGGCGATTGCGCCGCGGTTGTAGCATTGATATATTCTCCCTTGCGGATTATTCGAGCCGGCCACGCCCCCGACGCCCCATCCGCTACCCGATGTGATCCCTGTCGAAAAGGAGGCGATCACGGAGCCGGAATTGTATCCGACCAGCCCGCCGACGTCATCGGTTCCGGAGACACTGGCGTTCGCATGGCAATTGACGATCCCGCCGTTTACGTTTTCTCCGACGAGCCCGCCGACGCGTCTTTTCCCACTGACGTTGGCGTTCTCGGCGTAGCATGCCGTGATCGATCCGTCCTGCAAAAGGCCGACGAGCGAGCCGACCCGGTCGTTTGTTCCGGCGTCCGTATGCTCAACACGAGAGCTAATAAGCCCCAGGCGCTTAACTTGTGCGTTAGGATCGTCAATGCATCCGAAGAGTCCTGCATGACCTGAAGTGCTCGGTGTGTACGTTAAGTTGGAGATGATATAATCGTTCCCATCAAACACACCGGTCCAGCGTTCTGATTCATCATCCTGGGCGATAATATGGAACGTCGGCCGTCCGTTCTGACCGTCGTATTCCGAGAGGTCGATGTCGGCGGTGAGTTTGAAGTGTTTGTTCCACCACCTGGATTGGGTTCCGATCCTGTCGAGTTGCTCGGCGGTGCCGACCAGGAAGGGATCGTTCGGCTCGCCGCTGCCCTCCCAGATCACGGAATCAACAAAGCAATCCCAGTCGCCGGTCTGCCAATCGCTGGCCCCGGCACTATTGGACGCCGCGACGCGATACCGATAGTTGCCGTCTTCCACGGTCTCATCGAAGTACGTGTGGGGGCCGGAATAGATCTGTATCCAATCGCCGCCGTCAAGGGAACGCTCGAGCTGATAAGAGCTTGCTGCGCTGGATGTGTTCCAGATAATGGTATAATCACCATCGTCCTCGGTGGGATAATCGATCGCGTCGGGACTTTCCGGCGGGCTGTTCGGAGGGTAGATCCAGTGGATGCCTGCAATATCGTCGGGATGCAGATTCCTTTTGAGCGTGCTGCCGTCGCTATAGCCGTACATCACCTTGGCGGCGTCGTATTCGCTGTCTCCGATATCTCCGTACAGATCGGTCAAGCAGAGGAAATGACCGAATTCGTGAAGGGCGATCGATTGCACGTCGGCCTCACGCACGGAAGGATTCGTGCTCCAGTCGGCTCGGTCATTGAAGACCATATCACACTCGATGATTTCCCTTGTCGTCAAAGAGCCCCCAGGTATATCGGGTATGTATCTCGTCCAGAAGTATGTTACCGCAAGGGCATTCGAGGATGTCGAACCCCACATAACCTCATTCAGGCCGTTCTTGCTTGTCTGTGTGTTTGTATGGGAACCGGCATACTGGAATAGAAGACCGGGGCTTGTCTGATTCCACGTCTCGGTTGCGGCCTGGACCGCGGCCCCTTCTCCTATGCAGTCGTGGGTGTTTTCGTTGACATAGTAAGAGATGACTGGATTGTCGCCCAACCAGTATTGGTTGTCGTAACCGAAGGTCACCTTGAATGGATACTCGTTGCTGGTTCCGGACCGGGTCGTCACGGTGACCGGGCCGCTTCCGGCGCTGGCCGCATAGTCGTTGACGATACCGGTCGGCACCGTGCAGATAATCTCCGTATCCGACCACGATAAAATCGTCGAAGCCTTGATACGCGGCTCATCTTCGCGGTAGAAAAACTCGACCTTCCCGTAGCGCTCGCTATCGCCGAATCCGGTTCCGTAAATGGTCACCTGGCTATCCGTACCCGCCGAGGCGATATCGGGAACGATACGGGTGATAACGATCGTATCGTTGAACAGCATCTCGTCGGTTTCGGCAAAAAGTTCGAAGGAGCCGGCAGTAAGCGATGAGGTGAGCGCATCCAAAGAAACCGTATGGCCGTCCCAGAAGACATAATCATCGGTAATGGATAACTTTCCCGTTAATTCTCCGGAGGGTCCTTCGAGGAAGAGCAATACGTGTTCCGCTTCTCTAAAAACCGGACTATGGCTGACGCGTTCCGTTATATCGTCCACGGTTCCCCCGACGACTTCGATATAAAGCGGGTTCGTGGATACGTTCCCTTTGATCGTGCGTTCAATCAGAAGTTCGACGTTGGTATAGATATGTCGGCCCCGGTGATCGTCTATCCATTGGCTTTGCGTGGACAAGACGGTGGCCGTGCAGATCGTTTCTGTTTTTTGTACGAGTTCTGAAGGTTCATAGCCGTTTATCATTAAACGGGCGTGGATGTTTTTGCCATTCGGTAAGAGTAAGACGAGCAGGAAAAGGATAGCATAAAGATACGAGTGTTTCATTTTCATTCTTTGTTTTTTCACCCTCGCATGATTCGGTGAACATGCCATAACACATATTCAATCTTCGATCACAACTATTATCATAACATATTGCACTTAAAATTCAAGCGCATACTGTTTCAATTCAGGGCTTTTCAAGGAGCCCTTGAAGGAATCATTCACCGGAACTCCCGGATGGGTGTTCCTTCTGAGTCTTACCTTCTGTACGGGAAGCCTGTTCGTATGAATTCTTTTCGAGGTCTCGTATTCTCTGTAAAAATAACGGTGTATTTCCTGTTGTGACTTGCTGTAAATCTTTTGTTTATAAGTTATTACGAAGATTGCCGTTTTCCCCTGCTTTCCTGCGAAGGGGGATTGTACTTGACATCCCCCATGGGATAGGTTATCCTACTTATTGAATAGGGGTTATTCTGTTGAGTCGAATATGGATGGTGATGGTTATCTCATTCTAACAGCTTGAACATCAGGAATGACTGTGCACATACAACCGGCGTTGTACCGGTCATTTACTTTTTAACACATCAAGGGAAAGAGTGAAAAGATGAAAGCAAAAAGAACGAAAACAAAGCTTGTATTAAGTCTGTTGGCATTGGGGAGCACTTTAACGTTTTTGGCATTTTGCATGGCCGACGATATCGCGCCCGGCCTGCCTTCGGATCCGACGATCCGAACGAATGCCAAGCCGATCCTGGAATTGCCCTATACCATTACCGAACCGGGTTCTTACTGTCTGACCCAGAATCTGACGCATACGGATCGATATACGAATGCGATTGTCGTCGAGGCGAATAATGTAACGATCGACCTGGGCGGC
>JAFGTG010000258.1 GCA_016934255.1 Sedimentisphaerales bacterium
AAGACTCAAAGTCTATAACGAAAACATCGCTTACAATGAACGCGAACTGGGCAGAGTGGTCGTTTATAAGAATATCACCCCCACCATCTACCGCCCGCCGTCCGTGCTGGCCATCTTCAGCGAGGGGCTCGAAAAGCAGCTCGGCAACTCTGCGACGATCGAGTGCGATAAGCTCCCTGAGATCACCGGCGCACCGGCCAATCACTATCTGTCGATCTTCTCCGTTTTCGATGTCTCTCTGATATTCAAGATCGTTATCAGCGTCCTGGCCCTGCTCGTCGCCTACGACGCCATATCCGGCGAAAGGGAGCACGGTACATTGCGGCTGATGCTTTCGGGGACGGCCGCACGCTACCAGGTGTTACTCGGTAAACTCGTCGCGGGACTGATGGTTCTTATCGTGCCGGTGGCCATTGCCTTCGTCCTTGGGCTCGTTATCCTTCTTTTTTCCCCGATGGTGGAATTGTCCGGCGCGGATTGGATTCGATTTACATTCATGTTCATCGCCTCATTGGTCTTCATTGCAACGATTTATAATCTGGGGTTGTTTTTTTCCTGTCTGTCGAGACGTTCCTCCACTTCTTTAGTGCTCGGATTGTTTTTATGGATCCTCTTTTCAGTGGTCGTCCCCAATGGAAGCGCCCATTTGGCCACACAAATGGTACCGACAGGAGAAGAAGACGCCATCAATGAACAAATCAGATCAATACCCAAGGAGGTTGAGAAAGAGTTTTGGAAGGAGCTTGAAGCTTCCGGTCGAAGTTTACAATCCGGCCCTGAAGAAGTCTCTGACGCCTCCGGCGGCGGTTTTGGTAACGGTTACGTTCGATCCTGCTCCGAGACCACCTGGCACAAAACAACGCTCATAAACAGCATCTATGTGCCTCTTCAAATCAAATATGCCAATAAATATGCGGACATTAAAGAAGAGTATTTCCGTGGCCTGTTCAAGCAGACGGCCCTTGCCAATCGCTTTTCGCGCATCTCACCGGTGAGTTTGTACGAGAACATCATGTCCGCTCTAGCCGGGACGGACATGGCCGGCTTTAAGCAGTTTTTCGACTCCGTTAAGCCTTATCGAAATGACATCATCGAATATATACGGTCTCGAACGGATAACTTTTCCTCATCGATTTTTTGGACGCCCTGTACGAAAGAAGAGATCAAGACCCGACCCAAAGGCGATAATGCACCTTCTCTCGACCTGCATGATCTACCTCGTTTCACATACAAGATAGACATTGTGGGAAGTCTTCGCCGGACCATTCCTGATTTGACCTTATTGATTTTTGGAAATGTCCTGTTTTTCACGATGTCCTTTGTCGCGTTTCTGCGATACGACGTTCGATGAATCGGCTCGAATATAAAACGAACTGAACATTGCTTTCACTCAGGTGCCGGAGGCAAATTATGATACGCCAGATCATGTATAAAGAAATCCTGGAAAATCTTTTGAGTTTTCGTTTCATCCTTTCACTCCTTCTGGTCATCATCCTTTTCGGGGTATGCGGATTTGTCTTTGCGGGTAAATACCGTCAGCAATCCAACGTTTACTGGGAAAAGACGAATGAAAACCTGTCAGGCTTAAGTGAGCAAACGGACAAACTCTATCAATTGGCGTTCTATAAGTACCGCGTTTGGAGAAAACCGAAACCACTCGCTCTCTGCGCCGAAGGCTCTGAGAAATCTCTTCCCGATTATTTTGCCTTCGATGTATTCAGCACTGATTTACCGCAATTAAAAGGCCAGGGCAATTTTACCCTCTCTCGTTTCAGCAGTATCGACTGGGTCTTCATTATTTCTACCATTCTCAGCTTCCTGGCATTGGTTTTCACCTATGATACGATCAGCGGCGAAAGAGAAGATGGAACGCTGCGTTTGATGCTGTCCAATACGATGCCCCGACATAAGCTTCTCTTGGGAAAATATCTGGGCGTCCTGCTCTCCATCGGTATTCCTCTATTCATTGGTCTGCTCGTGAGTTTGATTATTGTGGTGGCACCCAACGCGGTGGTCTTGAGCGGATTCGACTGGCTGAAGATACTTACCGTTGTGCTCTTGTCCTTTCTATATCTGTCGATATTCATCTTTCTGGGAATGTTCATCTCCAGCCGGACGGCTCATACGGCCAATTCCATGGTGATGCTTCTATTGATCTGGGTTGTGGTTGTCGTCCTGATCCCCAGCTTTGGCCGGATCATTTCCGAGGTTTCCGGCGAGGCCCCCAACCCGGCGGATTTAGAAAGACGGATGTCCGAAATCTCGGCTCAGGTATGGGGCAATACCAGCCAATTTGGAGAGAGAGCGGGGAACTGGACGGGTGATCCTAAACATCCGATGAATAATCCCCCCGCCAGGGCCCGGCTTAAGACCACCTCGACCAACATGAGGAATAAGGCCCGTGAGGATTATCACAACAAGATGCTGGCCCAGGCGTTCACCGGTCGAAATTTGACATGCTTCTCACCGACGGTCATTTATCAACGCGCGTCTGAAATGGTCGCCGGTACGGGCATTTCTCGTTGTGTGGACCTTTGCCGGCAAATTAAAGAGTATCAATCCGAATTGAAGGAGTTTATCCGGAGTAAGGATTCTGAAGATCCCGATAGCCTTCATCTGGTATTTCCAGAAAAAAGCAGCGCGGATCATTGGCGGGCTATTTCCCATAATCCGGTTGATTTTTCAACGGTGCCGAAATTTCAGGAGCGGGACCTTGCGTTGGGCCAGTCCTTGAGATTGGCGATCTGGGATATCGGGTTGTTAGTATTGTTCAACCTGGTTTTCTTTGCCGCGTCTTTTGTGTCCTTTCTGCGATACGATCCACGATAAGAACTGAAAATCGAACTCCCTTCAAATGTTATTAACAGGAAATATGAAAATGAAAAATAACGATCAACTGATATTGCTCGCAATCATTATCACGGGAGCACTGCAATTAGGGTCGGGGACGGTGCTTGCAAGAGAGAAGCTCGATGCTCCGCTGGCCCAAATCGAGC
>JAFGTG010000259.1 GCA_016934255.1 Sedimentisphaerales bacterium
AGAAGATATTTACCGGCGGAAGGTACGTTCGGTAAGGCATCAGCCTTTTACCTTCCCCTGTTTGGTTCCGGCTCGACCGGGTTAGGTTATACACGATCTTCTTAATTTTTTGTAGGATGGGCAGGTCTCCTGCCCCACCGTAAGGCGTCCCCAAGGGAATGCGGTTTGATTTATTTATAATAGACAGCATGGGCAAAAAATAATTGCCCATCCTACCGATGAATGCACATCGCTGTGCATTTATCGTTGAATTACTATCCTGTCAATCTTGTTTAAAATGTCGCAGCAAGTAATAGGGTACGATATTTCGCACTATCACTTGAAAGTGGATTTCAGGGCGAGTAAGCTCCTCGACCGACTGTGTCCCTGGATTCGACGAAGCCGGGACCGCCGGCCGCTACATAACCATAACTCGCACCGGATTTGTTCGGACTGACCCAAAAAGCGTAAAGGCTCCCTTTTTTCAGATGAAAACGAAATCGCACAGGCTGGCCAGATAGGCCGGACAGGCTGTCGCCGCCCTTCCAGGTGACTTGCTGTAACGTTGTGTCGGCGGTGACGGGATCGCAGTTGTCAGCCGTAAACGGCTCGATGACTTTGCCATCGTGGTTTAATACTTCCACACGTAACGCGCCTTTCGGGGCGTCAACATTGACAAAAAGGTATTTTCCCGCGAATCGGACGGGCCGGGTCGTTAACACGCCCGATTCGCCGCCAGCATCCATCGAGGCGAAGCCGTCACGACGCATCGTTGCGAGTCCCGTGTGGCAATTCCCGTCCCAGAAACGATCGCCAATCGCCCGTCCGCTCACGTAAAAGTGCAGCTTATCCCGCACGATCAGGCAACAGCCGCCCACGCTCTGCACGTTCCCCCAGTTCCATGCGCCTTGTGTGGGATTGACCGGCAGAAAACGACGCCGGTCGGGACGATACCAGTGAAAACCGTCCCGGCTATACCCCACCAAGACCTCATTGCGCTTTTGAATCTTCAATTTGGCACACACGCCGTTGGGTGGTCCCTGCCAAATGGAAAACAGTCCGAGCATCAGGCTCTCGTAACCCACGGCGTCGTGATTGTAAAGTTGCGGCTCGATCTCGCTGTATTGGGGATCGGGATGATGCGGGTCCAGCCGGTCGGCGCAGAGCCAGGGCACGGCTCCATGGGCGACCTGCTCAAGCCCGGCTATTGCATCCGGATGTTCGAAGTAAGCCCGCGCCCGCCCCACGTCCGATTGGCTAATGCGAAGGCCGAATATCCACTTCTTGCGAAATGGATTGTAATGCACCGTTGTTCGATCGCCAATCCTCGTAGCGCTGACGGCCACCGGCTCGGACCAGTGAACGCCGTCGGCGGAACATCGTAACGCCAGGCTCCATCGTTGAGGGATAGGGGTCGTAACAAACATCTTATACCGGCGCTGGGGATCGGGATCGTCCCGGTCGAGCCATACCGTGCTCGAATCACGATACCGGCCGTCACCGGTCGATTTGACGTCGCGGTGATTGAGTACCTCGTTGGTGCCCGGACGGACATCGAACGACGGCTTATCCCAGTGAATCCCGTCCCGGCTCGTCGCCAAACACGTGCTGGCGATGTAGCCCCCGATGTACCACATCTTGAACAGTTTGTCTTCCGGATCATAAAAAGCGCCGTCGCTAAAAGGCGCCGCCGCCCGCGCGGCATCTTCCTGCTCCCACGGCTTGTCCGGCTTCAGGACAGGATTCGCGGCGTGATACTCCGGCAGATGGTAGCGGCGCGTTAACGTCGTCTGTTCGATCAGGAAATCGTCCACAAATAATTGCCGACCCACATCAATGGGAATAACACCCGGCGGACTTGCCAGATACGGCACAGGCATAGGCTCCCGCGTCAACGTCTCGACCGCCGGAGGCCACGCATCCGGCAATACAATGCCATTGTAAAGCGTTTCGCCTCCTAACGTCGAAAAAGACAAAGACGCTATAATCATTCCGCATGATAGAATTCGATGAAGCCAAGAAAGTCCCATGATGAGTCTCCGTAACAAAGCTATTATCGTTTGCTATCCGAACGAACTTACTTTACTTAATAATCCCTACCTTTTCTTATCGCAAATAGAACTGTATTTGTCACGCATTTTCTGAGACCTAATGGTGGGGCAAGCCCAACCTTTTGGATTCGGAATGATAAAGGAAGATTGCCGCGCCGCTTTTCTCCGAAGAGAAACGCTTATCGCATTGACCTATGCAAATTTGCCCTTCGACGCGGTTGCGCCTTGCTCAGGATTGATAAGAAAATGAAACGATATTTCTTTTCCTATCAACTTTTGGCCTGGTCGAGGATGAGGTCTTTGACCTTTTGGCTCGGCAGGTTCAACGCGCCATAGGCGGCCGCGGCGGCGCTGCGAAGGGCCGGATCGGTCGTTCCCGAACTGATCAAAGAATAGATGCCGTCTATGACCTCGTTCGGCAGCATGTTGGCGTTCAGCTTGGCCGACGTCGTCAGCGAATTGAAGCCGGATATCTGCACCTCCGCCGAATTGTTCATATCCAGGGCCATCGCGGTGATCGCCCGCTGGGCGCTCGGGCTCTCGAAATGAGCCAACGTCTGGGCCGCTAAGATTTGGATCTGGGTGCGTTTGTCCCGTACGGCCGCTTCAAGGGCGTTCTGGGCTCCGGATAAATCAATGACGGGATTTCGGGTCATGGCCAAATATTTCATCGCCTCGGCTGCACGCAACGCGTAGCTGTCGGTCGCTTCAGCGTCCCAGCCGTTGCCTTCGGTCGTGGCTTGCTGCGCCGTCTGGCCCAGGGCTTCCGCAAGGTTCTGCGTGACCAGTCTGGCCTCGTTGAAGTTTTCCTTCGGTCCCGCGTTCGCGATGGCAATCGCGGCGCTGTATCGGACTTTTCTATCATCGAATGATAACGCCTGAAGCACCGGCTGTGACGGGCCGATCTGGTACATCAGCGATTCCTCGCCCGCCGTCGTCGCCAGGGCCTCGATTACGCCGAGAGCCACATAGGCGTTCCGGTCTTTGACGGCCCGTGCAAGTGCCTGATGGAGATACTCCACGCCGGCGGTTGTGGCGTACACGAGGGCGTCGGCATGACCGTCACCGAAATACTCCGGCATGGCTTCGATACCCGTGGACTCGGCTTTGAAGAAGGCCGCCAGCCAGAGGCCGATCGCCGGGCCGAATCCCGCGTCGGCTTTGAGCGCCCATTCACACGTCCGCATGGTCATCAGTTCGTTGAAGTATTCTCTCGCGACCTCTTCCCGCTCCAGTTTCTGCTCGTCGGCATTCCAGAACCACACATTGGCAAAGTTGACATCCTGGATGGGTTGCAGCGATTCGGAATGATAATAATATTGCTCGGCGAGATCATAGAACAATTGTGCGGCCGGGGCGCTCAGCATAGCGGGATTAATCTGCCGAATGCTGGCCTGGGCCAGTCCGCGAAGCTCGGCCGAATCGTCGTTCTCGACTACGTACTTCAGATAAGGCAGTGCTTGGGGATAGCTGATCTTACCCAACGCCGTGATGATCTGGGCCTTGAGCGCGACGTTATTCGTCTGGAGAGCCGCTCCGAGAGGCCGGATGGCGTCTTTACCCACCTGGGGCAGCGCCCGGACGATGTAGGGCAGTTCGCTTTCCCGGCCCGGATCGCTCATCGCTTCGAGCATAAACGGAATGGCATATTCGCCGGCGTTCTGAAGCCGCTCCACAGCGATAAACCAGCCGCGGTCGGTCGTGCTGAGCCGTCGAACCTCTTCGGCGACAATCTTCGGCGCGGTTCGCTGAAGGAACCGACCCCGCTCGATCAGGGCCAGAATTTTGCCGCTCAGCTCCACCAATTGGGCATCCGTCGTTCTGCCATTCACCTGGACCAGAATCTGGTAACCCTGAGGATTCTTACGGCTCAATTCCAACAACGCCACGGGATCCGGATTGCTGTTCAGCAAGGCCTGGGCATGCCCCTTGGCCATATCGAACCGGCCAATCTTCGTATAATGCAAAAAGTCGCCCCAGTCTTCCTCAAGCGTCTGAGCAGGACAGGCGATGGCGATAAGAATGACTGCGGCCAAAACCGTGACGGCTGTTTTTCCATTGAACATCAAAGTATCTCCAAAAGTGCGTTCGTTTTCCAAAAACCTTCCTCGGCTCACCCCGCAGATAAGCATTATCATTAGGCGGCCCTGACCTCCAAGTGGCCCTTTTCAGGGCAGTTACCATCCACCCGATGCGGACACCGGTAACACTCCGTTACCCTATACTTCGTCCGTAGAACTCTATAGTATTAGTAAAACCCCGCTCTGTCAATAAAAAACCGCTTGAT
>JAFGTG010000260.1 GCA_016934255.1 Sedimentisphaerales bacterium
ACGTGGCGTTTGTGATTACCGGGACACAGTGGAAGCTTTGCGTCAACGGAACGTGGGAGCAATGGACCCAGAGCCCGGTCCCGAACATATCGACGTATCCACTCGCCATTGGAAACAGCCCGGCCGGCGCCAGGCCCCTTCTCGGCATGATCGACGACGTGCACGTTTACGCGACCGCGCTGACCGAGCAAGAAATCCAAAAGGTGATGGAAGGTCCTCCTCCTCGCGGTTTAGCCTTTGAACCGATCCCCGATGATGGAGCCACGGATGTGTCGAGAAATGTGACGTTGAGCTGGACACCGGGGGCTTTTGCACCGGCAACCAACGGGCACATTGTTTATTTCGGTGAGAGCTTCGACGACGTGAGCGCCGGCATGGGCGGCGTCAGGCAGAGCGCCGCCAGCTATACCCCCTCCCAACCCCTTGATTTCGAAACGACGTACTATTGGCGCGTCGATGAGGTCAATGCCCCGCCGGACTCCACGGTCTATGAGGGCAGGGTTTGGAGCTTTACGACCGAGCTTGCAGCGTACCCCATTGCCCCTGAGAACATCATAGCCACCGCCTCCAGCGATGACGCCTTCAAGGGACCCCAGAACGCGGTCGATGGCTCCGGATTGGATGAAACAGGCCTTTTGCACGGCAATGACGGACAGACCATGTGGCTGAGCAACCGAATCGGGGTCCAGCCGACCTGGATCGAATTCGAGTTCGACGCGCCTTACCGGCTCCATGAAATGTGGGTATGGAACTCCAACGAGAGCGTGGAGCCGATGGTCGGCATGGGAATCAAAAATGCGACCATCGAATACTCGATTGATGGAATCGACTACACAACACTGGGAACAACCCACGAGTTCACCCAGGCGCCGGGAACACCGGGCTATGCGCATAATACGACCATTGACATGATCGGAGTCACGGCAAAACACGTCCGGATCACGGCGAACGACAACTGGAAAGGCCTTCTGCCCCAGTACGGCCTTAGCGAAGTACGCTTCTTCTACACGCCGGTTCAGGCAAACAATCCCTATCCGGCGTCCGGGGCGACCGATGTCCCCTTGGGGCCGACGGGTAATCCGGACGGTGTAACGCTCAGCTTCGCTCCCGGGAGAGAGGCGGCCACGCACAACCTCTACTTCAGCACGGATGAGCAGGCCGTGATAGACGGCACCGCGGAGGTGACGGTTCTCACTCAGGCCACCTACGGTCCCCTGTCTTTGGATTTGGACACGACGTATTACTGGCGGGTCGATGAGGTCAATGACGCCGAGACGCCCTCCACATGGCAAGGGCCTCTCTGGAGCTTTACGACACAAGAATATTTTGTCCTGGACGATTTCGAGAGCTACAACGACCTCAATACCGACGAGCCGGAGAGCAACAGGATATTCAACGTCTGGATAGACGGATTCGGTATCCCGACGAACGGTTCACTCGTAGGGTATGATAATCCTCCTTTCGTCGAGGAGACGATCGTTCACGCAGGCGAGCAGTCGATGCCGTTTTTCTATAACAACATTTCCGGCGCCACCTATTCGGAGGCGGAGCTGACGCTAAGCCCGGCGCAGGATTGGACCGCCGCGGGCGCCAAAACGCTGTCGCTCTGGTTCTATGGCGATCCGGATAACACGGCCGCACAATTGTACGTCAAAGTCAACGGCGTCAAGGTCGCGTATGAGGCCGCCGACGACTTAACGATGGTGTCTTGGCGTCCCTGGAGGATTGACCTCGCATCGTTGGGTACCAACGTGCAGAATGTCACCAAGCTGGCGATCGGCATCGACGGCAATGGGGCCGTCGGCCGGTTGTTCATTGACGATATCACGCTATCCCCTCATGAACGCCAGCTTGTAACCCCGACGGAGCCTGACGTCGCCGGTCTGGTGGCCCACTACAACCTCGACCAGGACGCCGGGGACAGCTCCGGCAACAACATTCACGGCACCGTGGTCGGCAGCCCAACGTGGGTCGCCGGAAACACGGGCGGCGCAATCCAACTCGACGGCAGAAATGATTACATCGACTGCGGAAACGATCCGATTCTGGATATCAACACGCCGATAACGATTTCAGCGTGGATTTATCCCACCGGCGCCGGAATCAGCATGTTTCCGCGCATCCTCGACAAATCAGACAGCACGGACGGCGCCGTGCCCGGCTATAAAGTGTATCTGAGAGCGGAGCAAAACTTTATCGTTACCCTCAGTGCCGGTGGGGCGTATTTATCTACCGTCTCCTCCGTGACTCTGGATGCCTGGAATTACGTGGCGTTTACGGTCACAGGAGAACAATGGAGGTTCTACGCCAATGGAAGTTGGGAGCAGTGGACCGATAGCACACTCCCGTCTTCGGCGACCAGTCCTCTGTTTATCGGAAACAGCCCGGTAGCTGACCGGCATTTCTACGGCATGATCGACGAGGTCCGGATCTACGAGCGTGCATTGACACCGGCGGAGATTGCGTGGCTGGGCGGCAGAACCGAGCCGTTTGACCACCCGTTCTGACGGCGTGCATGTTTTGGAAAGAAAGGAGGTCGTTTCCACCGTAAGGCGTCTCTTGGTGGAAAACCGCTTGGAATGAGATTGTCCAACCGTTGGACATGAAGCAAAAACAATCCTAATGATCCATCTTTTGAAGTAAGGAGGTATGCTATGTGTAGAAAATTGATTTGTCTGGTTTTTTCTTTTCTTGTGTTGGGCGTGGCCGTCAACGCCCATGCCGACCTCGTCGGGTACTGGACGCTCGATGAAGGTTCCGGCTCGACGGCGACCGATGTCAGTGGCAACGGCAACGACGGGATCCTCGTGGACAATAACGTATGGGATATCGCATGGATTTCCGGTATCTGCGGCGGAGCGGTGGAGTTCTATGGCGTAGGCACATCGGGCGGCAACGGGGACTACTTCGATTGCGGCAGTGACGCCAGCCTCAATATGACCGGTCCCGTCTCCATCGCCCTCTGGATAAGACCCGACGCCGATGACCCGGAGGGAAAGCTCACAACGACGGCGCCACTGTCAAAGACGGATGGTTCGGATTGGAGTTTTCAGGTTCGATATGGGTGGGGCCAGGGCGCTCCTGAACCCTATATGTCGTTTACATTCAATTCGTCCCCCAGAGCCTGGGCTCACGTCAACCAAAACCTGGAGCGCTTCGAGTGGTGCCATATCGCATGTTCGCATGATGGTGTGACGCTCAAATGCTATCTCAATGGAGAGCAGACCAACGAAACCCCCATGGGCCAGTTTGCCGGCGTCGGCACCCCCGTCCTCATCGGCACGGACGGATGGGGCTGCGACTGGATCGGCGCGATCGATGATGTCAGGATGTACGACCATGCCTTGTCGGAAGCCGAAATACTCGGCACCATGGAAGGCGGGATGTCCCCCGAAGCCTGGGGACCCGAACCGAAAGACGGCGCCCTGCATCCGGATACCTGGGTGACCCTGAGATGGAAAGCGGGTCCTTTTGCGGCATCGCACGATGTGTATTTGGGTGACGATATGGACGCCGTGAGCAATGACGACGTCTCCGGAGCAACGTTCTGTGGCAATCAAGCGTTAACATACATTGTTGCCGGCTTCCCCGGATTTCCTTTTCCCGACGGGTTGGTGCCCGGAACGACGTATTACTGGCGCATCGACGAGGTCAACGAAGCCAACCCTGACAGTCCGTGGAAAGGCCCGGTCTGGAGCTTCTCGATTCCGCCCAAGACGGCCTATTTCCCCAATCCTTCGGATGGCGCCGAGTCCATCGGCCCGGATAGTGTGATTTTAACCTGGACGCCGGGCTACGGTGCAAAATTGCATACCGTCTATTTCGGCGAGGATTACGATCAAGTGGACACTGCCACGGTGGGCAAACCCTCCGGAACGGCCACCTATTCCACCGGCGCGCTTGAACGGGAGAAGGTCTATTACTGGCGCGTCGATGAATTCGACGGTCTTGGAACCTACAAGGGCGACGTCTGGAGCTTTACGACGCCGGGCGCCGTTGGCAATCCGCAGCCGGCCTATGACGCAGCGGATGTGCAACTGAACACGGTCCTGAGCTGGACGCCGTCCGACAGCGCCGCCTCGCACCAGCTTTACTTCGGTACGGACAAAGAAGCCGTGCGCACCGCCGGCGCGGGTTCGCCTGAGAACAAAGGCTCCAAAGCATTGGGCGCTGAGAGTTACGATCCCGGATTGCTTGAAGCGAATACGACCTACTATTGGCGCGTGGACGAGGTCAAGGCTCAGGGCAATACGCTGAAAGGCCCCATCTGGATATTCACGACGGGCAGTTATCTTCTTGTAGAAGACTTCGAGAGTTACACGGATAACGACGCAGACGGCGAGGCGATTTGGCAGACGTGGATCGATGGCTACGGCATCGCGGATAATGGCGCGCAGGTCGGCTATTTGATGCCCCCGTATGCCGAGCAATCGATTGTCCATGGCGGCGACCAATCCATGCCGCTCTTGTTTACCAATGAAGGCGGTGTAACAAATTCAGAGGCCTCGATGACTCTGACGGCGCCGCGAGACTGGACGCAGGCGTCTGTCGCGGAACTGTCGATCTGGTTCAGAGGCAGTTCGAGTAATGCCGCCGAACCCCTGTATGCGGCTATCGCCAACAGCGCCGGCGCGCCCGCCATCGTGGCCCACGATAATCCGGAAGTGGTCGCGACCAGTGGCTGGAAGCAGTGGCAGATTCCTCTGCAGGCCTTCGCCGATCAGGGGATTAACCTGGGTAACGTAAACACAATCGCGATCGGACTGGGCACCAAATCCGGCATAGCGGGTCCCGGCGGCACGGGGACACTCTATGTTGACGATATCCGGCTGTATCAGCCATAGCCGTATGAAAGAATAGATATTCTATTCACCCAATACGACTTCAAGGGGCCCGTAATAAAGTACGGGCCCCTATTCTTTTTAGGATAGTATCCGTCATAACTCTATTGGACATAAGTGGAATGTCTCCATAAAATAGCCTAACCAAAAATTTATGGAGAATAGCCATGACCATACAACGAACCAATCAACAGTGTATTCATCGCAGGAAGGCTTGGATAACCCGCGCCGCTATTCAGATAGCGATCCTCGTGCTGGTTTCGGGCTGCGCCCCGCTCCATACTCAGGCTCCTGAGGACAACGCATCCCCTCCGTCACGACCGAGTCAAAGAACTTACACGGTTCAGTATCTTCCACAGGCCGAGATCAAACTGGACGGTCACCCGGATGAGCCCCAGTGGTCCCTTGCCACGATTGAATCCGATTTTATCTTTCCCTGGCAAGAACGCACGGCCCCGGACACGGACTTCCGAGCCTTGTGTGACGATGATTATTTCTACTTTGCCTTTCGCGTCATGGATGAAGATCTATTCGTCCTCGACGATCTTCCGGATGAGGGCTATGCCGTCTTCGAGGATCGCGTAGAGATGTACTTTGCACGTGACGATCGGATGCAGAGCTATTACTGCATTGAAACAGACCCGCACGGACGCAGCATGGACTACAGCGGCGCCTATTACCGCCAACTGGATTTGAACTGGCACTGTCCGGGCCTGGAAACCCAGGGTGTCCTATCCGGCCAAGGCTACACGGTCGAAGGACGAATCCCACTGACGACCTTTATCGATCTTGGCTTCCCGGCTTTGCGCCCCGGCGTCAAAATCCGTTTCGGCCTGTTTCGCGCGGAGTTTAGCCACGATCGCAGCGGCAAACCCGTCGAGCAAAAAGACAGCATTCATAACCTGGGCCGCCGCATCGACGGCCCGCCCCCGATAGAGGCCTGGATGAGCTGGATCAATCCCAACGTCCCGTCACCGGATTTCCATGTCCCCAGCGCCTTGGGGTGGCTGCAGATCAGCGAATGATCCGATGGACCCAAAGATCAGCGAGTGCATTCCTTGTGCGGTGCCCGCCCTGTTACGAAAGGTCGTTCGCGAAAAATGTACGTAAAAAATTTGAGCCGCCGGTTGATTTTCAATACAATAGTAACGCTTTGTTGAAAATCCCGATCCTCTCTACGGGACGCCCTTAGACGGAGAAAAGCCATGACCGATGTCACACGCATTCTCAATGCGATTGAACACGGAGACAGCAAGGCCAACGAGGAGCTGCTCCCGGTTGTCTATGAACAACTGCGTCTTCTCGCCGCCCAAAAACTCTCGCAGGAGAATCCCGGGCAAACCCTCCAGGCAACCGCGCTGGTCCATGAGGCTTACATTCGGCTGGTTGAGGGAGGGTGTGACGAATGGAAAAGCCGGGGCCACTTTTTCAAAGCCGCCGCGGAGGCCATGCGAAGAATTTTAGTCGAAAATGCCCGGAGAAAAAAGAGTATTAAAAGAGGTGGATACCATGAAAGGATCAACCTCGACATGGCGATCGTCTCCAAGACCGAACGGTCCGAAGAACTCATAGCGCTCGATGAAGCCCTTTCCAAACTTTCCTTTGAAGATCCTCCGGTGGCTGAATTAGTCAAGCTCCGGTATTTTGCAGGCCTCACCCTCGATCAAGCCGCAAAGGCAATGGGGGTATCAAAACGGACGGCCGCCCGATATTGGGATTATGGACGTGTACGGCTCCTCCACGAAATGAGACAATCCGATCAATGAATACGTTTTTCTCCGGCGGACATGTTTTGGCGACGAAGAGGTAAGGCATTGAAATAGGAAGCCATACGCTCGTCTCAATCAGCTTGTGGGGGAACAAACCTGAAAATTGACTTTTTAAGGTGCCGGTCGATTTTTTTGGCACTTTTTTCAGACGAATCTCGCATTTAATACTGGATAACAAAGATGAATGGAGTTCCGGCATGGAAAATCGATCTGAGAAAATAAGAGAAATTTTCAGTCAAGCCCTCGAAAAAACGGACCCCAGGGAACGCCTTGAATTCCTGGAGGATGCCTGCGGCGAGGATCAGACTCTGCGGGATAAAGTGAAAGCTCTGATCGCATTGCACGGCCAGGTTGGAGATTTTCTCGAATCTCCTCCTTTTATAGATTCCCCTTCTTTCGACAATCTCCCGGAAGAACCTCTCGGCACGATCATCAGTCGATACAAGCTCCTGGAAAAGATTGGCGAAGGGGGCATGGCGGTTGTTTACATGGCCGAGCAGCAAGAACCGATTCGCCGGAAAGTCGCGTTGAAGATCATTAAATTAGGCATGGATACCAAGTCTGTCATCGCCCGATTCGAGGCGGAACGCCAGGTCCTGGCGATGATGGACCATCCGAATATCGCCAAAGTCCTGGACGCCGGGGCAACGGATACAGGCCGGCCATACTTCGTCATGGAACTCGTGAAAGGCGCCTCGATTACCGACTTTTGCGATGCGAATAACCTAAGCACCCACGAGCGACTCAAATTGTTCGTTCAGGTCTGCCAGGCCGTCCAGCACGCCCATCAGAAAGGCATTATCCACCGTGATATCAAGCCCACGAATGTCATGGTCACGCTGCACGACGGCGTACCGGTTCCCAAGGTGATCGATTTCGGCATCGCGAAGGCCATCGACCAGAAACTCACGGAAAAGACGCTTTTCACCCGTTACGCCCAGATCATCGGCACCCCGGCCTACATGAGTCCCGAACAGGCCGAGATAAGCGGCCTCGATATCGATATTCGCACGGATGTCTATTCACTCGGCACGCTGCTATATGAATTGCTGACAGGCTCCCTCCCGTTTGACTCGGAATACCTTCAGAGCAAAAGTTATGAAGAAATGCAGCGGATTATCCGCGAGGAGGAACCGGCCCGGCCGTCCAACAAGATCAGCACGCTGTGCCAGGCCAGAATCGACGTGGCGAAATACCGCAATACCAGCCCGGAAACCCTGCAAAAATTAATCCGCGCCGATCTGGACTGGATCGTGATGAAGACCTTAGAGAAAGACCGCAACGACCGGTACGATTCCGTCAGCGAATTCGCAGCAGATATTCATCATTACCTGAATAATGAACCGGTCTTAGCCGGCCCGCCCAGTACATTATATCGCGTTAAAAAACTGATCCGACGCCGGAGAGGATTCGTTGTCGTAACGTTGGCTATCGCAGCGTCTCTGATCATCGGTTTTGCCGCAACGACAGTGATGTTCGTCCGATCAGAGCATTCACGCCGAAAGGAGTCTGAAGCCCGCGTCGAAGCTCAGAGGCAGGCTCATATCGCGAACGCCATATCCGAATTTCTCAACACCGATCTTCTTTCTTCGATAGATCCCGTACAGGCCAGAGGCCGTGAAGTCACTGTACGCGAGATTCTCGACAAAGCGTCAGATAAGATCAAAGATCGCTTCGAAGATGAACCTCTGGTCGAGGCCTCGATCCGGATAACGTTGGCACAAACGTACCTGAGTTTAGGTGAGTATGAACAAGCCGAGCCGCATTTTCGCAGGGCGTTGGAACTGAATAAAGCTTCTCTGGACCCCAACGATCCCAATATCGCGATTACGATGAGCAACTTGGCGCAGTTGCTCCAGGATACGAGCCGGTTGGCCGAGGCCGAGTCGTTTTTAGAGCAAGCCCTCGAAATCATGGAGACATCCTATGGCCCGAATCATCCCAGGGTTGCAGTGGCATTGAATAACCTGGCGACGTTGTTCTATGATACGAACCGACTCGCCGATGCCGAGCGACTGTTCTGTCGTGCCTTGACAATTCAAGAAAAAACTTTGGGACCGAACGATCCCAAAGTGGCCATTGATCTGAACAACCTCGGAGAATTGCTGCGAGCAACGAACCGTCTTGACGAGGCAGAGCCTTTATTTCGTCGAGCGTTGGCGATTGACGAGCAAGCTTTTGATCCAAAACATCCTTATATTTCACGAGACCTCAATAACCTGGTGGTTCTGCTGATGGCAATGAACCGGTGGGACGAGGCAGAGCCTTTGATGCGCCGGGCACTGGCGATTGAGGAGCATGTTTTCGGCAAAGATCATCCCAATGTCGCCATTCGTTTGAACAATTTGGCGCATTTGTTAAAAAACATGAATCGGATGGCCGAAGCCGAATCCATGATGCGTCGTGCCTTGGCCATTGACGAGCAGACTTTCGGCCCAAACCATTCGAACGTGGCCTGTGATCTGAGCAATCTGGCGGAACTCTTGCGAGCAACAAACCGCTCTAATGAAGCAGAGACGTTGTTTCGTCGTGCGTTAGCCATTGATGAACAGGTTTACGGTCAAGATCATCCGAACGTCGTTCGTGATCTGAGAAATCTGGCGGAGGTATTGCGGGCGACAAACCGTTTCTCCGAGGCCAAGTCGTTGTATCGTCGAGTGTTAGAGATTGACGAGCAGTTATCTGGGAAGGACCACCCGAATATTGCACTTTATCTCAATAATCTTGCGGCCATACTCATGAAGATGAATCAACATAATGAAGCCGAGCCAATCCTTCGTCGCGCGCTCGCCATTCATGAGAAGGTTAACGGCCCGGACCATCCAAGCGTCGGCCGCGATTTGAGCTATCTCGCAGAGGTGTTGCGGGTAACAAAGCGTTTTGCTGAGGCCGAGTCTTTAATGCGCCGGGCACTGGAAATTTACGAGAAACATTTCGGAGCAAACCATTCGCACACCGAGAAAATGCGAAGCAATTTCGAACGCCTTAAAAAGGAAATGGAGAAGAATTAAGGTATATGGTTACTACACTTGGCAAGTTTTGAGCTTTCTTTGTTCATGGTGTAATACAGTGCGATACCCAATCGGTTGGATGAGTTAAAAAAATAGGATGCTTAACAAAACAGAAGTGTGGATAGTGAATCCATAGAAGAAAGGAGGTGTTAAAAAGTATAGAATCTGATTTTCAGAGAGGAATAAAAGTATTTGAAAACAGTATCGATATTCAATTCAAAAAGACAAAAAGTAAAATTGTTAAACCACATTCTAAAGGAGAAATGAAAATGAAGACTTTAGGTAAAAGGCTAATAGTGTTGCTCCTTGTCGCAAATATAAGCTTCGGTGCACCTTATGAGGTTTTGATCGATCCGTCTGATACAGGTAATGACGACACTGTAGCGTTTAAACAGACACGAAATTTTTCCGATGCCATCTCATTGATGACGAACGGAGAAATCATCTTTTTCGAGGACTTCGAGGAAGGCGAAGGCGATTGGTGGTCCGATCAGAGCATCTGGGAGGTAGGCACCCCAACGAGTGGCCCGGGCGAAGCGTATAGTGGAACCCAATGTGCCACAACCATCCTGAATGGTAACTATCCCTATGGACCGGACAGTCGGCTGGTCAGTCCAGCCATACAGTTACCTGAGGTTTCCGCGGGAGAGGAAATCCTGCTTCGATTCCGTCAGTGGTGGTCCTACGCCTCGGCGGATAACGGGGAGGTACAAATTGACACATTCGATGAGGCGAATGGAATTTGGTTAGAAACGTGGGAGACGCTGAAAGACGTTTACTCATACGACACAACCTGGCACCATGGACTTGTAGACCTGACGGCGTATGTCGGCCAGAGAGTGCGTATCGGTTTTTATCACACGGATGAGACGGAGGATCCCGCAGGGATTGTCCACCATTACGAGAGCGCCGGTTGGTACATCGACGATGTACAAATAACCAAGCAGAGAATTCCTCAGTTCCCCGGATTCGAAGATTTTGAATCTGGATGGGATGGTTGGTGGTGTGATCGGGGCATCTGGGAGGTTGGCATCCCAATGAGTGGTCCGGGCGGTGCATACGGGGGGACACAATGTCTCGCAACCCTCTTGAATAGCAACTATCCTTATGAACCGGATAGTCGATTAGTCAGCCCCCCCATACAGTTACCAGAGGTTTCCGCGGGAGAGGAAATCCTGCTTCGTTTCCGCCAGTGGTGGTCCTATTCCTCGGCGGATAAGGGGGAGGTGCAGATTGACACATATGATGAGTCAAATGGAATCTGGTCAGAAACGTGGGAACCCCAGTACTCCGTTAACTCACAGAGTAGCGTCTGGCATCGTGCGCGCGTACCTCTGACACAGTATGCAGGTCAGCGAATTCGGATAGGCTTCTTTCACACTGATGGGACGGAGGATCCTGCAGGGATTGTCCACCATTACGAGAGCGCCGGTTGGTATATCGATGATGTGGAAATAACCCCATGGCCTCAAGGTCCTCGGCTGACCGGTTGGTCCCTCGTGGATGATACGGGACTCGATGTAAACGACAAGGTCACCTGTGACATGACGCCGGTACTGACGTATGAGTTCTCGGAAGTGGTTGACGGGAATGACACCGATATTCAGATCAATGCCCCTGACGGTTTGCCGGTTATACCGGACTCAATGTCCGGCTGGGGAACGGATACGATTGTGGTCAGTTTCTCCACGGTATTGCCTTTGAATGGTCAGTACATGATTACTCTTAAAAAAACCATCAACGACGGACTGGGCGGTTACCTTAACGATGGAGAAGATGAGATCTTATTTTTCACTTTGGATACAACCCCGCCGGCGCTGGAAGTGGATGAATTGGTGAGCGTATCCCTTGGATCGGTCCAGCATGACAATAACACCGAACAGACAAGCGCACGGATCACAATCACCAACATATCATCGACAATCATCCAAGGTCCGATGTGGCTGACACTCAAAACCACCGGGGATCCCGAGATCGCCTTGCTTGATAGTCACGGCACAATGACCGATGAATATCAGTATATCGATATTACGGTTTTGCTGATCGACGGGCAGTTAGATCCTGATGAGAGCCTGGCCAAACGGTTGTTCTTCAACAATCCGCTGCGCGAGCCTTTCATACTCCAATGTCACATTCTCGGGGAATCCTTGCTCTAATTGCAATGACGCGAAAGTATATCAATTCTGAAAGGCCCGGGATGCCGATCCTTTCGGCGTCCCGGGTTGACAGAATGAAAACGTCACGTTTTCCTGTGAATCCTTCAAAATAGTTAGACACCCCGGACGAATATTTTGATGCGTCCTGGATCGATTTGTCTTTGGACAGGTCGAAACAGACGGCTACTTTCCATGTCCACCTATGACTATAAACTCACTCAATGAATTACGATAGCTGAACTTGAGAACCGTGAGAGAGATGCTTGCAGTTTTCTTTTGTTGGATATCCTGTCAATCCGGTCCATCCAGTCTAAAACAAAAAATATCCTTGACTGTCCGGAAGGAAGATTGTATAATATATAGTTAACTAAATATAAGAGAGAATACAGAAAGAAGAAAATCAAATGATCAGGTTATCAGGGAACCAGGTATTGAATTACGAATGACCAATATCGAATGTCCAATTCATTCGTCTTGGGTATTGCGTGATGCGTATTGCGTAAACGAATATGAAAAAAAAACCCAATACCGGCCTTCGGCCGGAAATCCGAATCTCTAAATCCTAAACTTTAAACAATAATTGAATTCGTGTTGATTCGTGGTTCTTTTAATGCAAAAAATGCACAAAACAATACAAATCCGCGTCAGAAAACAACAATTATTGGTGTCTATTCGCGTTCATTCGTGGTTGAATCTGAAAAAACAAAGCCAATTTAGTTCGCATTGCGTAGTGCGTAAACGAACTTGTAAAACAAACCCAATCTACCCCTTTTGGATGAGTTAGCTCTAAAGGATACTCAAAGACAATTTGATATCCATCTATGCCATACCGATTACCAGAAGATGATGTAGATGACAAGATAAGCGGCGGCGACGAGACCCCACCATAGGAGAAGGTTCTTATACCACGGTCTGGCGCCGCCTCTCTCTTCGGACGGTAAATGAAGCATCTGTCGATTCCAGATCCATTGGCGGACTCGCGTCGGTTCGGGAGCCGGTTTGAGATAACTCATGGCGACATGGAATGCAATAACGGGGATCAGAAGGATCCCCGCAAGGACAAATGAGTTGGTTTCGACTTTCAGCGTTTTCAATACGGCTGGCAATAACGTCATCGGGACACATAACAACAGGGTGACGGTGGCGGAGAAGTTATTCGAACGGGACCACAATAGGGCCGAGACGAACACCACGACGATGGGGACCGCCATAAAGAACCAGCACTCCTGGAAATAGCCAAACAGGGTTTCCCATCGGCCGACGACGGGAGTCCACAGAACGCCCAGTATCAGGACCGCCGCGGCGGTAAATCGGCCGACGCGTATCATCTCCGGTTCGGTGGCGGACGGTTTCCATAAACGCTGGTAAAAGTCGATAGTCAACACCGTCGAGCACGAGTTGACCAGCGAATCGATCGTGGACATGATCGCGCCGATGAGGGCGGCAAAAACAAGACCCCGAATACCGTAGCCGAGCGGGCCAATCAGGTGACTGACGATCTGAGGATAGGCCTTATCGGGATTCTCCAGATTCGGGAACAGCCGATAGGCAATCACGCCGGGGAAGCAGACGGCCAACGTCAGGAAGAGGCCGAGAAATCCGGCGAGGATGACGCCGGCGCGAGCATCCCATTCGCTCTTGGCGCCGAGAACCCGCTGGTTGATGTATTGGTTCGTGGCGTAATACCAAAGATGCGTTGAAACGGTTAACACAAGGATGCCGGTCCAGGGCAGTTCGGGATGGTCGGCGGAGAGGATCAGATGGGCACGGTCGCCGGTGCCGCGCATCGCTTCCCAGCCGCCAATCTCGTTCAAGCCGAGAAAGAAAACGAGCAGACCACCGCCCAGGAGCAGGATGGTCTGGAACAGGTCCGTCCAGACGACCGAGGCCAATCCCCCGGCAATCGTGTAGGCGCCGGCGACGACCGCAAGCGTGACAACCGCGAGCCAGAGGTTGACGCCAAAGATGGTGTGCAGGGCCAGGCCGCCCGCGAACAGGACGCCGGCCAGGTTGATGAAGATGTAAGACAGGAGAGTAATGATGCCGAACGTGATCCGGCTGGACGGTCCGAAGCGGTGTTCCAGCCATTCGGGCATCGTGCTGATGTGCTTTCGAAGGTAGAACGGCACGAAAAAGACGATCATGACGGTCATAGCCGGGAAAACGCTCCATTCCCAGTTCGCCACGGCGATCCCGTAACGGTATGCAAATCCGACTTCGCCGATAAATTGCTCTGTCGAGACGCTCGATGCAATCAGCGATGCACCAATGGCATACCAGGGCAATTGGTTGCCGGCCAGGAAGTAGTGCCGGGAGGTTTTCTTCTCCCGGCGGGCGACCCAGAATCCGATCAGAACGACAAGACCGACGTACAGGATGAACACCGTGTAGTCAAGATAGCTCAGTTCCACAGCAACTCCCCTCTACAATTAAACTATTAATCTGTCGCGTTAGCAAGGATAACGCCTTGGAAGATTTCTGCCATGTGGCGTTCTTATTCGGTTTTATAAATGTTAGAGTTTTCCCAGCAACTGATAAAGACCCATAACGGCTTTATCAACCATGTGCTCGCCGGTGCCGGCTTCTGCCAGGAGACCATAAGAGGCGCCGTAACCGCCTTCCGCGGCGGCCTCTATCGTGGGAAAATACGAGTACATGCCGTTGCAGTAACCCACGAAAAACGTGTTCGTTACGGGGGACCGTCGTCTGAGATCGACCTGGAAATCGTCGAAGAACTCGCCCGGAAAACCGGCCCAGGCAATCTCCTTGCCGAGCATCAAGAGCGTGACATTCGCTTGAAGCGTCTGATCGGTTTTAAGAAAATATTCAAGCCCCTCATCACTGAAAAAGCCGTTCAGGAGATCTTTCATCCGTTTATCACTCACCGGATGACGAAGTCCGAATGAAACCTTTTTCTGTTGATAGTGAATGGCCCAATCGTCCTGCTCGACCGGCGTAGCCCGATGCACAATGTGAATCACTTCACGGGCGACTTTCTCACTCTCTTTCTGCAGGGTCTCGTAAGCGGAAACGTCTTCCTGAAGATATCCCGCAAGATAAGGATTGATATCCCCGCAGGCGCCTTGCAAGAAAATGCATTCACCCTCAATCGCCTTGTTGACATACATACAAACCGCACCGGGAATTTCGGCGGAAACACGATTGTTCCTACTACCGGATATCACGGGATGGCAAGCATAGTGAACCAGCGTGGCGATTGGTTCTTCATCCGTGTTTCGAATGTGAAGGACATGGATACGCTGGTCCACCGGTTTGGTCGGTTTGCGATCATGATTTTGCCAGAGCATCGTGACACTACCGTCATCATTCACAACGCGTCGATCATAGGTAATATCAACTTCACCGGCTCCGATGCTGAAACGAGCGTTCTGCATTTTCGTCAATGCCATTTGCACGGATTTGTAAATCTTTCCCGCGATGGTCTCATTCCACGGAATCGGTTTGTCATGCGTTCCCAGATATGGCGCCGCGTGGGAATGTGTGGCCGCGAGGAAAACATAATCGATACCGTATTTCTCGGCCAGATGCGTGCGAATCGTTTGCAGCCAGTGACCGAGGGGAATCGTACCGGAATCCAGAGAAATGATGGCGGCCTGGGTCTGACCATCATCAAATACAACGGATCGGCAAAACAGCGGATCGTAAATCCCGATATAGGGTGCTTTCCGTGAAGAATAGCCATACAATCGCATCGGTTCGTTGGGCGTGATATCCGTTTTTCCAACACCGACTTTGAGAGTAGCGTCGGCACGGACTTGAAGAGCGATCAAGGGTACAACAAACAAGGCAAAATAAAGAATTCTTTTCGCAAACGTATTCATCAATTGACTCCTTAGCATCAAGATCGATCCGCAATATGGAAAGTTCCCTGCAAAACAATATTATCGCTGCTGTGACCGATCATTACCTGGAATTCTCCCGGTTCCACAACGTTCTCGAGATGACGATTCACTAAAGCCAAATGGTCGGGTCCTAATTCAAACTGGACTCTGGTGGATTCCCCCGGTTTGAGCCAAACCTTCCTGAAACCCTTTAGCTCTTTAACCGGCGTGGAAACTGAACTGATCGGGTCATTGATATAAAGCTGAACGACATCCGCTCCGGCCCGTTCGCCTGAATTCTTTATTGTCACCCGGACAAGCACTTTACCACCCAGACCTGTCTTGCCTGGGGAGATATCCAAATCGCTATACTGGAAGGTCGTGTAACTGAGCCCATGACCAAAGGCATATAAGGGGGTCGGCTCCATATCAACATAAGGCCTCCCCCAGGCGTTTTCTAGCCAGTGTTTCTTGGAGGGGGGATAATTATAATAAACCGGCAGTTGCCCGACGTGCCTTGGAATCGTGATGGAAAGGCGCCCGCTCGGATTATAATCCCCGAAAAGCACGTCGGCCACGGCGGCACCCCCCTTCTCTCCCGGACACCATGCCTCTACGATCGCAGGGACATGTTCGGCGATCCAGCGTGTGGCCAGGGGCCGGCCGTTGACGAGAACGACGACCGTCGGCGTCCCGGTTTTACAGACGGCTTTGACCAACTCCTGCTGCATGCCGGTCAATTCCAACGTAGCCGCGTCATAGCCCTCACCGACGGTTCCCTTCTTACCCGACGTACGCCATTCATTTTCACCCACAACCACGACGGCGACGTCGGAATCGCCGGCGACTCGGCTCGCCTGCTCGATCTCATTCAAGTCCTCGCCGACCACGTCGCATCCTTTAACATAATGAACGTTTGTATCCGAGCGTACTTTGGATCGTATCCCTTCGAGGATCGTGACAATATCCTGAGTGACGTTGATCGACGTGTAATCGCCGAGCAAATTCTTTTCGTGATCGGCGTTCGGGCCGATCACCGCTATCGATTTTATATCCTTGCTCAGCGGAAGGAGTTGATTTTCGTTTTTCAATAAAACGATCCCCTCCCTTGCAGCCTGATAGGCCGTCTCCTGATGTTCTGTTCTATGCACAATCTCTTGCGCCCGCCTGACGTTGACGAAAGGTTCTTCAAACAAGCCCAATCTGAATTTCTGCCTGAGAATTCGTCTCACGGCGCGATTGACAAGGTCTTCGGAAACAAGTCCCTCCCGAACACTTTGTGCAAGCGGTTTCAAATAAGCGTCTTCATACGAGATCCCGACATCGACGCCGGCCGTAAGAGTGAGAATTCCCGCGTCTTTTTGATCTTTGGCAACGCCCTCGTACACCAGCGTACTCAAACCGCCCCCTTCGCACAGAACCAAGCCTTCGAAACCAAATTCGTGCCGAAGAATGTCCGTAAGAAGATAGGAAGAACCGTGCGTCGCAATGCCGTCAATCGCCGGATAGGTTGCCATCACACCCAACGCCCCGCCTTTTTTAATAGCCGTTTCCCACGACGGCAAAAAGACGCTACGCAACGTCCATTCCGAAATTTCCATCGCTCCGCGTTCGAGTCCGCTCACCGGCTGGCTTTGCCCGGGGTAATGGCAGAATCCGGCGACGCATTTATCCGGGGCGGAAAGGTCGCTTCCCTGAACGGCTTTGACGATCGCTCCGGCGATACAGGACACCAGATAAGGATCTTCGCTATATGCCTCTTGATTCCTGCCCAGACGGGGATCGCGCACCGGCTCAATCACCAGGGTAAAAAGCTGGTGAATCCCCACGGCCCGGCCTTCCCTCGCGGCGATCTCATACATCGTTTCGATCAAATCGAGATTCCATGTGCTTCCAATGGCCAAACCTTCGGGAAAGATGGTCCCATCAGCGCACATCAATCCGTGTGTCCCTTCCTCCGTCTGTAAAAGAGGAATTTTCAGGCGGGTCTTTTGGGTCGCAATTTCCTGAAGGGCATTAAAGAAGGTCGCCTGTTGTTTGGCGCCTTCCGTAAGAACGTGATTGGCCAACGTGAAAAAGCCTCCGCCGGGACCGAGGTCTTCCCGCAACGTCCCCTGCGTAAACTTCTTCGCAAACTCAATCTTTTCCTCGTGACTCCGACCGAGGGCGCTCAGATAAGAACAGGGCATATTCATTTGTCCGATCTTTTCCTCGAGCGTCATGCGCGGCAGCAAATCGTCAATCCGCTCTCGGATGGATTTCGATGAATCCAAATAGATCGGCTGCTGAGCCTGAGAGACAACGGCCGAGCAAAAGACCAACATTAAAGCAAGTCTCCTTTGGGACATCGAAAAATTCATATCATTTCCTAAACTCTGCATGACACGTGTGATGAATGGCAATTCTCTGATTCGCTTCATTTTCGTCACTCCAACATTCGGATATAATTCGATACTACCGTATTGTATTGCCTATTAAAAGATTTGGCCATCTCTTTTAGCCACGTTAAAATCGGGAAGGAGTCAGAATTTTGATCTTCTTGCAAAACCGACCTGTTCCGTGTAGAATAAGTGGATTATTAAATCAATAATGAGGAGCAGTGGCCGAGCGGCTGAAGGCGACGGTCTTGAAAACCGTTGTACCGAAAGGTACCGGGGGTTCGAATCCCTCCTGCTCCGAT